>CAJQQK010000052.1 GCA_905480435.1 uncultured Hyphomicrobiaceae bacterium | reverse complement strand
CCAAGGCACGCGGCTACCAAAACAGCAAGACCTTGAAGGCCGTCACCTACCTCATAGCTGGCAAACTCGACCTCAGGCTACCCACTTGAAACGTCGGGTAGCCGGATTTCCGCGCTGTGCTCGCCGAGCTGCGGTTGCAATCGGCGCACGGTGGAGGGCGTTTTCGAGAAACGTACTGTCGGCCGGGTCATTCGAATGCGGCCTTCCGTTGGATGGTCCTTCTCTTGCCAGAAGTCACCAGCCAGCAGTTGCTCGTTATCCAGTAGCATCTCTTTGGTGTTGACGACCGTGACCGGAATGTTAGCGGCATCCAATATCTCCCGCCATTCGGCTGACGTCCGTGTCGCGATAATCTCGGCAAGAATACCGTAAACGGCCTCGGAATTGTTGACGCGCCCCGTAATCGTTGCAAATCGCTCATCGCCAATCAGTTCTTCGCGGCCTGCCAAAACAAATAGATCGCGCCAGTTCGCATCTGTGTAAGGCAACACCGCCAGATATCCATCCTTAGTTGCATATGGCTTTCGCTCGGCGTTCAAGATCCGATTATACCCCATATCTCCGATCTGCGGCTCGAAGCAGGCACCGTAAAGATGCTCGACCATGACGAAGTCGACCAATGTCTCAAACATTGGCACTTCGATGGCTTGCCCCCCACCACCCCGCTCACGGCAAACCAGCGCCGCGAGAATAGCTGACAGCACGTTATAGGCGCTCGTCTTATCGGCCATGATCGTCGGCACATAGCGCGGCTGATCTGATGTTACGGCTTGCAGATCGGCAAGGCCGCTGGCGGCTTGAATGACATCGTCGTAGGCCGGCTTGTCAGCCAGTGGCCCTTCACTTGCGAACCCAAACGTCGCACAAAATATCAACTCAGGATTTTTCTCGGCAAAGCGCTCATAGGTCAGGCCAAGTTTGGCAGCTACTTTCGGGCGCATGTTGTGGACGAACACATCGGCTGTCTCGATAATCTTATCGAGCGCCTCTTGGCCAGCATCTTGGGTCAGATCAGGAACGACACTGCGCTTGTTCCGGTTTACGGCCAGAAACAGCGATGCCATACCCGCGTTCCGCCGAGGACCAAGTTGGCGTGTCGTGTCACCGGTCGGCGTTTCAATCTTAACAATATCGGCGCCCATGTCGCCAAGCATCTGCGTCGCCCATGGCCCAAGCACGACCGTCGCCAGCTCAACCACTCGAATTCCATCCAACGCGCCTGCCATGATAAATACTTTCTGTCGTTGAGCTGCAGCTCTGACAGCAATTGTCATGCTTGCAGGCGTCCATTGATCCAGGGCGAGGAAGTTCCATTCGAGCATCTGGAAGACGCCCATTCCATTGTAACCGATTTTCGAATATCGAATATACTCAGCCGCAAACATCGACGCGTCGAACATCTCGACGCGTTCCACATCACATTTGGTGCTGACGGCAGCAAACCGCAGAACCCACAATATCTGAAACCATCACAGTAGCTATGACGCAGCGCTGCCTGATTGCTTAGACAACGAGTTTTTCTTCATCACCCCAGCGATTTCCCCGGCCTGAACAACGACGTCAGCTTGATTCCAGATTTCAATTTTCAGCACAACGACACCTCGGTCGGCAGCCGTCTTACTTGGCCGGGCTTCAAGAACCCGCGCGCGCACGTGCACCCGATCGCCAGGCCGTATCGGCGCATCGAATGACCAATTGACAGCTTTCAGTGCGATAATTGTTCCATCAAAAAGATCGATTTTACTCAAAAGACCAAAAGTAATCCCAATCATCATCGGACCATGACTGATCGGACCGCCAAATACGCTCTGCCGAGCGAACTCCATATCGACATGCACTGGATTGTGGTCTTCGGTTAGATCGGCAAAGGCCTGGATGTCATCTTGCGTAATCTCGCGTTCAGGAGATACCAGAAGCTCGCCTACGGTGAATTCTTCGAGATAGCGCCCCAATGCCCTAGCCTTTCTGATTTGGTTGTGTGTCTGCTCGTTCTTTCGCATCACGCTCGCGCAAACGCATACGCTGTATTTTGCCGGTCACGGTAAGCGGGAGCTCATCAAGAAAGCAGATTTCCCGCGGATACTCGTGGGCAGACAATTGCTGTTTTACATGCGCCTGTATATCGGCTCGGAGAGCATCATTACCAATGACGTCATCTGCAAGCACCACGTAAGCCTTTACAATTTCGCCACGTATTGAATTCGGACTGCCGATAACTCCGGACATTGCCACCATTGGATGTTGATTGAGGCATTCCTCAACTTCGGTTGGTCCGATCCTATAGCTGGAAGAAATAATCACATCATCATCGCGGGACTTGAACCAAAGATAACCGTCGTCGTCGCGCCAAGCGAGATCACCAAGCATGCACCAGTCACCCAAGAACTTCGCCGATGTCGCAACCGGGTTATTCCAGTATTCAAGAAACATCACCGGGTCTGGTCGCCGAACAGCAACAACGCCAATCTCACCCACTGCCACTTCGCGTCCGTCGTCATCGATCACGCCAACCTGATGGCCCGGGATTGGTCGCCCCATCGAGCCAGGCTTTATCGGCATGACATCACCATTATTGCCAACAACAAGATTGACTTCGGTTTGACCATAAAATTCGTTGATGGTGATCCCGAGTGTCTCACGCCCCCAGCCAATTAGGTCTTCGCCCAATGCCTCACCGCCGCTTGCCAGGCTTCGCAGTTTAACATCGAACTTTTCAGGCGTCGGAAATTGGCGCAGCATTCGAAGGGCGGTTGCTGGCATAAACGTGTTGCGCACTCCGTGGCGGACCATCAGTTGGAATACAGCTTCAGGTTCAAATTTATCGAAGCGCTTGGCGAGAACGGGTACGCCGTGAAACAGGCTCGGAAGCAGCACGTCAAGCAAGCCCCCCGCCCACGCCCAATCCGCTGGAGTCCAGAAGAGGTCGCTTTGTTGCGGAAAATAGCGATGCGGAAATTCGACACCCGGGAGATGCCCCAGCAAAACACGATGCGCGTGGAGGGCACCTTTCGGGTCACCGGTTGTCCCCGAAGTGTAGATCAGCATCGCCGGGTCGTCGGCAGCTGTGTCGATGGTCTTGAAGCAGTCAGATACCCTCTCCATCAATCCATTGAGATCCTGTGCACCCACCGCAGAGCCATCCGTAACAATGATATGCTCTAGTTCACCAAGGTCGTCTCGGACGGCTTCAATGACTGGGAGGTTTGCCTGACAGGTCAGCAGAATGCGAGCGCCACTATCCGCGAGCCTATGGCGCAAGGCGTCCGGACCGAACAAGCTGAACAGCGGCAATGCGATTGCCCCGAGCTTGTAGGCTGCAATATGGGCAACCGCCGCCTCGAAACTTTGCGGCAAATGAATTGCCACTCGATCACCGCGTCGTATTCCGTGGTGAGTTAGCACATTTGCCAGGCGGTTCGATTCCGACTGCAACTGCCCAAAAGTCAAACGCTTCTGGCTGCCGTCCGTGTCCTCGAACACGATTGCCGTATTGTCCGGCGAACAATCCGCATGTCGATCGCAAACAGCAGTTGCGATATTAAATCGTTGCGGAATTTGCCAGTTAAATTGTGCATAGCAGGCATCATAAGTTGATGCAGGCGGCAAGATACCAGACATGGCGACATTTCCTACACTGCGGTTCCCTCGAATCCCATTGATACATGCTCTTGCGGGCTTCTTCGAGTGCTACCGCTGTCACCCGCTTTCCTCCCGCCCGGAGCATTCACGATTTGCCGCAATCAAATGTACGCTGCAGTACCGCGAAAGCCGTCATCGACCGCAACCATTCTTTGATAGCAGCCAAGACAAACCAGACAGAACTGTGCGAGAATAATGGAAGACACGACGTCGCGTTCAGCGGCAAGACACTATTTCAACCTGAGAAATCCAATATGGCGCGTATCCCAATCCTAGATGAAAACGATCCAGCACTCGATCCTGCGACACGTGAAGCATTGGTGGAAGCAGGCCAGTCACGTGGGCGCCTTGTCAACGTTTATCGTGCGCTTGCGAATCGCCCCGAAGCATTGACGGTGCTCTCGCAATTGATGCAGACGGTCTATCGCAAAAACTCGACACTCGCACCCCAGCACGGCGAACTGGCCTACATGACGGCAACGTCGGTCAACGACTGCTTCTATTGAATTCCAACCCATATAGCCCTCGGTCGGGAGCTTGGCATCTCGGAAGAAAAAATGGGTCATCTCACTGATGACCCATTACCCGACGACGTCTACACTGCCGAGGAAGCGGCAATCATTCGCTACGCGCAGAAGTCAACGCGCCTTGAGCCGATTGACAATGCGACTTACGGTGCGCTCAAGCAGCATTTCAGCAAAGAGCAGATTATTGACATCTGTTTGACCGTTGGTCTTAGCAACATGATCAACCGCTTCCATGCGACGTTCCAGACCGATGTCGATGAAAGCACCTTGGCCGAAGTAGAGGCAGGCACAACGCAAGGCGACAGCTGTCCGATAACACTGCCCCTTAGGCCCGGCAAATGATAGCAAAGCAATAAACACGGAAGCGGATGGGAGAAAAAGCAATGCCAACGGTGCTCTGTGATCAAAGTGAGACAGCATGCTCATCGGGACATGTCGATGATGACAATCTATGGGTCTCGGCTGCCGAACTCACTGCGGCAACAGGCTGGTCCCTAAAGCCTGAAGGATTTTGCAAAGGCGAGATCTGCGTCGCTGCAACTTCTGCCAACACAGCGCCGCTCATTCAGGACAACCGCATCAATGTATCGGGTTTTTGGCGCCATCTCGGACACCCTGTTGTGCACGATGACACTTCGACGGTTTGGGCGCTTGGGGCCAGTGCCCGTGATCGTGCTTCAGCGTTGCAGTCAACGGAAGCCCCTGATTTCAGCCTGCCGGACCTTTCCGGCCAGATGACCTCATTGACAGAGTTGCACGGAAAGAAAGTCCTGCTTGCGACCTGGGCGTCCTGGTGAGGCTGCAGAGCTGATCTGTCCGTGTGGCAGGCACTCTATGCAGAAAATCAGGATCACAACTTTACGGTCGTCACCGTGGCGATGGATTCGCCCGAAGCGGCACGCCCTTGGGTCGAGGCAGTAAATCCGAGCTACCCTTGCCTGATTGACCGGGATCATTGCGTTGCCGAGCTCTACAATATGGTCAACGTTCCCCAAGCCGTCTGGATTGACGAGGCAGGCTTGATCGTAAGGCCACCGGAAAATGCAGGCTCATCGGATGCATTCCGATTCATGGACCGCGAAACCAAGCAGATGACGCCCGAGCAAGTTGCCGAGCGAGAATCGATGAAGTCCAACTACGTCAACGCCGTGCGCGATTGGATCGCGAAAGGATCCGAGAGCGAGCATGTGCTGGAGGCCTCAATGGTTCGCTCGCGTGTTCGATTGCCGAATGATAATATCGCTCTGGCGCATGCGCACTTCCGGCTTGCACGCTATCTCCGACGGGAGAGCGATCCAGGCCAGGCAGCCGTGCACTTTTCCAAGGCCAGCGAGCTACATCCAGACTCTTGGAACATCTGGCGACAGGCTGCCGAAAAGGACGCAACGGGATTGGCGGTCGGCCCAGAATTCTGGGCTCGCGTCGATGCCCTTGCCAACCGCCCCTATCATCTCCCTGTCGACATATGAGAAATCTCACCAAACAGCGGTTAAAAGCCATCTCATAAGGGCCGAATAAGCGTTGCCGCAAACTGTTGGCTGACGGCTGTACTTGAGATGCTGATACTTGAATGCTGCAAACTCGTTTTAGAATGCCTATAAGTGATCCGTCCCTCAACAGTTAGCCCCACCATCCTTACTCCAGGAAGCGCAACAGGTGGGATTACGCCTGCGGCTCCAATAATACTCAGGTTGGAGATGCACCAACAACCGTCAAGGTGAAGTTTACAGAACATTCAATCCATCGTGCTATCAACGGCCAGCAGGAATTTTGCGTTGCCGGTTGACGGCCATCCCATGGCGTCCGGCACCGCCACTGGTGAGACAAGCCGGTTTCGCGCATTTTATTGCGCGCAGTTACCAAAGAGCTGACGCATGACAGCAAGAGCACGGGTGCTACTGATTGCCGAAGCCGCGAACCCTGAGTGGGTCAGCGTTCCCCTGATCGGTTGGTGGTTATCCCGAGCATTAAGTAAAATTGCAGACGTCCATGTCATCACCCAGATCAGAAATCGCGATGCGTTCCTTCGCGCCGGTCTGATCGAAGGCGAAGATTTCACTGCAATCAACTCGGAAAAGATTGAAGCCCGAAGCCACCAACTCGCCTCCATGTTACGCATGGGCGAAGGTAAAGGCTGGACGACGTTGCAGGCGTTTCAATCACTGACCTACTCCTACTTCGAGCATCTTGTTTGGCAACAATTCGGCGACAACATTAAAAATGGTCGCTATGATATCGTTCATCGAATTACACCGATGAGCCCGACCTCGCCGAGTCCAATTGCGCGCAAGTGCGAAGCGGCTGGCGTCACGTTCGTCATTGGGCCGCTCAACGGAGGGGTGCCATGGCCGCAACAATTCGGCGCCGAACGCAGACGTGAACGTGAATGGCTCTCATACGTCCGCGATGCCTACAAATTGCTGCCTGGACGCAACAGCACACTTGCCGCTGCCAAGGCCATCATCGTTGGATCGCGGCATACGGAAAGTGAGATCCCCAATAGATACAGAGATAAATGCGTCTACATATCAGAAAGCGCCGTTGATCTCAGTCGTTTCTGGCTCCTCGACGAATTGAGTGGGTGGATCAGGTGTTTTTGGGTGGTCGGTTTTCTGCTTAATCCTGTTGGCAGAGCATTCCCCGTCGATGTGACGGGCGGCGGTCAAGGACGCGCTCTATAGCGCGCCCGCGAGGGCTT
>CAJQQK010000051.1 GCA_905480435.1 uncultured Hyphomicrobiaceae bacterium | reverse complement strand
TGGCTCCTCGACGAACTGAGTGGGTAACCTCGGTCTCAGTGCCTTCTGCTACCCTGAGGGATTGGCTTTTTTGTTCGACCCCCTGCTGAGCCCGCTTTTCCGTCCCGACCCACATGTAATCTGCGCCGACGTGTGGAGTGGCAGTCCAGGAAGGCCCGGTTTGCGGGCCTCCCGAAGGGCTTGTCCTTGACGGCCGCGAGCACGACGGCAGGCTTGAACCGCGGCGGGGCGAGCACCAACATACTAATCCTGAGTAGCGCTTGATGTCATTGACAACTCTTGGTGGCAAAAAATTACCCACTCAAAACGTCGGGGAGCCGGTTTTTATGCCGGGATCCATGCCGGTTACACTTGGGCGACACGGATGGCCTTGCGCGTTGGGGCAACGGAGCCGATGACTATGAAATGTTTGCGTATGGCACCAAGGGTGCCAGCAGTGGCCTGCATGCTGGCTACAACCATCAGCTCGACAATCTGATTGTGGGCATCGAGACGGATATCTCAGCTTCTGCAACGGAAGGCGCCGGTCACAGCACCACCAACATGCTTCACTCGACGACGATTGATTGGATGTCGACAATACGCCTACGTCTTGGCTTTGCATCCAAGAACACGCTTTTCTACATCACCGGCGGCACCGCGATGGGCCATGTGAAAACGACAAACCGAATACCGACCGCCATCGCCGACTACGCCAATCACTCCGAATGGAAGCTCGGCTGGACCATCGGCGGCGGCATTGAGCAGGCGTTGACGCCGAAGATGTCGCTCAAACTCGGCTACCGCTACATTGATCTTGGCAAGGTTTCGCACAACAATTCATCGATTGTGATGGCGGAGAAAACCAAGTTCGACAACCATACCGTCCGCGCCGGCATCAGTTTCAAGTTCTGATGGTGGCTCGACGGCGCGACACCACCTGCTTAGCAACTATGCTGACGCTCCATCATATAACTGGCGCGCCCAATCTGCGCTCCAAACAGCTACGGTCTTCGACTTCCAACATCGAAGTTTGTGTGCCTTTACCACACTCGAACACCTGTCAAAAGCCGACCAATAATTCTCACCGCGAGCTTTACTCAGATGGGCCTGAGGGGAAGTCGCCTGGCCCATACCAATGTTGATATCATTCAAATTTCGCGGCAAGCGCACTAATGATCTGGTCCATGAAGCGTGCTGACGCCACCGGCAAAACACGGCCACGCAGTTGCCCCGCTATCAATTTGCCACCTGGCACATCGCGCGTGCTTAACGGCGAGGCAACGACGCCCTGCAAATTATTCCCGTCCGGGGAGTTTGTCGGCATTCGAAAAGATAGATGATACTCGGCACGCATTTGTTGCCAGAGAAACTCCTGATGGTTTGATTGCACGGCTGCCGTGAGCTTCAAACCAAGGCGCATCGCTGAAGCCTCAAGTAGATGTCGGATGCCACTGCCTGCCGACGGCAATAGCAAGGGGAACTCTAGACATTCGTATAGACGTAATGTGCGTTTGCGTGCCAACGGATGATCTTCGCTCATAAGCACAACAACTGGCAATGTTGACGTGTGCATCACTTGGAGATCGACGCTGTTGGTCGCTTCAAACACGAGCGCGATGTCTGTCGAGTGATCGATCAATGCGAGTTCGGCATTTCCGCGAACGTGCTGCTCTATGTTGAAGGTCACACCAGGGTGCTCGGTCCGATAGCGTTGCACTTCATCGGATAGAAAAGGGCCGATCATCTCTTCCGTGCACGCGATCGTCACCGCGCCGCGCCGCACGCCAGATAGGTCAGCGATGCGGGATTTTACTCTCTCCATATCCGAAATCTGGTTGCGGATGTGCTCAAGCAGAATTTCACCCGCAACATTCAAAACAACACCGCCTGGCAAGCGTTCGAATATCTCAACACCCAGCTCCTCCTCCAGAGAAAGCAGCCGCCGGTTCAACGCCGATGGCGTGATCGCGAGTGTTTCCGCAGCCTTCCGGATAGAACCGGCCTTCGCGATGGCATCAACGTAACGAAATGGAAGCAGATGTCGCATTTCTCAGTGCTCAATTTCCAGGCTGTATCATTTTTTGCACCACCCTTAGACGAAATCAGCTGCAGACAGCAACACGCATTGTCCGCATTTTAATCAGATCAAGCAGTTGTCCGATGAACTCAACCAGGGGGTGTGCGCATGAAACTCGTGTCGGCCGTCATCAAACCCTTCAAGCTCGATGATGTCAGGGCAGCCCTGACCGACCTCGGGCTGGAGGGAATGACCGTGACGGAAGTGAAAGGCTATGGCCGCCAGAAGGGCCACACAGAGATCTATCGCGGCGCCGAATATGCCGTGAATTTCCTTCCCAAGGTCCGCATCGACGTCGTTGTGGCGACCGGTCGCGTCGAGGCAACCATCAATGCAATTGCGACCGCGGCCAACACCGGCAAAATAGGAGACGGCAAGGTATTCGTCTCTCCCATCGAACAGGCCATACGGATTAGAACCGGGGAGAAAGACGACGATGCTATTTAGCTTAGAAAGACGAGTTTACATGTTACTGCTAGCCAGTGCCGTGGTTAGCGTCTTGGTGCTCACAGCCAGCGGCGTTAGTGCCCAAACAACCTCAGCGGCGCAGCTTGGCGCGGACGGAAAATACATTTTCAACACGCTGCTGTTCTTGCTTGGCGGCTTCCTCGTTATGTGGATGGCCGCGGGTTTTGCAATGCTCGAAGCCGGCATGGTGCGCAGCAAGAACGTCGCGATGCAGTGCACCAAGAACATCGCCCTTTATTCGCTCGCCGGCCTCATGTACTGGGCCGTTGGCTATAACCTGATGTATCCATCCGATACGACCTGGACCGTCCTCAACTACGTTGGTGCGTTCGGTCCGGTATCGATCCCTGACCCGAAAGCGGACACCGGCAGCTATGCGGCAGGCTCTGACTGGTTCTTCCAGATGGTGTTTTGTGCGACCACCGCATCGATTGTGTCAGGCACGGTTGCGGAGCGTATCAAGTTATGGCCATTCCTGTTGTTTGTTATTGTCCTGTGCGGTTTCATTTACCCAATCCAGGGTTCTTGGGAATGGGGCAAAGGCTGGCTTGATGACATGGCCTTTTCTGACTTTGCCGGCTCCACCCTTGTTCACTCGACCGGTGGCTGGGCCGCACTTACTGGCGCCATCATCCTTGGTGCACGCATCGGCAAATATGGTCCAAACGGCAAAGTCAGACCGATCCATGGCTCATCCATGCCGCTTGCAACGCTTGGAACCTTCATCCTTTGGCTCGGCTGGTTCGGCTTCAACGGCGCATCGCAACTTGCCATGGGAACAATCGAAGACGTGTCATCGATTTCGCGCATCTTCGTCAACACCAACATGGCCGCTGCCAGCGGTGTGATGGTTTCAATCATCCTGACGCAACTCTTCTACGGTAAGGTTGATCTCACGATGGCTCTGAACGGCGCACTCGCCGGCCTCGTTGCCATCACCGCTGAACCTCTGACCCCGTCTGTGCCAATGGCAATCCTCATTGGTGGCATCGGCGGCACTATCGTTGTCTTCGCGGTTCCGGCGTTGGATCGATTGAAAATCGACGATGTGGTCGGCGCCATTCCAGTACACCTGCTCGCTGGCATCTGGGGCACAATGGCAGTGCCACTCACCAACTCCAGCTCCAACTTCGTAGCGCAGGCAACCGGTGTTGTAGCGGTCGGCGTCTTCGTCAGCGTGACCAGCGCGCTTGTCTGGATAGTGTTGAAATACACCATCGGACTTCGCCCGGACGAAGAAGAAGAAATGGCCGGACTCGATATGGCGGAAATCGGCATCCTCGCCTATCCAGAATTCGGCCCCACCGGACAATCGGCTTAGCTGACGCACGATAGATAATGAGCCCGATCACACGGGCTCATTAGCGTCTCAGATTTATTCATAATGATGGCTTCAAGTACGAACTCGTATCGCCACCATGGGTCACTCCCGTAAACTCACACTGGGTACTACCTGACTGGTCGCCCTCCAACAGCAGACACCCTCGCGCTTCACCTCAAGAAACTTATCCCCGGCCACTCCTCACACCCTTACACTCTTGTCATACCGTCCAATCAGGGACCGCTGACCGGTGGCGACTATCAGAGGGGACGGTGTGCAGGTTGCGCGTCGGCATACGCATGCTGGCGTTAACAGTGACGCTCCCCGCTCGCGCCTGGGTGAAAATCCCAGGTAGCCGCACTTTAATGCTGGGCGGTTCTGCGAAAAATCCTGCATGGGGCGGCGGCCAGCCGCACACTAATTAAAATTCAGAACGCGGATGGCAGTCGCCCCGTATCCCTGAATCTCGCGTAACCATCCCTTGACGCTGGAGACCACCGCATGACTTGTATCAACACCAAGCGACAAGATCGTATCCTGCGACGCTTGAAACGAGCGACCATCAAACAGCTTGTCGCCTTCGAAGAGAAGATGCGGCGGTCCGACCATAGATCGTTTCGGCGACGGCGACGCTCAACTCGAAAATCGCGACAGACTAGTTCGGGCTAGTCGTTGCGGCTGACGGCAGCGCAGCCTCGATAGACACGGGTTCGCACTTGATTCAATTATCAGAATTGGCTCCATCCGCAGGCATTGGCTATAATGAGCTGAGCATCCGAGACCTGAACGGAGCCGCCATGCCTTCCAGCGCCAACGACGAACTCAAGCAACTGATTGTCGATGCCAACAAGGTTGTCGCGTTCACCGGGGCTGGCATTTCAACCGAGTCCGGTATTCCCGACTTCCGCTCCCCCGGCGGTATCTGGACGAAGTATCAGCCGATCGACTTTCGCGATTTCATGGCATCGGAAGAAATGCGGCGTGAATCCTGGCGGCGTAAATTCGCAACCGATGAGACGATGCGCCAGGCAACCACAAATGCCGGTCATCGCGCACTTGCCCGACTGCACGAAGATGGCAAACTCACGGCGCTCATCACGCAAAATATTGATGGTCTGCATCAGGCTTCCGGTGTCCCAGATGATGCCGTGATCGAACTGCACGGCAATTCGACTTATGCGACCTGTCTCGATTGCAGCGCGCGCCACGAGATCCACTGGGCGAAACAGGTGTTTGGCTGCGACGAGACAATCCCGATCTGCACGGCATGTGGCGGCATCGTCAAAACCGCGACGATTTCGTTTGGCCAGTCGATGCCGGAAGAGCCGATGCGGCGTGCGCAGGAAGCGACGCTTGATGCCGACTTGTTCATTGTGCTTGGCAGCTCGCTGGTCGTTTATCCGGCAACTGGCTTTCCGATCATGGCGAAAGAAAACGGTGCGAGGCTCGTGATCATCAACCGCGAGCCGACCGATCAGGATTCCCTTGCTGATCTTGTCATCAACGCCGAGATCGGCGCGACCATGGGCTATGTCGTCGGCGTCAATTGAGCCGCTCTCCAGTTCCAGAGTGCAGTGCAGCAAGCCGGTCATGACGATAAGGCGCGCTCAGAACTGGAAAACTGAAACGTTGCGGCGCCCTATTAATGGTCACATTCAGTCTTAAAGGTTGAAGTTGGCAGCCTTCAAGACTGAGGTTGGATTTGCCCCAAGCCGCCATAAGGCCTATTGGGGGTACTCGTTATAAACACTGGCCTGCGGGATGGTCCCTGGCTAGCTGTTGTACAGTCAACGTTCGCGTTCTTCCCGGGGGGAGGGTCAATCGATGTCCGTCACTACGTCACCCGCCACACCTGATGATAATCAACCGATCGGCTCCACATTGAGTGGGCCGAGAACCACTGATGGCGGCATCGCCCGCGCGCCAGCTGCCCATGCCGTTCATTTTGACGATCAGGAAACGCCTGTAGACGCTTCGCGCGACCTACTACCCGATAGCGAGATCCCGCGCGAAACCTTCCTGCCTATTACCCGCGCAGCTCTGATCGACCGCCTCACGCGGCCGCAAGCCTGGCCAGCCGGTGATGCCCAGGCTGCTCGACGTTTTTTCAAGTACCTGTCGTACTGGCGCCAGCAGCAACACAATGCGGCTGCTGTCGCGCTTGATCAGACCTACGAGCTGTTCAATCCGGACAGCGACATGCTGATGACGCGCCAATTCAACGACAGCGAGCGCTATGCCATGCAGAAGCGCGTCTCAGCGCGCATCCGCAACCTCCTGCAGCAAGCCAACTATCGCCGGCTGGAACCGGATGAGATTGAACTTGTCCTGACTCAGGAGAGCCATTACGGCCTCGACTTCCACCTTGACCTTGAAGCTTTCGAAGAGCTTGAGGTCTATTTCCGAGGCGCTTCATCACGCAAGGATCAACGTCGCGTCTTCCGCAAATTCTTCCGCAAGGAAGAGTTCGATGTGCCGATCTTCCAGCGCCTGTGCATTCTGTTTAAACTCAAAACAGTTGAGCAGCGCGTCGAAGAGGTGATGCGCGCGCGTAATATCGATCGCGTCAAAGCCACTAAGATCGTCGAGAAACTGCGCCGCCTAGTGCCAGAAGGCGTCAGCCATCAGAATATCTATCTGAAACTGTTCAAGAACATGCCGCGCTCCGACGTCGAAATGATTTTCCCCAATACGCGGGTCAAATTCCGTTTGATGGACAAAATCAAACTTGGTGCCACCAGTAGTGGTGCAGTCGGCTTTGGCCTGATCACGTCAGCAGGTAAAATCGCTTTGCTGGCAACCAATCCGATTGGTGCCATTGGCGCCGTCGCTGGCTTTGGCGGCGTTGCCTTTCGGCAGCTGATGAGTTTCGTCAATACGCGCCAGAAATACATGGTCGTGATGGCTCAAAACCTCTATTTTCACGCACTCGCCGATAATCGCGGGGTGATCATGACCCTTGCCGATCGTGCTGCCGACGAGGACGCTAAAGAAGAAATGCTGCTCTACAGCGTGCTGGCAAAAGAAAACGTCAACCGGAGCGATCTGCACGCTGTCGACAAAGCAATCGAGCAGTACCTTCATAAAAGTTTTGGCGTCAATGTCGATTTTGACCTTGAAGACGCGCTCGGACGATTGCTGAAAGATGGTGTCGCGACGGAAGCCGACGATGGTGCAATCCAGGTTCTGGATCCAACTGCCGCGTCAGCCCACATTGATAACAAGTGGGATTCCTTCCTCGATGACCTTCCAGACTATGGCGAAGATGACGAGGGTACTGAGTTTGAGGGCCTACCCGGCGGCGCAGTTGCCGGTCCGGAAGCAAAGCCGAAAGAGGTGGACTTAGATACGTGAGCACATCTCAAGAGCAATTCGTGCTGGCGATCGAAAGCCTGGAGCGCGATGCCGCGTATAGCGCTGCCGCAGCGCTCAGCGAATTGATTGAACCAGCTGCCGACGCCGTCTCGATTTTCGAGGATGGCCCGCACTGGCGCATCGATGCGTACTATACGGGCTCCGAAACGGCCGAGACCGCACTTACTCGACTGAGCTCAATTTATGCCGAGCAGGCGAGCAAAGCATCGCTCAAACCGGTGGTGCAAGAAAATTGGGTCGCGCTTTCCCAAGCCGCCCTCCCGCCGGTACAAGCTGGTCGATTTACAATTTGTGGCAGCCACGACCTTCACCGCGTCCCAACCGGACCCAATACGATCGTGGTTGAAGCTGGTGAAGCGTTTGGCACCGCGCACCATGCGACGACATACGGGTGTTTGTTAGCGCTGGATCGCCTCGCACGACAAACTCCATTTCGAAACATCCTCGACCTTGGAACGGGCTCGGGCATCCTGGCGCTGGCGCTCCGTCGAGCGCTGCCGCATGCACAGATCGTCGCCAGCGATATCGATGCACGCTCGGTGGAAGTTGCTTGCGAGAATGCCGAGCGCAACGGCCTTGGTCGACTAGCCGGCGGCCCTCGTTTCTTAGTTGCTGACGGGCTGAGAGACAGCCTCATTCAGGCAAGTGCGCCCTACGACCTCGTCGTTGCAAACATACTAGCCCGACCACTCATTGCGCTGGCACCACAGATCACGGCTACGCTTGCCAAGCGCTCAACACTGGTGCTCTCCGGCATATTGATCCCACAGGCGCGCGAAGTATCGGCCCGGTTCCTTTCGCTCGGTCTGGAACTCGTCCGCCATGAACGCCATCACGGCTGGTCAACCCTGATCTTCAAGATGCGCGACAAGCCACGCAATAGCCGGCACAAAAAATCTGAGCGATATAACCTCTTCATGCCTGCGTACGATTGACCATTGCACCACGCAAAATGGCCCGGACATACGAAATGCCCGGGCCACAAAACTTATCCGCGCCATCAATCTTGGTGCCAGACTAGGCGTCAGACTTGATCAACCAGAAATACGGACGTTAACCGGAGCGCCGGTCCGAAGTTCTTTAATTTCTGCCGCGCTCATGCCAATGCCAACCAGATGGTTGTCAGACAGATCAGCTAGGTGCGTCGCGACCTTGCGGCGGGCTTCAGCCTCGCGGGCCGCAACAAATCCAGCAAAAACGCTGGCAAAGTAGCCTGTTTTTGGCTTCGAGGTGATGACATCGCGTTGGCTGACCAACGCCTTGTCGAAAGTTGCAGTAGCCATGATCATCTCCACTTTTGGGTATGCTTTGCTCATTAGGCCAACGGTACATAGCCGTTTGCTCTGAGGGTTAGATAGGTCCAATTGCTGCAATGCGGTAGATCATTGTTTGCATCGCAGCATTGCATGATTGGCATAGGGCGATGTGGCATCCTGGAAGACGTCATAAAGCCGTCTCAATCGGGTATCGGCGGACTCTTCTGGCACAGCGCTGAGTTGTGTGACAAACAATTAAATACAACCGCATTTGATCAAGACACTCATGATGAGCCCAGTTAGTTTGTTGTTAACCCCAGCCACTTTTCGCCTCAGAGCTTAAGGTTTGGGCGATCTTGATATGCTCGCCTCCGAAAGATGCCATGATGTTCCAGACGTTCGATGAGACAGCCGATACAGATCAGGTCGCCGACCGCGTCAGCGGGTTACGCACTTTGATGCGCAAGGCCCGGATCGATGCCTTCCTGGTGCCGCGCGGCGACGAGCACCGAGGCGAGTACGTAGCGGCTGCGTCCGAGAGATTGAAATGGCTGACGGCGTTTTCCGGTTCAGCCGGCCTCGCTGTGGTTGGCACAAGAAAAGCCGCTCTCTTCGTTGATGGCCGATACACGGTGCAGGCACCTCAGCAGACCGATACGGTACTGTTTGAAGTTCTTCAAACTCCGACCGCGCAGCTTGCTAATTGGCTCATCGCAACACTTAAGAGTGGCGACACGGTTGGCTTTGATCCATGGCTCCATTCGATCACCGAAATTGAACGTCTGGCCGCATCGTTGAAACCGCACGGCATCAAACTAAAGCCAGTTTCGCGGAACCTGATCGACCAACTCTGGGGCAAAGATCGCCCCGCAGCACCGGCCCAGCCCGTTCATGTGCATCCGCTTACCCGTGCGGGCCAAAGCCCTTCGGAAAAGATCACGCAGGTCCAAGGCATGCTCGCCGAGAGCGATGAAGATGCTGTTATCCTGACGATGCCCGATTCCATCTGCTGGCTTTTCAACATCCGTGGCGGTGATGTCCCGCATACGCCGCTCGTTCTTGCGTTTGCTATCGTGCCTCAGAAAGGCAAAGCGGAGCTCTTCGTCGATCCACAAAGATTGAGCCCGGCCGTTCTCGCGCATTTGAAACCTGTTGCCAATCTGCGCCCTCCGATTGAGCTGAAGGATCAGCTTACCGCAATCAAGAAAGCCGGCGAGACAGTGCGTCTCAGCACGGCGACGGCCGCTTTCTGGTTTGAGCGCCGCCTTGGTTCGCGATTGATCGCCCCCGGCGGCGACCCTTGCCTTGGACTCAAAGCCATCAAGAACAAGGCTGAAATCAAGGGCTCACGCGCCGCCCATCAGCGTGACGCTGTTGCGATGTGCCGATTTCTCGCCTGGTTCGATCGCGAAGCGGCTACCGGCAAGCTCGACGAAATTACTGCCGCACGGCAGCTCGAGGCTTTCCGGCACGAGACTGGAAAGCTCAAAGAAATCAGCTTTGACACCATCTCCGGCGCTGGTCCCAATGGCGCTATTGTCCACTATCGCGTCAACGTCGAGACCAATCGGTTAATCGGGAAAAACGAGCTGTTCCTGGTCGATTCCGGCGCTCAATACGCTGATGGGACGACAGACATTACACGTACCATTGCGACCGGCAAGCCGAGCTCGGATATGCGACTGCATTTCACGTTGGTGCTCAAAGGTCATATCGCGATTGCAGCAGCAAGGTTTCCGACTGGCACGCGCGGCATCGACCTCGACCCACTGGCGCGACACGCGCTGTGGCAGCATGGCCTCGACTTCGACCACGGCACCGGACACGGCGTTGGCAGTTACCTATCCGTTCACGAAGGCCCCCAGTCGATCTCAAGGCGTGGCGAAGTTGCCCTGGAACCCGGCATGATCACATCAAATGAGCCAGGCTTCTACAAAGAAGGCGCTTACGGCATCAGAATCGAGAACCTCTTGCTCGTTGAACCCGCGCAACGGCTTGAGGGCAGTGATCGCGATACACTCTCATTCGAGACACTGACTTTTGCTCCGATCGACCGGCGACTGATTGATGTTCAATTGCTGACCGCTGACGAACGCGCCTGGCTTGATAACTATCACGCCCAAGTTTTCGAACTGGTCGCTGGCGAACTCGGGGCACCTGACACGGCATGGCTTCGCGAGGCGACCCGGCCACTTAAATAATCGTAGATCGTCTAAAATCTGCCAACCTGACGACACCCAAAACCAAGAGTTATCTTGGCGATAGCAATAAGTGCCTGTTCAACCTACAGTGCAACAAGGCAAACACACTTCAGTACCGTCGTGATCTCTCAATGATCTGAGGCCGCATTTGCGCAGCTTCAGGCCGATCGATCGTCTAGAATACAAGGTTCACACATATGACTCCCAGCTTGGCACGCATCACGACCGGCCTCACAGGCGGTCTCGTTGCCTCCGTGATTGCAGTGTCATCTGCTTGGGCACAAGATCTGCCAGATTGGCAACCACGTAACATCTGCTCCAGCGACAGCGCGAACGGCCAATGCTTGCTGTTTGAACAACGTGCGCAGAATAACGTGGCAGCCTCCTGGAGTGTGCTCCCTCAATCTGCTCGTGCGACTTGTCTGGCCCGCTTCATACCTCCGCTGGAGCCGAGCTGGCGGATCCTCGGTGATTGCATCGAAGTTGAGGGTCGCCGGGCGCAGCAAGTCGGCGTGACAGCCAGGAAAAAGCGTGAAGACGAAGCCCTTGCCCAATTGAGTTCCGCGCGCGCTCCGACCAACCAGCCGCGCAAACCCGAGCCAGAAGAACAGAAGCAGTCAGCTGCGCAAAATGCATCCGATCAAAAACGGATAGCGGACGAAGAAGCTAGTTTCATGGCACGGCTCGCCGAGCAGCGCCGCGCCGATGAGGAAGCAGCATCCGCCAAAGCAGCAGCGAATTCTACGCGCCGTGCTGATATTGAGCGCAAGCGCGTCGAAGTTGAAGAAGCGAGCTTTATGGCTCTCCTGGCGGCCCAACGACGGGCAGACGCGGCAAGACAGCAAAAAGCACTTGCAGATAAATCAAAGGCGGCCGCTCTCAAGGCTGCCGAAGCAAAGAATGCTGCGGCGGAGAAAGCCCAAGCAGCTACTGAGGCAAAACGAGCGGAAGCGGATCGTCGTCGCGTCGCAAATGAAGAAGCCAGTTTCATGGCATTGTTGGCAGCCCAGCGTCGTGCCGAGAGCTATGCCTGAATCTTGGTGACGGCATGTCGGATCAGGCGGCGGCGGTTGCGACGACCTCAAGTCCGTCTGTAAACTTCACACCTTGAATGACCTTTGGCAACTGTTGCGGACCATTGAGGCGACGCCAGGTTTTCTGCGCGCCCTCGACAAGCTTGAAGACCATCGCGAGTGCCGTCTTGTTCGAGAGGCAGCCCTTGGCGCGGATCGTTGTCAGGCGACACGACAAACTGACCCTCTGACGCCATGAGGAAGTGACCCTCTTGGCGAGTTATCCAGAGGGAACTTTCATGGAACAGACGCAACACAATGCATCCTGCACGGCCTTGAGGGCATTGCGGGGTGATG
>CAJQQK010000050.1 GCA_905480435.1 uncultured Hyphomicrobiaceae bacterium | reverse complement strand
TGCACCGTCCGCCAAAAGGTCATGGTCGCGCCGCCGTAGCCGCATCTCTATTTGGTCGGCTTACGTGCCTTACAGCGTGTCGCGTTTTAACGGTTTCACAATGCGCCTTAAAACGCCCAGTCTTCGGGCGATTTAAGGCTCCAATCAGACGCGACGTGCTTTAGATCGCATCTCACGGAGCAGTACATAAAGCGACGCCGTGACGATGATCACGGCGCCAAGCAGAGTGTGCATACCGGGCAATGCCGCAAACAAAATGTATCCAAGCAATGTCGTCCAGATCAGCTTCGTGTAATCGATCGGCGCAACCACCGATGCTTCCCCGGCCCGGAAGGATCGGATGTTACTCATCTGGCCGGCCGATGCTGCAAGGCCGACGCCAATCGCCATGAGCCACTCCAAAGGACTAAGCGGCACCCAGACGACGGCTGCAACGGGTGCTGCGATCAGGCCGACCAACACTGCCTGATAGGTAAGGATCGTCACTGGACGCTCGGTGCGCGAGAGTATGCGGATGAGGATGGAAACAGCCGCCGCGCTCGCAGCCCCAACAATGGCAAGCAATGCATAGACATCGAGCTCTGCCTGGCCCGGTCGGAGCATAACGATAACACCAACAAAACCGATCAAGATAGCGAGCCAGCGGCGGCCATCAACCGACTCGCGCAGAATCGCAATCGCAAACAAAGTTATGAAGAACGTCCGTGAAAACCCCAACGCTGTTGCGTCCGCCAGGGGCAGATGAATGATCGCGAGGAAACCGGCGACCATTGATCCAGTTGCAAACATCACCCGCACGAGATGGAGGTTCATTTTTTGCGTAAGCAGGCTGCTCGGAAACTCACGGGCAATAAGAGGGAGAGCAACCGCAAACATTACCGACTGCCGAATGAACAGGATCTGGGCGACAGGCGCCGTTTGGCCAAGCAGCTTGATCAGCGTCAGCATGATCGAAAAGAAAAGCGCCGCGCTAACCGCCCACAGCACGCCACGGACGTTGCCAGGCAGCGCTGTGAGTTTCGCTGTAAGGCCCTTCATTCCCATTGGGTTGATCGGTCGGAGATCACACCTTGATCGTAGTTGCCGCAGCATCGGTCGGGTCGTCGCGTGGAACAAACCTGGGTCAACGATCAGCCTTAAAAAATTTAGTGAAGTGCTCGATCACTCGGTCTGGCATTTCTTCTTGAATGTAATGACCACAAGGCAGGCCTTCAGCCATCTCAATATTAGAGGCATAGGACTGCCAGATATCGCTGAACTCATTCGATCTCTCAGGTGCAATACCCCGACCGCCCCACAGCAACAAAAGTGGCATATCCAAGCGGCGATCCTTATCGGCTTCATCCATTTCGAAGTCACAACTCGCCGTCGCACGATAATCGCGGCACGACCCGCTGATCGTCTTGAGTGTGTAGCAGCGAACGTATTCCGCAAGCGCCGTTTCGGTCAAAAAGCCAAGCCCGGTTCCGCCTCGAATAACCATACGGCTTTTCAGAAAATACTCGGCAGGTACCGCGCTAATCATTCGTTCAGGCAGTGGCTCTGGTTGTGCCATGAAACTCCAGTGCCACGTCCGAATCACCCAATCCTTGTTCGTGTTTGACCAGATGTAATGGTTCGGCAGGATGTCGAGCAGCGCCACCTTCTTCACGCGGTCGGGGAAATCCATGCACAAACGATGCGCTGTGCGCCCGCCGCGATCATGGCCGGCCAGATAGAACGTGTTGTGCCCGAAGTGGTCCATCACCTCGACCATGTCCTGCGCCATCGCGCGGAAACTGAAATTGATGTGGTTGTCACCCGGCTCCGGCAGAGAACTGTCACCGTACCCGCGCAGATCCGGCATAATCACGTGATAATTCTCGGCCAGACGGACAGCGACCTTGTGCCAACAGACGTGATTTTCCGGATTACCATGAAGCAGCAGCAGTGGCGGGCCAGAACCACCGTGGCGCAACCGAATGACGGCACCTGATGTCCGCAAATCGAGATGCTGGAACCCTGGGAACAGAGCCGCCACGTCCGGCGAACCGCAACGGTCAGCATTGCGCAGATAATCTTCGGCTTCGTATTCGCACAGGATCATCGGGTTCGCTGGTTGTTGGGTCATGTCACACTCATCATGCCGCTTGCCGAGCCACCGCTGCTTTTCGACCCTGTCGAGAAACAGAAACAGACCGCAATACCAACACAGCAACGCCGACAACTAAGAACGCCAGCGCGACCGGCTCCTTAACGAAGATCAGAATACCATCATCTGAAAGCAGCATCGCCTGGCGGAACGCTTCTTCAGCGTTCTTGGCGAGAACGAAGGCGATAACAAACGCAGCCGTGCTGAACTCGGTGCGCCGCATCACATAGCCAACGATACCAAACAGCAGCGCAATCATGACATCGAGAATGCTGGCGCGGCTGGAGTAGGCCGCAGCAATCGCTGTGAGAAAGATGAACGGGTAAAGCAGCCTGGCTGGCAGATAAGCAATCATGCGCCCAATCAATGGACCACCCCAGTAGCCCATGACACCGTAAGCCGCGATCCCCACCAGGCCGGCAGCAAACAGTGAGAAAATCAACTCACGGCTGGTTGGATCAGTAAAGATGGTCGGGCCAACCTGAATGCCATGTATCAGGAAAACGCCGATCAAGATCGCAGCAACCGTACTGCCTGGAATGCCGAGCGTCAGTAGCGGAATCATGCTCGGACCAGAAACCGCATTATTAGCTGATTCAGGTGCCGCAATGCCCTCAACGATGCCCGTGCCCCACTTCTCCGGTTCTTTCGAACGGCGCTTTTCTTCACCGTAAGCAACGAAGCACGCAACGGATGAGCCAAGCCCTGGCATCATTCCGATAATCGACCCAACGAGCGACGAACGCATCATCAGTGGTATGCAGCGCCTGAACTCCGCCCAGGTTAGATAATCTGCGGACGGGTCGACACTCTTAATCTTGTAGGCCTCGGCAAGTCCGTGCTTTGCTGCCTGTTCGGCCTGGATAATAATCTCCGAGATAACGAACACACCGATCAGCAACGGCACCAGTGCCAGGCCATCCTCTAGTTCGAGAACGCCCATGGTCATGCGTGGCTCGCCGGTAATGGTATCAAGCCCGATCATCGCGACAATGGCGCCAAGGATGGTCGACAGGATGCCCTTGACGACCGACTTGCCAACGACTGAGCCAATGACAATGAACGCCATCAAATAGATGCAGAAATATTCGGTTGGGCCGAAATCCGACGTGTAACCCGCGATAAAAACGGCGCCGAAAATCAGAACGATCTCACCGAAAAAATCGCCAACGACGGACGCCAGCGTCGCTGTTTTCAGCGCCTTACCAGCTTCGCCCCGCTGGGTCATCGGATAGCCGTCTTGCATGGTCGCAGCTGACGCTGCCGTACCGGGCGTGTTGAACAAGATTGCAGCAATTGACCCGCCGTAACGGCCGGATTTGCCAATGACATAAAGAAACGCCAAGGCCGTCAATGGTCCGAGATGAAATGAAAGCGGCAACAGCATCGCGATTGCAGCAGAGGCAGTCAGGCCGGGCAGGGCGCCCGCAACAATTCCGACAAAAGCCGCCAGAAACGTGAATAACAGCGCTTCGGTATTGGAAAACAGATTGATGAAGCCGCCGATAAGATCAGTCATCTCGCGCTCAAGCCTTTATTATCTCGGTGAAAGTTAGAACGGCAGCTTTCGCGTTAGTTCTTCCCAGGACGGGTTATCGAGAAATCGGCCCTGATCGAAGTAGAGACCGGCGGGATCGTGCAGGCCCATGAGCCCCATGAAGACATATTGGTAGACCAACGCGCCAACCAACGACAAACCAAGTATCCACACGACGTCACGGTTGCCAAAAACAACCAGCATCAGCGCGAGTGAAATGAACGTCGCGATGAAATATCCAAAGCCATAGAACAGTGCGACGTAAACAAATCCCATCGCCACAACGAGAAATACGCGTGTTAGATCGCTATCGCGAAAACCGAACTTCTCGTCGCCGCCCTCCGCTTCACCGGACACTTTTTGCACGGAGCCATTGAAATAAAGCGCAGACGTACCGACCAACACGCCGAGGCCGATCATCACCGCCACGAGGATGTAAGGAAAAAAGGCCGGACCGACTGAATTCTCAGAAAGCGTTTCTATTTTAGAAATGTGATAAGCAAAGAACAATCCAAGTGCGATCGTAATGAAAGCAACGCCGAGGTCGATCTTCGTGCGATAGCGTAGTCTTCCCATGTCGGCACTTCATTCCTGATCCGAGACAACTTACATGACCTGCTAAGCGCACAAAACAGCACGCCAACATCAAGGATGTGAGCACCCAAGGCGGACCTGGGCGCTCACATCTCTCTTACTGCTCAGACGAGTAGCAACTATTTTTTCTTAAAGATCTTGTCCACGACAGGACCAAGCTTCGTGTAAAGCACTTTAGTTTTAGCTGTGCCCTCTTCCGGCGACGCATAGACCGCGGCGAGCCTTGATTTCTTCATGAACTTCTTGAAGCCTTTGATCCCGGTGACGTGTTTTACAGCAGCCTGAAGCTTAGCGACAACATCCTTCGGAAGATCCTTGCGTCCCCAGAGACACATTGGACCGACAATGCCGAGGCCTGGCAAGTTCGATTCACCAAGTGTCGGTATGTTCGGATTAACGGTGTCCCGTTTGGCGCTCGTAACAGCGAGGGCCTTAATCTTCGATTCAAAACCCGCCAACATATGAACACCGTTAAAACCGAGCGGTGTCTTCTTCGCAGCAATCGCGTTGCGTGCTTTGGAACCACCTTTGAATGGGATCGGCTGATGCTTCACACCGAGACTATCAAGCAGCAGGTGACCGGCAAGCGTGTGCATGGAGCCCGCACCGGAATTCGCCCAGCGCAGTTTTCCATCTTGAGCTTTTGCCCAAGCAGCGAATTCCTTTGCCGTTTTGATCGGGCTGTCAGTCGGAACTTGCAATGAGGAAACCAGCTGCGACATGCAGCCAAGAATCTGGAAATCGTTGAGTGGGTCAACCGGTGCTTTGCCAAAGCTCTTCATATGCGTGATCGAGAATGTTCCCGAGTTGATCATGTAGAGCGTATAGCCGTCCGGCTTTGCGTCTTTAGCCACTTTCGCTGCAATCATGCCAGTGCCACCTGGCTTATTAACGACAACTGCCGGCATGCCGTTCATTTCGGGAACTTCATGCACATAGCTGGCAAAGCCGCGTGCTGTCGTGTCTGTACCGCCGCCTGCTGAGAAGCCGACCATAATCTTAATGGGTTTTTCCGGATATTCCGCAAGCGCTGCGCCAGTAGAGATGCTGGTGATCGCGGTGGTCGCCAACAGCATGCCTGTCAGCTTGGCTATTTTGTCTAATTTCATCGAATTTCCTCCCTTGGAAACAGTGGTTTTTTTATCTTTGCTACCGCGCGCGTAACCTTGCACGCGCATCGATCGCTGGTCGGCTCAGTTATTTTTGTTGAGCTCATTCAAACACTAACAACACTCAGTGTGATGTCCAGTACTCATAAGATCAGCCCTCCACATCATTTCAAACCTATTGTATTTGAACAAGAATACCGCAGCCGCGCACAACTAATCATAAAAGTAATCAAGTCACGCCCAGCTATGCTTTGAGGCCCCAGTCTGCTGGATCTAAAATCCATTGTCGGCATGCGACTGCCCCAGGTTTCCTGGTCAACGCCACTCTTCACCTTCTTTGGCATAGGCTTCAACTTCATACGGATTGCGCCAGTACCCGTAGCGAACCAGATACCAAAGATAGAGCAAGGTAAACTTGATAGGACCATCACGTTCGATCTGTTCGATATGGACAAGTTCATGCCGATGCAGCTTTTCGACATGCTGATGTTCGTGGAGGATGTAAACAGACTGCCAGGGCATCGTGATCGCGCGAAAACCGGCCATCTTAAGGAACCACCGCCATGGCCCGTAAGCGGTTATGAATTTCGGTTTCATGTAAACGCCCCCACTTCGGATATCGATGCGTTCGGCGTGGCTCCATAGTACAACAGCCGCTACGCTTTGAACTCCATTCTTGCCACAGGGCTGTTCAACGCTGACTGCTGCATAACTCTGCGATAAGGGATTCACGGTCGGGGATTTATCTGAATCTATAGGAGTGCGTTTGATTCGAAAGGAGCGCACTCATGGCATCAG
>CAJQQK010000049.1 GCA_905480435.1 uncultured Hyphomicrobiaceae bacterium | reverse complement strand
ACTTACGAACTCTTCGACCTCAGCCTCAATGGCTTTGGCCAGCAGTTCGCGTGCACCACTGCGCAGCACCTGCGTTAGTGGATCATCGATTGCCTCTGGCTGGCGCAGCGGGATGACTATAGGGTTCGACATAGGCGTATCGCTCCTCTGGAGTTTATGGCTGGTCTCGATAACCGCCACGATACGTCACCTCTCTCAGATTCTGTCACCCAATTTCGGTCATAGCTCGCTTCATCGTGGTGCTCGTTGAAGCGGTTGATGAGGAGCCGTTGTGCGCTCGTATCGAGCCTGTATGGTTGACGACGGCTAGAGATTATCTGCGCACAGCTTAACACTTGTGGTCGCTGCTTGGCGAGAATAGTTCCAAGATATCAGAGACTAACAGTTATGCTACTCGGCAGGATCCGCTGCTGGTTCGTCAGTCGGCCCGATGAAGCGGCTGAACACACGCCAGAGCCATTGTCCAATATCGTCCATCAAGACATAGACGGCCGGTACGAAGACCAGGGTCAGGACTGTCGAAGATATTAAGCCGCCGATCACGGCGATTGCCATTGGCGCGCGGAATTCGCCACCTGAGTCGAGTGCGAGAGCTGATGGCAGCATGCCGCCACACATCGCAATGGTTGTCATCACGATGGGCCGGGAGCGTTTGCGGCCTGCATCAACAATTGCCGTGGTGCGATCGATGCCGCGGGCAATTTCTTCGTTGGCAAAGTCGACCAGCATAATTGCATTCTTGGTGACAACGCCCATGAGCATCAGAATGCCGATGACAACTGGCAGGCTGATCGCGTTTTGCGTCAAGGCGAGGGCCACGATGGCACCGCCGATTGATAAGGGTAATGAGAACAAAATCGTAATCGGCTGCAGGAAACTCGCAAAGAGCAGAACCAGAACGGCGAACACCATCATAAGGCCGGCGGCCATTGCCTTGCCGAAATTTTCGAAGACCTCCGCCATTACTTCTGCATCGCCGAATTGTTTGAGGACCAGGCCATCACTCAAGGATTTTGCTGACGGTAGGTTTTTGACAGCCGTCAAAGCATCGCCGAGTGCTACGCCTGATGCGAGGTCTGCGCCCAGCGTGACTTGACGTTGACGATCAAAGCGATCGATTGCAGTTGGCCCTTGGGCCAATTGGAAGTCAGCTACGGCTGCAAGAGGCACCATTTTGCCACTGGCTGTGCGTACTTTGAGCGATTTTAAAACATCGAGGGCGGTGCGCGCACTGGCTGGAAGTTGCACGCGGATCGGAACCTGGCGGTCGCCGTCGCTGAACCGGGCGAGTGCCGGTCCGACATCACCGATTGTGGCTATTCGGACAAGACTGGCAATGGCGCTTGTTGTGACGCCAAGCTCAGCTGCGATTTCAGTTTTGGGTACGATGCGCAGCTCGGGGCGCTCCAGTCCTGCTGTTGAATTTGGCAGCACGAGTTGATTGAGGCCGCGCATTTCGCGCGTAATCTTGGCGGCTTCGCGGTTGACGGCTTCGCCATCCCGTCCAGCAACGACCATCTGGAATAGTCGCTGACCATTCTCCTCGAAAAACCAAAAGCGTATGTCGGGAATTGGATTGAGGAGACGGATGAATTCGCTCTTGACCTCCCCGAGTGACAGAGATCGCTTGTCCTTTGGGACGAGCGTGACGATCAGCGTTGCTTTGCGGACCTCATTGCCCGAGCCAAGGATGCGACCACCGTCAACGAAGACTTTCTGGACATCTTTGCGTGCATTCAGTTTTTGGGCGACATCCCGCGTCACCTTGCGGGTGTCAGTGAGTGTTGAGCCTGGCGGCAGTTCAATCGCAACAAACATGCGGCCGGTATCTTCTGGTGGCAGGAAGCCAGACGGGATGAGGTACATTGAGGCAATCGACGCTGCGAAGACGAACAGACCAAGGATGACGGTTATGATGCGGCGGCGCACTGACCAGGCGACAAGGCGCGTGTAGAATTTGAGGATTGGCCCTTCACGGTCCTCGTGCGGAATGTCGCGCATGAAATAAGCGGCAAGTAAGGGCGTTATCAGTCGCGCGACAAGCAATGAGAAGAAGACAGCGGCTGCAACTGTCAGACTGAATTGTTTGAAATACTGTCCGGCAATACCATCCATAAAGCTGACTGGTACAAAGACAGCAATGATGGTCGTGGTGATCGCGATAACGGCGAGGCCGATTTCATCAGCTGCTTCAAGCGATGCGCGATAGGGCGTCTTGCCCATCTTTATGTGTCTGACGATGTTTTCGATCTCGACGATGGCATCGTCGACCAGAATGCCGGTTACGATCGTGATCGCGAGCAGGCTGACGAGGTTCAGCGAGAAGCCGAACATCGACATGGCCCAGAACGTCGGAATAACCGAAAGCGGCAGGGCGATGGCTGCTATGACGGTTGCGCGCATGTCGCGTA
This sequence comes from uncultured Hyphomicrobiaceae bacterium, assembly GCA_905480435.1. Taxonomy (GTDB): domain Bacteria; phylum Pseudomonadota; class Alphaproteobacteria; order Rhizobiales; family Hyphomicrobiaceae; genus CAJQQK01. The sequence goes on along the minus strand of CAJQQK010000049.1, from coordinate 3,079 downwards.
AAAAGATGAAAACCACAAAGACGGCGAGGATCGCGCCTTCGATGAGTGTTTTCATCGTCGATTCGTAGACGCCACGTGTGTAGCTAACGGTATCATCGATGAGGCTCAGCTTGACGGCCGGATGCGCTTTGCGCAAACGCTCGATCGCTTTGTCAACATTCGCTGCGACAACGATTTCGCTGGCCCCTTTTGAGCGCGTAATTGAAAATGCAACAGCGGGTTTGCCATTCAGGTCTGCGAAGAAGCGTGGCTCCTCCCATGTATCGCTGACACTGCCGAGATCGTTGAGGCGGACACTGCGCCCGCCTGGCAATGCGATCTTGGTTTCGCCAAGTTTTTTCAATGACGTCTTGCCGGCCAATGTGCGAATAGCCTGCCGACGCCCTGCCAACTCGGCACGGCCGCCCGCGATATCCACGTTGGTCGCGCGCAGTTGTTGGTTGACCTCGCCGGCTGTGATGCCAAGCGCTAAGAGTTTGTTTGCGTTGAGTTCAATTCGAACCTCGCGTGTGACACCACCGATGCGAGAGACCTGGGCAATGCCTTTGACGCCCTGCAGTTCGCGAATGAACGTGTCGTCCACGAGCCAGGAAAGCTCTTGCGGCGTCAGTGTTGGTGCGCTTGCGCCGTATGTGAGGATCGGGAGGCCTGCGATATCCAGCCGTTGGATGACTGGATCGTCGATCGTGCTCGGCAGTTCTGAGCGCAGTCGGTCAACAGCGTCTTTGACGTCGTTGGTTGCGCGGTCGATCGGAATTCCCAGTTCGAACTCCAGGGTTGTCGTCGATGTGCCCTCGACGACGTTGGACAGCAGATGTTTGACGCCGGTAATACCCGCGATAGCGTCTTCCACCTTCTTCGTTACTTGTGTTTCCAGTTCCGATGGTGAAGCGCCGGGCTGCGTGATCTGAACTGTGACGACCGGAATATCGATGTTTGGAAAGCGCTTTACCGGCATGTTGCTGAAAGTCGTGATGCCAAGCGTCATCAGCACCATAAAGAGAACCAGAGATGGTACTGGATTGCGGATGGCCCAGGCTGAGATATTATACGCATATCAACCTGCCTTGGGGTAAGTGGCGGATGCGTTCGTATCCTGGTTCGGCGTGTCAGCCTCGACCGGCGTCACAGGTTCGCCATCACCGAGAAACGTGCCAGCCTTGGTGATGACTTGGTCATCTTTTGACAAACCCGCCTTGACCTGGATGTAACCGGCGCTGATGAGCCCTGTCGTCAGCCTCCGAATACGGACTTTGTTTTTTCGTACGATTTGCACGTAGGGCCCGTCGATGTCACGCATGATGGAGCTGGCAGGTATGGCAAGACCTTCAGCCGTGGCGGTTTCAATGATGCCGGTTGCGTAAGTACCGACGCGCAATTCTGTGGCCTGGCCGATGAAGATGCGGACATGACCCAGTCGGGTTTCGGGATCGACGCGAGGCTTCACCATCCGCACGCTGGCACGAACGCTTGGTCTGCCTGTTAATACAACCTTGACGTCCTGATCGGGAGCAACCCGATGGAGTTGCTCACTGGTGACCTCGCCTTCCAATTCGATTTCGCCAGCCTTAGCAATTCGAAACATCGGTTCGCCGACTGCTGTTGCGATAGCGCCCAATTTAGCCGAGCGTGACAGGATGAGCCCGGCGACGGGCGCTCGAATTTCGGCGCGTGATCGGCGCCAGTGGATTTCGCGGCGTTTGGCCTGTGCTTCAGCTTTTTCGCTTGCGGCCAAATTCAGATCACCTCTCGCAATGGCGAGAGCAGCGCGGGCTGACGTTGCGTTCGCTTGGCGTTGATCAAGCACGCTGTCTGCAAGGTAACCGGATCGGCTCAGTGGCTTGGCGCGTTTGAGTGCGGCGGCTGCTTCCTTTAATTGCCCTTCAGCTCGCATGATGGAGCTTTGGGCCCGCTCCATGCCAGCCTCGGTACGTTGAATTGTTGCATCTATCTGAGCAACGAGCGTATCGAGGTTCTCGTTTGCAAGACGCGCCAACAGTTGCCCCTGCTTGACCAGATCGCCAGCTTCGACATGCAGTTCGGAGATCCGCTGGCTCTCAATCTGTGGTGCGACCAGGACTTCTTCACGCGCAACGAGTGATCCGTTGACACGCAGTGTCTCGACGAACTTGCGATTTGCCGGTCTTATGACGCTGACCGCCGGCGGCTGCGGCGCTACTGTTTTGTTTGCAGGGCTGTTGAATTTGTTTTGAAAACCGGCAACGGCTTTCAAGTCGATATGACCAGTGCCCCACAAAGCACCGACGATCCCTGCAACAATGAGCAGGACCAATCCAATCCATTTGGCCTTCATTGGGATGTGACCTCCCTGTTCGCGGCTGCTTGTGTGGCATCAGGCGTATCATTTGGGTTGATCAGTAAGGCAATGAGCGTCATGACGGATGGCAGCATCGTCGCGCCGTCAAAATCCGGATCAATGGCGCGGCGCCATAGCAGTCCGTCACCAATGACCTGCATTAACTTGGCAGCATCAGAAGTCGGCAATGTGGGCGAGATGCGGCCCTCTTTTGCGAGACGTTCGAGGAGGGCGTTGAGGTTACTTCCGACGGTTTCATCGCAGGCCTTAAACATTTCGCGCACGGCATCATTGCGCATTGATTCAGCGCCAATTTCGACGGTCATGGCGAGTTTGTGTCGAGCTTCATCGACGAAATAGTGAGCTGCGAGCTGATTCAGTGCGGCGAGGAAATCAGGTGCACCAGCGATGCCTGCGAACCGGTCACTGAATTCGGCGCGGTCGCGCTCGCAAATGCCGGCAATCAGGGCTTCTTTTGAGTCGAAGTAAACGTAGAGCGCGCCTGCACTAATTCCCGCCTCGCGGCAGATAATCTGCATTGTGGTGGCGTGAAAACCATGCAGGGCAAAGCACTTTTTGGCAGTGTCGAGAATGTGCTCTCGGCGCGCCAATTGTGTCTCTGGGATCGCGTCCCAGGGCGTGGTGTAACAGTGCTCGATTTCGGCGGCTTCGGCTGAAGTGAGCCCACAGGGCGAACGCAAGGCGAAGCCGCTTATCCACAGCCCGTCAGGGCGGTCATGGTCCGACTCAATGTTTGTTTGG
>CAJQQK010000048.1 GCA_905480435.1 uncultured Hyphomicrobiaceae bacterium | reverse complement strand
TCTGCCGAACGCTACACCATCAACATCGAGCGGTGCCGAAGACGCACCAACCATCCCTGTTGATCTCGCCGGCACAGATCCAGATGGCACCGTCGACTTTGTCACCATCACGACTCTGCCGCCTGTCAGCGAAGGAGTCCTCTACCTCGCCGACGGCACAACACCGGTTGTCGCCGGTACGCCTGTTACCGCAGCACAAGCCGCAACGCTGGTCTTCACGCCAGCCGTTAACTTCAATGGCACGGTCACGATACCGTTCACCGTCACCGACAACGACGGCAACGTCTCGGCATCCACTGCCAGCGAAGTCATCACCGTCACACCCGGAATCGATCTACCGACCGCAACACCCTCAACATCTAACGGTGCAGAAGACGCGCCAACCATCGCTGTCGACCTCACCGGCACAGATCCAGATGGCACCGTCGACTTTGTCACCATCACGACTCTACCGCCTGTTAGCGAAGGAGTCCTCTACCTCGCGGATGGCACAACACCGGTTGTCGCCGGCACCCCTGTTACCGCAGCACAAGCCGCAACGCTCGTCTTCACGCCAGCCGCAAACTTCAACGGTACGGTCACGATCCCATTCACCGTCACCGACAATGACGGCAACGTCTCAGCATCCACTGCCAACGAAGTCATCACCGTCACGCCCGTCATTGACCTACCAACCGCAACACCCTCGACATCAAACGGTGCCGAAGACGCGCCAACCATCGCTGTTGATCTCGCCGGTACAGACCCCGATGGCACGGTCGACTTCGTCACCATCACGACCCTGCCGCCCGTCAGCGAAGGCGTCCTCTATCTCGCCGATGGCACCACACCCCTTGTCGCCGGCACGCCCATTACAGCCGCCCAGGCCGCAACACTCGTCTTCACGCCAGCCGCAAACTTCAACGGCACGGTCACAATCCCATTCACCGTCACTGACAATGACGGCAACGTCTCGGCATCCCCTGCCAATGAAGTCATCACCATCACGCCCGTCATCGATCCACCAACGGCAACACCATCTACTTCAGTTGGCAATGAAGATGATCCAAGCGTTACGATCAATCTTGGTGGCACCGATCCAGGCGGCACGGTTGACTTCGTTACCGTCACTGCATTGCCACCGACAACCGAAGGCACACTCTATCTCGCAGATGGCACAACGCCAGTCGTCGCTGGCACGCCTGTTACGGCTGCCCAAGCCGCAACATTAGTGTTTACGCCAGCGATCAACTTCAACGGCACCATCACGATCCCATTCGCCGTCACAGACAACGACGGTAACAATTCGCCACCGGCCAATGAAACGATCACTATCGTTGCAATCAACGACGCCCCCGTCGCCAGCGATGACATTGCTCAAACCGAGGCAGAACAACACGTCATCATCAACGCACTGGCGAATGACTTAGACGTTGACGGAGACCCGATTTCAGTTGTCTCAGCGACATCTCCCAATGGCATCGTCAACATCAACTCAGATGGAACATTAACATTCCAACCAGCATCGGGGTACTCCGGCATTGGAGTGATCAACTACACTGTATCTGATGGCAATGGGGGTGTGCATTCAGCGACCATCAATGTTGATGTGCGCGCAACGTCGCACATCACTATTCAGCCTACCGCGCCAACAGATCCATTCGTCACGCAATCGACCTCGGAGCCTTTGCACGTAGACGGTGCTCTCCTCGATGCGATCACCGGAGTACGCAGTCTCAATGGTATTTCAAATGAACTCACTGAACACGGTATCGTTACCGCGGCAGCCAATCAGGTGTCATCACTCAATGGTATTGCAGCAAGCGACGCTGTCGGAACATCCGAGCGGCCACAACCACTATCTGATGAGCGAGCTTGGGCTATTGTGCAAGCGCTCAACGACACTGGTTATCAAGGATCCGCCAATAGTTGGGACGCCCACGCCTTAACCGGGTTTTCCCTGCGAATGAACTTACTTGGATCAGAGACTGGTTCCAGTTCAAGCGCACAGATTATCATCGAGTCGCTCGTCCGTGACCAAACTCTGATCATTCAAATCACCAACTCGGTACCCGACGCAACAAAATCCGTTCAGAAATACCGCATCAGCCAGGCCAACGGGCAACCATTGCCCAACTGGCTTGATCGAGCTGGCAAGAGCCTCGTCATTGGTCAGCGTCCACCAAATATTGACCGTCTCGACCTGAGTGTAACCGTAATCTACACGGATGGCTCATTCGAGGAAAAAGCAGTCCAGATCGATACCAAGTCAGGTGACATAAAACTGCTAGAGCTCAAACAGGAAGCAAATCTGAACCGTACATTCTCCGAGCAGTTTACTGTCAAATCACCGGCAACGGAGCAGGAAGTCACTGATCTTGCCGAGATGCTGAAACGTTAGAAAATGCCAGCAACACGTTGCCACTGATTGCGACGGTCCAGTAGGGCCGCCAGTGCCATCATCTGGCCTCACGTATAGCGTTGCGTCCATTCCGAACCGCCGCAATGAACCGCTGGGATGCCGGAACAGTTGCAGCGCAATGCAATGTATTTGCGCGCAGCGAACGATTTAACATGACAATACCACCCGCTAGCCGGCGGCCGCAACGCTTCAGCAAAATAAAAACACTTCCTAGTTTGTTCGTGCTATGATGGCTGAGTAATCGTTCCGTCTATCGCTTCGACAACGTTCGAAGACAACAGGATTGCTTGCCCGAACAAGGTGTTCCAGCGCAATCCTTCTTATTGGACCGAGCTTTACGGTCAACGCCCAATGCCTCCAAGATTAGGCATAAATGGCGCTTACGTCTGACTTATTCGAGCATGCTAATTCAAAGGATTGCACACCAATGGGTGCGGCTTTCTTTGTCTCATTTGTTCGCATGTCCATAGGCGAAGGCGTGCTACGGCGCGATGATCGAGCTGCGCGTGATCTTCATCCATTTTGGTAGAAGGCGCGCCACCAAAGGAATTTTGATGACCGGCTTGTATCAACACAGCCTACTTTCGAAAAAAATTCTACTTGGACTTGCGTTTATGATGAGCGGACCTGTAGCCGCAATTGCTAAAGACAACTCTGTCAGCATTCCCAAGAATGCTAAGGCAAAATCCTTTGGAACCGGCTGGGAATGTATCCGGGGATTCCGCCAGTCCAAAGGTGACTGCATCCGGATGAAAATCCCACCCAATGCCTACCCAACAAAAAGCACCTATGGAGCCGTTTGGGAATGCCAACGCGGTTTCAAGTCAAAAGACGAAACATGCGTTGCCATCAAAGTTCCGGCGAACGGATATCTCGCTTCGTATGGTGACCAATGGAAATGTCATCGTGGCTATCACCAGGTAGAAAACAAATGTCTCGCTGTTATTGTCCCCGTTAACGCGTACCTCGCAGACGATGGCTATGGGCGAGGATGGACATGTAATCGCGGCTTCGCCGTGACGAAAAAGGGATGCATCCCCGTCAAAGTGCCAGCGAATGCCCACCTCGGTTTTTCGGGTGGAAGCTGGGAATGTGATCGGCCCTACAGAGAGAAACAGGGCAGCTGCGTTGAACCGTGATGTGCGGACAGCATGCAGACACAACGACGAACGTCGGTTCCCCTTAGCTCCATTTGATGAAATGAGAAATTCATGCCTCATAACCCTGTTGATCTTGATGCACGACGCGCCTCGAATGCCCGCGACATTGAAGCGAACCGGTGGCAAATTCTGAAGGATTTCCAGCGAGAACTAGAGAAACTGCAACGAAACCAGGAACTGTTTGGGCATCGACTGTCAGCGACTTTCGCTGAGCTCTATCCCGACGAAATCTCGCCCACCAAATTTGGAGCGTCGCGAAACTCATCACCAATGGAGCACGCCACATGGGTGAAGCCCATCGGCGCAATCCGATCGCCACGATCAGCCAGCAGCACGACGTCGGTGATTGTATCGGCCAACCAACCCGCTGCGCTTCTACGCACAAACGGGAAGCCTGCTGTCCTTCGCTCCAATCGACATACTGGCGCCCCCCCCCGTCCGACAGCGATTGTCTATTGCGAAGCGAACTTTGGCGATCTGGATGGTAAGACTGCAAATGGACTCGTACGGCATTCTGAAAAATATGAAATCCTGGCAGTCATTGACAGTCGAAAAGCCGGCCAAGATGCGGGAGCCGTACTTGATGGTAAGCCGAATGGCATACCCATTTGCAACGACCTTGCCGACGCCGTTTGCCGTGCGGAAGATATGCCCGATTGCTTCATATACGGCGTCGCGCCATCAAGCGGAATGCTCTCGAAAAATGAACGGACTGTTGTCTTGGATGCCATTGGCATAGGCATGAACATTGTCAGTGGTCTTCACGAGTTTTTGAGCGATGATACAGAATTCGCAGAAGCAAGCCGAGTAAATGGCGTGCACATCACAGACGTGCGCAAACCGCCAGAGAAAACAGATCTGCGTCCCTTCAGCGGGCGCATCCGTGAGGTAACCTGTCCCCGCATCGCCGTGCTTGGCACAGATTGCGCAATCGGAAAGCGTACCACAGCTTCCATTCTAACGCGCCTGCTTGTCGAGCGCGGCGTCAATGCAGTGATGGTCGGAACCGGACAAACCGGATTGATGCAAGGGGCACGCTACGGTGTCGCCCTCGATGCTATTCCATCTCAGTTCTGTACGGGTGAAATCGAGGCCGTCATTGTTGAAGCGTTCGAGCGAGAACAACCCGACGTCATAATTGTTGAAGGACAAGGTGCTCTCAGTCACCCCGCATTTTCTACATCAGCATTCATTCTGCGTGGCAGTCAGCCAGACGGCGTCATCTTACAGCATGCTCCCGGCAGAGCGCACCGCTGTGACTTCGAAAACATGCCAATGCCAACACCGCAAAGCGAGATCAATCTTATTCAGGCATTCTCGGACACCCAGGTGATCGGAATCACAATCAACCATGAAGGCATGACTGACGACGAAGTCGACACGGCCATCTCGGAGTATGAAAATACGCTCGGCATTCCCGCGACAGATGCACTATCACGCTCTCCGGAACGATTGATTGAAATGTTGGTCGCCGCATACCCACAATTGAGAGAAAAGCTAAACGTCGTTTTGCAATGACCGCGCCCCGCCTGGAAATTGATCTGAACAAAATCCAGCACAATGCCCGCACATTGGTTCGACGTCTCGCCGGCAAAGGTATTACTGTCACTGGCGTTACGAAATCATTTTTGGGCTGCCCGCCAATTGCACGCGCAATGTTAAAAGCAGGCGTCACATCGCTCGGAGATGCACGCATCGAAAACTTGGAGACGATGCGGCGAGCAAACGTCTTGGCCGAAATGCGTCTCATTCGCTCTCCTATGCTCAGCCAGGTGGACCGAGTTGTTGCCGCGGCTGATGTCAGCTTCAACACGGAGCTTGATATCATCGGCGCCCTCTCGGCGGCGGCAAGGCGTGCAGATCGCCGACATGAGATCGTGCTGATGGTCGAGCTTGGTGATTTGCGCGAGGGCATCATGCCCGGTGACCTCGAAGCAATCGTCGCGAAGACGTTGCGATTACCCAACATCGTCCTCAAAGGGATTGGCACCAACCTTGGTTGTCGCAGCGGCACCTCACCCGACGCCCGAAACATGAGTGACCTTTCAGCGCTTTCAAGATCCATTGAAGCCAACTTCGGGATGAGGCTCAACATTGTTACTGGCGGCAATTCCAGCAATCTCGACTGGGCACTCAATGCCGAGCACGTTGGCCAGATTAACGATTTACGACTGGGAGAGGCCATTCTTCTCGGCAACGATCCACTCAATGGTACAAGCATTGCCGGGCTCTACACCGATGCAATCGTTTTCGTCGCCGAAGTGATCGAGGCGAAACTCAAACCATCAATGCCGTGGGGTGACATTGCGCTCAGTCCATTCACCAGAATACCGGCAACAAACGACAGCGCAGAGATCCTGCAAGTTATACTGGCGGTCGGACATCAGGACATTGATCCCGCCGGGCTCATTTCAGCGCCTGGAATCAAGATAGTTGCAGCAAGCAGCGACCATCTTGTTTTGGATGCAGGCAGGACACAGATCGGTGTTGGAACGGAAGTCGCCTTCAAGCTTACATATGGCGCCCTACTTCGAGCCATGACCTCCCCGTTCGTCAGTAAAGTAATGACATCGATCGGAAAGCGAATGGTTGGGCATGTTGACGTCAACGAACTTAACGAGGCCATTGCTTAGTTTGTGGCTCTGATTTGAATGATCATTCGGTCACTCGATGCCATGAGCGAAAGCATGCCGCATTCAATCAGGTTATGCATACGGGAAGCGCCGCCGCCTCGCAAACGTGCTCGAGCGCAACGATGGACAGCACTTTGAGCGAAAACAACCTAAAGCGCGTCGCGTTAAATAGGAGCCTTAAATCGCCCGAAGATTGAACATTTTAAGGCCCATTGTGAATCCGTTAAAACGCGACATGCTGTAAACCGAAGCGCATATGATGCGACATGTTTTGGAATCAAGCGGCTTCTGGTTGGTTATCGTCGAGAATCAACCCAGCGATGGTTTCGCCAACACCACTAATACTTATCGGGCCTGCGATCTTTCCAGCACCAGGCCGGCTGACTTCGAAATCCTGTCCTCCAATGTTGCTGATCGCGGCAATGACGTGCCTGCCTTTCACAACATTGATCGTTTTCCCTTTCACTGAGAACTCACACATGCTGAAAGCCGCTGTTCGCCCCAACCGAGCATAGACAAGTTGGACGACTTGTTCGACCTCCCGCCGAGCCTCCAGGCGAGCTTCTGCTGCTGCCAGCTTGCGCGTTTCGACTGTACGGAATTCTTCAGAAAAATCTGTAGTGTCATCCGACATGTGGTTCTCCAATGCTCATGTAGCAATCGCGCACAATTGACGAGTCGCGAACATTGTAGCCAAGCAACACATGCGCAGTGCGCACAGTTAACTTCTAGACAACCTGAACAACCAGCCACTGGCCCCCGGAAACGTGCCCAACGCAATATAATGCCACGACGACGCGCGCCCCGATAATCTAGCAAGACACCGTTCTGGGTGGAGGCTTAATCGGCGACTAAACAAGTTGAAAATCCGACGACTTGGTCCCAAACACCTGACATTCAAGGTTAAGTCCTTGGTCCCGAAAGGGCCAAAGCACCAATTCTCTGTCGCAGTAGTTATTTGGTGCTTCGGGATATAGCGTCTGTTGTATTTACCGACATGCCGATTGTTCTGGCCGATTGTTCTGGATGCACTGCGCAGCAGGTCCGCAAAGCATACGCTCTACCATCCAACTACGGCACCAGCGAGCTATGACCGAAATTGGGTGACAGAATCTGAGAGAGGTGACGTATCGTGGCGGTTATCGAGACCAGCCATAAACTCCAGAGGAGCGATACGCCTATGTCGAACCCTACAGTCATCCCGCTGCGCCAGCCAGAGGCAA
>CAJQQK010000047.1 GCA_905480435.1 uncultured Hyphomicrobiaceae bacterium | reverse complement strand
CTGATCCACTTGTCGAAGAATATCTCGGCCCATTCCCGCGTTGGCTGCGCATAGATCTCCTGGAAGGCAAGCCGCATGCGCCACGCGCGTGCCGTTTTGAGGTTGGTCGAGCTCAGCGTATCGAGCACAGTGCTTTGCCGGACGGTCAGATTGATTGCGTTCTTGGTCCAGACATATCGTGTGCCGCGCAACTCTGGTCGCGCCTTCACTTCGTCACGGCGCACGTCGTCGATGGCATCACCAATGAGTTTCATGACGTGGAAACGGTCGAAGGTGATCTCAGCCTCTGTCAGGTTTTCAGTGACGCCTTTGATGAAGGCCGCACTCATATCGGTCGAGGCCTGCTTGATGCGGCTGGCATCACCACCGTGGTCTTCGAGGTGATCGGCGAACTGACGCACGGTATCGGCACTACGCCCGTCGGCAACGAAGACAACGCGCCGTCCATCGATGTCGACCACCAGGGTAATGTAGTCGTGGCCGCGCTTTGCAGCCGTCTCGTCGATGCAGACACGGTGGATATCCGTCAGATCCATGCGCGCGACCGCCGCCTCAACATAGTGGAAGACGATGCGCCACAGACGTTGGTCCGTGATCTTGAGAAAGCGTTTGGCTGCAACCGCGACTGGCAAGTGCATGGCGAGCGCCATGGCGAAGCCTTCGAACAACAATGTGAAGCCCGAGCCAGGCCTCGCCCACGGCACGGTGACGAGGCGCACGCCACACTTGGTACAGTTGATGCGCGGCGTGCGTGCGGTCAGGAACGCCTGATGCTGGAAGAAATCGAGATGCCGCCAGGTCTTTGCGACCGTGTCATGCACCGGACACGCCGGCGCTTTGCACTCCGGGCACTCAAAGCGGCTGCCGGCCTTGAAGTCGATCCGGATATCGAGGTGGCGATTGTCGGTGTCGAAGTTTGATGATGCGACGAACCATGGCGACGTGACGCCGAGGGCGAGTTGAAAGAGATCATTGTCACGCATGCAGCTACCAGGAGTTGGGTTGATCCTGGCACCCAGTATGCCGCCGTGCCAGACAGCCCTCAAGGACAAGCCCTCGCGGGCGCGCTATAGAGCGCGTCCTTGACCGCCGCCCGTCACATCGACGGGGAATGCTCTGCCAACAGGATTAAGCAGCAAACCGACCACCCAAAAACACCTGATCCACCCACTCAATTCGTCGAGGAGCCTCTATTACAGATGGCAAAAAATGCTTAACAATCGGCACCATCGCTCGCGTTGGCATTCGAATTCAGCTGTTGGTTCCAATTGAGATTCAGTCGAATCTGTCTTTCAAGCAAAGATTTCTGGATATCGTGGCTATATTTTGCCGTTGATGCTTGATCGTGTGATTCATGACAGGCAAATATGTTGAAGGTCATTCTGGTTTCTCCGAAATACTTATTGGGAACATTGTTCACATGTGAATATGGCAAAATGTGAACGTAGTTCAAGTTTTTTTGGAGAATGACCGTGAGAAATGGCTAATGCAGCGTTAAGTGGGCGGCAAACAGGTGCCGCCGCTGGAGCCCGGATCTACAGCATGTCGCGTTTTAAAAGATTCACAATGCGCCTTAAAACGCCCAACCTTCGGGCGATTTAAGGTACTTATTAAAAGCGACGTGCTTTAGAAGAATTATCAGAGTCTTGAGGTGACGCCGCCGTCGACGTAGAGCACGTGCCCGGTGACGAAACTGGCGGCATCAGATGCCAGGAATATAGCCGCTCCGGTCAACTCTTCGACGTCGCCCCAGCGGCCAAGCGGTGTGCGGTCGCATAGCCAACTCGAGAATTTTTCGTCTGCTACCAGCGCTTTGTTGAGTTCGGTCGCGAAATAGCCAGGGCCAAGCCCGTTAACGCGGATGCCGTGTTGGCCCCAGTCGATCGCCATGCCCTTGGTCAGCATCTTGAGGCCACCCTTTGAAGCTGCATAAGGCGCGATTGACGGGCGCCCAAGTTCGCTTTGCACCGAGCAGATATTGATCATAGCTCCGCGTTTGCGGGGTATCATGTGGTTGGCGACGGCCTTAGAGACGTAAAACACGCTGTCGAGATTGGTGCTCATCAGTTCACGCCATGTCTCCTCTTCGAATGCTTCAAGAGACTCGCGACGCTGGATGCCGGCATTGTTGACGAGAATGTCGATCGGGCCAATTTCGGCCTCGATCTGGTTCGTGGCCTCTGCAACTTGCGCAAAATCCGTTACGTCGAACGGCATGCCATGGGCGGTATGACCGGCATCCTTTAGCTTGGCGACAACTTTGTTTACGGCTTCTGTACGGCGGCCATTGATGACCACGTGTGCGCCCGCTTCGCATAGACCGAACGCTAGGGCTTCACCGATGCCTGCTGATGATCCTGTGATCAATGCCAGACGGTTATCCAGGCTAAAGGCTTTCATCGCTTTCCCTCCTTGTGCACGGTGGTGTAGTTTTCGCCAAGGTTTTGATCATCACTATCTACGTGAGGGACTTTGATGCAAGCGATTGTCATTCATTCGCCGCATGATCTGCGGGTTGAGGAGTTTGATGCGCCGGATGCAACGGAAGGCAAAGGCCAAGTCACGATTCGGGTTGAGCGCGGTGGCATCTGTGGATCTGACCTGCATTACTATAATAATGGTGGCTTTGGCGCGGTACGTATCAAGCAACCTATGATCCTTGGGCATGAAGTCTCGGGCACTGTTGAGAGTGTCGGGGCTGATGTCACGCGCGTCAAAAAAGGTGATCGCGTCGCGGTTAGTCCGAGTAAACCGTGCAATACGTGCAAATACTGCCTGCAAGGACAGCAGGCGCACTGCCTCGATATGCAGTTTTACGGCAGCGCGATGCGCTATCCTCACATCCATGGCGCTTTCCGCGATGAGCTGGTTGCCGATGAAGCGCAGTGTTTTAAGGTGCTGCCATCATTGACGGCCGGGGAAGCTGCAATGGCAGAGCCTCTCGCTGTATGCCTGCACGCGGTTAATCGCGCGGGGAGCTTGGTTGGCAAGAGAGTACTGATTACAGGTTCTGGTCCGATTGGTGCTCTGGTTGCGGCGGCTGCAAGACGCGCCGGGGCCATTGAGATTGTTGCGACGGATGTCGCGCCATTTCCATTGAAGACGATGGAGCGCATGGGCGCTGACCAGGTGCTCAATGTCGCGACGAAACCGGATAGTTTGAAGCCTTATGCCAGCGATAAAGGCACGTTTGACGTCATGTTTGAGGCGTCCGGCCAGGAGGCCGCTCTGACAGGAGCACTGGACGCGTTGCGCCCGGGCGCGACAATTGTTCAGGTTGGCCTTGGTGGTGACGTTACGTTGCCAATGAATACGATTGTCGCCAAAGAGCTGGTGTTGAAGGGCACTTTCCGGTTCCACGAAGAGTTCGAGACAGCTGTTGAGATGATGAACAGCGGCTTGATTGACGTGGCGCCGGTCATTTCACAGACATTGCCGTATAAACAGGCAAAACAAGCCTTCGAATTGGCCGGTGACCGTAGTAAAGCGATGAAAATCCAGTTGGCATTTTCTTGAACGGGCTTCGTTCTTGGTGGTGGCCACAAAATTATCGCGGATGTAGCGCAAATTGTGCTGAACAGCCTTCTGACTTTGCGATATATTCCGGCCTCTCAAGCGTCGACGCCTTGACGCAATAGCCCGCGTGGCTGATTGGTAAAAACAACGAGCATGTCACAAGCAGCAGACAACATGGAATTGACGGTTAACGGAGAACTGTTCGACGGAGATGTCACAACGCTGGCCGATCTCATTGGAGAACTCGGTTACGGTGAACAACGCGTCGCAACAGCTGTGAACGGTGATTTCATCCCCGACAGCGACCGAAAGGATTACGCGTTGCGAGATGGTGACCATGTTGAGGTGGTGGCCCCGCGCCAAGGTGGCTAGACACGTTGGATAAACATATCGGCCAGGTCATGCGGACCGATGCTGGGTTCAGTACAGATAGATGCGGCGGCGCCCGCAAGCGAAGATCGAAGAGATGAATATCATCGACCGAATGCCAACTTCTACGGAGAATACATCAGCGCTGACGCTCTATGATCGCAGCGTGACATCCCGGCTGCTGTTGGGGACGGCGCAATATCCTTCGCCCGATATCCTTGGTGCATCGGTGGCATCATCCGGCTCATCAATCGTGACGGTATCATTGCGGCGCGAGAGGGCTGATTCCGGCGCGGGCGACCGGTTCTTCGATCTCATCCGGTCGTGGGATGTGCACGTCCTGCCCAACACGGCCGGCTGCCGCACGTCGAAGGAAGCAATTAACACCGCGCTGATGGCACGCGAGTTGTTCGAGACCTCTTGGGTCAAACTCGAAGTTATTGCGAATGACGACACGCTTCAGCCTGACGTATTTGGTCTTGTCGAAGCGGCCGGTGAGCTCAGCCGTCAGGGTTTTCAGGTCTTCCCCTATACGACCGAGGATCTTGGTGTTGCCGAGCGCCTGATGGCGGCTGGCTGCGACGTGCTGATGCCCTGGGGCGCGCCGATCGGCACTGCACGCGGGCTTGCAAATCCATATGCGCTGCGCACGATGCGGAACTATTTTCCGGGCGTGCCATTGATTGTTGATGCCGGCATTGGCGCGCCAAGCCACGCGATGCAGGCGATGGAGATGGGGTTCGATGCGGTGCTTTTGAATACAGCCGTTGCCAAAGCTGACAATCCCGAGCGAATGGCGGAGGCATTTGGCCATGCGGTCACTGCGGGCCGTGAGGCGTTCGAAGCCGGCTTGATGGAGCCGCGCGATATGGCAGCGCCATCGACGCCGGTTGCCGGCACGCCCTTTTTTGATCTGGACCAGACGTCATGAATGCTAATCACGCACAATCGATCGGGTTGGATGTGTTCTATCCGATCGTGCCGGATATAGCCTGGCTGAAGCGCATTTTGCCGCTGGGCATTCGTACCGTTCAGCTGCGCGCCAAAGACCTTGATGGCTCCGAGCTTCGCGCACAGATCAACGAGGCGGTTGCGTTGTGCCGTGCTGCTGACTGTCAGCTGATCGTCAATGACTACTGGCAGATCGCGATCGAAGCGGGTGCTGATTTCCTGCATCTCGGTCAGGAAGATTTGGCAGACGCTGATCTCAGCGCAATCCGAGCAGCTGGCATGAAAGTCGGCATCTCAACGCACAGCGAAGAAGAACTCGACATCGCGCTTGCGGCTACGCCTGATTATATTGCGCTCGGTCCGATCTATGAGACGAAATTGAAGGTGATGCCTTGGAAGCCTCAAGGGCTTGATCGTCTTGGCCGATGGAAAGCAAAGATCGGAGAGATACCGCTGATCGGCATTGCCGGGATTACCGTTGAGCGTGCCCAGGGCGTACTTGATGCTGGTGCAGATTGTGCCGCTGTCATCACCGACTTTGTTACGCATGATGATCCGGAGGGGCGCATCGGCGAGTGGCTCGCCTGGGCCGCAACCGCAAGAGCTGCGGCGTAGCCGTACCTGACGTGTTGACCGCTTTGCGGGTCGTGTCATGCAACTGTTGTGAAGCGGCGTTATTTGGGTGCCTGTAAGCGTGGACGAGACTGCGCTGCGAACCAGTCTTTTTTGTCATGATCAGATGGGTGCCCGAATGTCCGATGTTGATAGCAATGAACTGTCGTTCGATGAGTTTGATGAGGCGGTCAGTCCACGGCCCGACGAGGCAGAATTCGATGCCATTGTCGATGAAGCTTTATCCCGGCGCGGTTTTCTTGGTGGCGTTTTGGGCGGCGTTCTATCGTTCGGCACGACGTCATTCCTGATGGGAGCGTCGGTGATGGTGCCATCTACTGCACTCGCCAAGGGCCGTTTTGCCTTTCAGGCCGTTGCCGCAAACAGTGATGACACGGTCACTGTGCCGAAGGGCTACACGTGGCAGACCGTGGTCAAATGGGGCGATCCTCTTTGGTCGAAAGGTGTTGCGTTTGATCCGGAAACGCGCGGCACAGGCGAGAGCCAGGAACTAGCGTTTGGCGACAACAATGACGGCATGGCGTTGTTTGCAGCCCCTGGCGGCAAATCGGTTATGGCGGTCAACAACGAATATACCAACCGCTCCATCATGTATGGAGCGCGCTCTACGAAGCTGCCTGAACAGCAAGACGATGTCCGCAAAGGCAAGGCCGCTCACGGCCTCTCGATATTCGAAGTGAAACAGAACGGTGGTGCGTGGCGGGTCGTCAAGGATTCAACCTTTAACCGCCGCATCACAGCAGATAGCCCAATGCAACTGACTGGCCCAGCTGCCGGTCATGATCTTCTGACAACTGATGCTGATCCAACCGGCAGGCAGTCACTTGGTACATGGAATAACTGCGGCAACGGACGCACGCCGTGGGGCACGTATCTCGCCTGCGAAGAAAATTTTAACGGCTACTTCTCCTCAAATGATCCGGCCAAGCCGATCTCGAAAGAGCTCAGGCGCTATGGTGTTT
Organism: uncultured Hyphomicrobiaceae bacterium; assembly: GCA_905480435.1. Lineage (GTDB taxonomy): Bacteria > Pseudomonadota > Alphaproteobacteria > Rhizobiales > Hyphomicrobiaceae > CAJQQK01. The sequence goes on along the minus strand of CAJQQK010000047.1, from coordinate 33,050 downwards.
CCATGAAGGATTGGGGCTACGGCTGGGCCAAGTACGATGCGCGCTTCGACATCTCGAAGACCCCCAATGAGCCGAACCGCGCCGGCTATGTCGTCGAAGTTGACCCGCTTGATCCGAAATCAACGCCGATGAAGCGCACCGCGCTTGGCCGCTTCAAGCATGAGAATGCAGAAGTCGTCGTCGCCGAAAGCGGTCATGTCGTTGTCTATATGGGCGATGATGAGCGCGGGGAATTCCTCTACCGTTATGTTTCTGAGGGCAAGTACACGCCGGGCGGAAATACAACTGATCTGCTGAACAAAGGCACGCTCTATGCGGCCAAATTCAACGCTGATGGTAAAGGGGAGTGGCTGGCACTGACGCCTGACACAACCGACCTGGCAAGCCAGGCCGAGATCTGCATCCATACACGTTTGGCGGCGAGCGCCGTCAAGGCAACGACCATGGACCGGCCGGAGTGGGTTGCATCTCATCCGGGCAAAGCTGAGATCTATTGCGCGCTGACCAACAATAAGAACCGGGGCCGCAAGCCGAATGCAGGCGGTGATGCAACGCCGGCTGGCGGTCCGAACCCACGGAAGGCAAACAAATACGGTCAGATTGTTCGCTGGCGCCCAGCTGCTGGTGATCATACAGCTGCTGGCTTCGAGTGGGACCTCTTCGTGCTTGCCGGTAACCCGGTCGTGCATACCGGCGACGGTAACTTGAAGGCTGGCTCGAAAAACGTGAATGCCGGTAACTTCTTTAACGCGCCGGATGGTCTGTCCTTCGATCAGAACGGCATGCTCTGGATACAAACGGACGGCAAGTATACCAACAAGGGGGATTTTGCCGGGATGGGCAATAACCAGATGCTTGTCGGTGACCCGGAAACGGGCGAGATTCGCCGCTTTATGGTTGGCCCGAAAGAATGCGAAGTCACCGGCCTTACGTTCAGTCTCGACCGCCGGACGATTTTTGTCGGTATTCAGCATCCAGGCGACAAGGGGCGCGGCAATTTCCCCGAAGGTGGTAATTCCGTTCCACGCTCAAGTGTCATTGCGATCACCCGCGAAGATGGTGCAGTGATTGGCTAAATCGAGCAGGTTTATTAAGTAGAAACAAGACGTCGACCAGCGCTCAGAATGCGTGCCATACACTGCCTAAAACGTGCTGGGACTGCTGGCCTCGGTCGCGGATTATTGCTAAGTCCGACGTGCTCCGGCACGTGAGCGAATCGTTATCGGCAGGTTGGCATGAAAGTACTCTTGATCGGTGGTGGTGGACGCGAGCATTCCCTTGCCTGGGCGCTCAGTGCCAGCCCGTTGTTGACTGAGCTATTCTGCGCGCCCGGCAATGCCGGCATTGCTGACGTGGCGCGCTGTATTGACCTTGATGTTGGCGATCATGCTGCCGTGGTTACGTTTTGTGGCCAAGAAGGTATCGGGCTCGTTGTCGTCGGTCCTGAGGCACCTTTGGTTGCCGGTCTTGCTGACGATGTGCGGGCTGCCGGAATCAAGTGTTTCGGACCATCAGCAGATGCCGCTCAACTCGAAGGCTCAAAGGCCTTTACCAAAGAGCTTTGCACTGAGGCCAGCATTCCGACGGCGGCCTATGGAAGTTTCGCCAATGCAGAGAGCGCAAACGCTTATGCTCAAGAGCAGCCTCTGCCGATCGTCGTTAAAGCGGATGGTCTGGCAGCTGGCAAAGGCGTCGTGATTGCTGAGACCATGGTGGAAGCGAAAGCTGCGATCGACGCCTGTTTTGAAGGCGCCTTCGGCGATGCCGGCAGCGAAGTCGTCATCGAAGAGTTCATGATTGGTGAAGAGGCCAGTTTCTTTGCGCTTGTGGATGGTGAAAACGTGTTGGGACTTGCGACCGCGCAGGACCACAAGCGCGTTGGCGATGGTGATACCGGTCCGAACACCGGCGGCATGGGCGCATACTCCCCTGCACCCGTCATGACAGATGCGCTCAAAGCGCAAGTCATGGACACGATCATTTTGCCAACTGTCCGCACGATGGCAAAACGCGGCACACCGTTTGCCGGCGTTCTCTATGCCGGACTGATCATCACCGACGAAGGTCCCAAGCTGATCGAATACAATACTCGGTTTGGCGATCCGGAATGCCAGGTGCTGATGATGCGCATGAAGTCAGATCTGTTGCCCGCGTTGCTGGCAGCGTGTGATGGCATGCTCGGCTCATTTGATCTGCGCTGGCATGACGACGTTGCGCTGACTGTGGTGATGGCAGCCGATGGATATCCTGACGCACCGAAAAAGGGCACTACGATTGGTGGACTTGATGCTGCTGGAGCGATCGAAGGCGTGGAGATCTTTCACGCGGGCACCAAGGAAATCAACGGCACGCTGATCGCAAACGGCGGTCGCGTCTTAAACGTGACAGCGCGCGGTACATCTGTGGCCGAAGCGCAGACACGGGCCTATGAAGCGGTCGGCTTGATCGAGTGGCCGGAAGGATTCTGTCGTCGCGATATCGGTTGGCGCGCGATTGAGCGGGAGAACAAGCAATGAGCGATTTACCCGATCTGTTTCCAGGCTTCGAAACGCATAAAATCGAGATTGATGGCCTGACGTTCCATGCCCGCGTAGGGGGTAGCGGACCACCACTGTTGTGCCTGCATGGCTATCCGCAGACACACGCGCATTGGCACAAAGTTGCACCCAAACTGGCTGAAACAAACACCGTTGTTGCCATGGACCTGCGCGGTTATGGCGAGAGCGCCGCGCCCGCCAGTGATGCCGATCACATAGCCTACTCGAAACGGACGATGGCTGCCGACGGCGTCGCGCTGATGCGCAGTCTTGGCCACGAACGCTTCACCGTCATGGGGCATGATCGCGGTGGACGCGTCGCCTATCGGATGGCGTTGGACAGCCCGGATGCCGTGGCGCGGGTGATCCTGCTTGACATTATTGCGACCATTGAAAATTGGGAACGCATGCGAGCTGGTTCCGCCCTCAAGTCGTACCACTGGTCGTTCCTTGCCCAACCGCATCCTTTGCCGGAAACATTGATTGGTAGTCATCCGACCTATTATCTCGAACATACGCTGGCGAGCTGGACCAAAGATAAAACGCTGCAGTCAATCGATGCCGGTGCCCTCGCGCACTATCGAGCGTCGATCAACGATCCAGCTCGGATTCACGCGATGTGCGAGGATTATCGAGCAGGCGCCACCTATGACTGGCAGGCCGACGAAGCATCGCGTGCGGCGGGCGACAGGATTAAGGTTTCCGTGCATGTGCTTTGGGCTAGTGCCTATCTGACGGCCACCAAAGGCCGGTTTGATCCGCTCGAACTTTGGCGTGGCTGGGCCGACGATGTCACCGGCACTGAAATCGATTCAGGCCATTTTCTCGCCGAAGAGAAGCCGGATGAAACAGCGGTGGCCATCCTGAATTTCTTGGCAGCGCACCCCGTGGCGGCTTGATCGGATCATCTATGAGCCTGACCACCCATCGCGATCAATTGCCGGACGGGCCGCCACGTATTGGGTTGGCGCTCGGCGGCGGCGGTGCACGCGGTCTGGCGCATGTCCTGGTGCTTGAGGTGCTCGATGAGCTCGGCATCCGACCATCTGTTATCGCTGGCACTTCAATTGGTGCTCTAATCGGGTCAGCCTATGCAGCTGGCATGAGCGGCGCGCGCATCAGGGCGCATCTGATCGAGACGCTCGGCGATCGCTTCTATCTGATCCGCCAGATATTTGGTGCCCGCAGCCAACCGATCCAGAAGCTGCTTAATGTGCTGCCGATGCGATCAGCACTGCTCGACCCGATTGCGCTGCTTGATCTCGTATTGCCGGCAGGAATGCCAGAGGACATTGCAGAATGCGAGATACCATTCCGGGCGATCGCTACCGATATGCGCAGCCAACAAGCGGCGGTGTTTGGGCGTGGCAATCTCAAGCACTGCGTTGCAGCCAGCATCGCGATCCCGGTATTGTTTGCACCGGTTGCGATTGACGGTGAGGTTTATGCCGACGGTGGTCTCGTCAATCCGTTGCCACTCGATATTGTTGCCCCTCTGTGCGACATCACGATTGGTATCGATGTCACGGGATCGCGCGATGATGGCGAGATGACCGAACAGCCATCAGTTACGACGATGCTGGTGCATTCCGTTGCGATCTTCCAAAAGACGATTATCCGCGAACACCTGAAGACGGCGCCGCCAGATGTTTACCTGGATCTCGATGTCGGGCAGTTCGGCGCCTTGCAATTCAATCGAGCCCGCGAGATTCTAGAGGCTGCGGAGCCATTCAAAAATGAGTTCCGACAAAAACTGCAGCAGGTTCTCAATGTGCCGCCGCAACTAACTCAATTGAAAGATGGCAGTTAGTTGGATCGCCGGACCAAATTATGGGGATGTCTCGTCATTGTCTTTGCAGTCGCGATCGTAGCCATGGTGGGGCGCGCGCAATTTGCCGATCGCGCCAAGATCGTTGATGCAACACAAGACGCGATGCTCTCGAAGCCCTGTCGCAAAGGTGACGGGTGTCTGCACCAATGGACGCTGACGTCGCGGCTTGGACATATCCTGGAGACCTACGAACAGTTGCTTGGTCCCCGCAACAGGACCTATCGCGTTCTCGGCGTTGAATTCACGACATCGGAGCGACCACGCGTTTGGTACCCGGATTTTGGCAGCGGTCTGCAAAGCGTCATCGTGCAACTGACCCAATCAGCGCGTCATAATCGCAAATTGGCTCTGTTTCAGTTGGGGCACGAAGCCTTCCATCTGGTCGAACCCATTGATCCGGGCACAAAAGGTTCGTTCTTTGAAGAAGGCCTCGCAAGTTATTTCGCGGTTGCGTATTTGGACCAGATTGGAATTCGAGACGGCGCGGGGTTCATTGCTGAGAAAACCTATCGTTTAGCTTATGACCTTGTCGCTCGACTAGCCAAGCAACACAGCGATTTCAATCCGCGCCTCAAACGGTTTCGGGAGCGACACCGGTCATTCTCACAGATTTCAGCTGACGATATTCGGGCCGCGTTTCCGGAAGCGCCGGCTGCAGCTGCGAATCAGCTCGCCCGACCTTTCCCAAGTGCCGCAGTCGATCGATAACGCTGTGTCCGCGCCAAGATTATTCGACCGGAAAGTTGTGCAGTCTTTGAAACTGTCGTAGTGACATTGAATAATGCCACCACTCGCGCCTGTAATTGCGGAAGCCTTCGGCCTGCATGGCACGCAAGAGACGGCGCCGGTTTGCTTGGACGGCACCGGATGTGGCGCCGTGATGCGTATGGCTCAGTTCGTCAAAACAATCCCAGCTGGTCCCCATGTCAATGCTTGCTGGTGCGCGTTCCGGCTCTGGTTTGATACAAGGTATGCCCGTTGCTCTGCGACGGGACTTTGCCGTGGTTTGGGCCGTGGCTGTTATGGTTGCAGTTTCGGCAAGCTTGACCAGAGTCAAGTCGATTGCTGTTCCGCGTGAATGAGACGAGCGCTTTGCGATATAGCCAAGCGGAATAATGCGGCTGCGTGAAATGCGCGGGTAATATGCTTTGTTGGGGCGTCCAAATCGGGCCTGTGCCCACTGAAAAAATGCATGTACGCCACGCGTAGGTCGATAACAGTCGTAGACTTTGAGTGTATAGCCGGTCTTCTTTACAGCCTTCTGCACACGAGCAACGGCGCGTGCAACCGGTCGCGCCAGGATGCAGCGATTGGCGTGGTATCCAGGAACACGCCTGCCGGTGAAATTGTCTGGGGTCGCGTATCGCATGTCGTTGATGATGTCTGGTGCAAGGGTATCGAGATACACGAAGCCTCGCGGCAGCTTGACTGTGGCGCGCGTGGTTTCTGACGACTTCGTTTTGCGCTCTGCTGCATCGGCAGAAGGGTGGGCGAGCAAGGTGCCCACTGCCACGAGGATCAGGACTGCTGCCTTGTTGCCATGTGTCATTCGAACCGTAGACCCAATTCCGTGACAGCAGTATCGGAATACTTCGCGCCACGTTTTGCTTTCAATATTTCTAACTGAACCCAAGTCGCTGTCTGCGGTTTGGGTAATGATAGGGTTTGCTGGCGGGTGCTATCTTGCAGGTCAATATTTATCGTTTCCCCATTCGAAAAGCGCGCACGCAACTGCGTCACCCGCCCGTTGGCTTTGAACAGTCTGTTCGATTTCAAGTAACCATTCTTCAGGATTAATGCTTTCACACGCCGCTCGCGTTGCCAGTCGAGCAGGATCCATTCGCCGATACCGTCATCCCGCCGTGCCGTGCGGCCTTCGACCCAGGCGGTTCGGTCGCTGCCATCAAACAAGCTGGCTGGCCCATAGTCAGAGCGATTGACACCCGAAGTTGGCAGATAGGAGCTGACGCAATAGAACGTGCCGAGATTGTCGGCACAGGCGTCAGCGCTGGCGCGTGGGGACCCGCGGTGCGAAATTCCACGGGAAGTTTTGATCGTTGCCGGCGCCCGCTGTCGTGGAACCGATGCGAGCGCCTGATCCGGCTTGGCATTGACTCCTTCGCGGCCATTTTTCCACCCAGCTGCGATCGCTTGCAGGCGTTCCTTGCGGGCTGGATGCGTCTTGGTTGCTTCGTCTGCTGCGATCTCGTTCATTGCGGCCAGCGCATCATCTTTACCAGCGCCCATTTTGGCGAGGATGTAGCCTGAGAAATAGTCAGCCTCGAGTTCGGCTTCATGATCCTCGATGTTTTTGGCCAAATGAAACGCGAGGTGATGCCCAACTTCGTGCGCCATAATCGAAATCAGAGACCAATAACGGCCAGTGCGTGCCCGAATTTCATCAATAAACAGAGTGTTGTAGAGGATTAGGCGACTGCCATCAGGCTGCAATATTGCTGCAGCGTTGCCGACAGCTGCGGCCCGAACTTCGAAGCGCAGCGGCAATCCCATTGCGGCCAGAACGCTCCTGACAATGCCGCGGGCTTCATTGTCGGATGAGAACGTACGCAATCGCCCATTTGTCGTGCCATGAAACGAAGATGCGCTGCCAGCGTTTTTGCCAAGCTGAATTGTTTTGACTTCCTGGGCGTTCGTTGGTGCGGCCCATATTAAAGCAAGCAATGCAACAGCGGCTGTTGTTAAAGATCGATGAGGCGCAATCATTATCCAAACCTTCGAGATGCAATGTCTTGAGCATATCCTTAGAGCACGAGTTTTGTCACGTTGTAGACGGTGAGGCTCTTCAATTCTCTCCCCGCCTTGCCGCAAAAAAGCGTTTCAATAGGTCCGCTGCTTCAGTTTCTGCGATGCCTCCATATACTTCTGGCGCGTGATGGCAGGTGTCGCGTTGAAAGAATGCCGCGCCATGCTCAACACCACCTGATTTTGGGTCGGGTGCTGCAAAATACAGTCGACGGATACGTGCGAACGATATTGCAGCGGCGCACATCGCACACGGCTCCAGCGTCACGTAGAGATCGAAGCCCGGCAGACGTTGCGAGCCCGTTGCCTGACATGCGTGGCGAATAACCAGGATCTCGGCATGTGCCGTCGGGTCATTGCGCTCCAGAGTACGGTTGCCGTCGGATGCAAATGGGCGGCCATCCGGCGCCACAAGTACGGCACCGACCGGCACTTCGCTGCGTGATGCGGCGGCCTCAGCCTCCTTGAGTGCCAGTGCCATATGGCGTGTTGCTTTTTCGCTCATGATGCACTTCGCTTTAAGGATGATTGCGTTAGGACCAAAAAGGTATAGCCATGACTGCCGGATGCCTGCATTGGTAGGCCTCATCTTTCATTGCAGCAAGCGGACGGTATTTCTTGTTTGCCGCGATTACGTCATTGGACCCCAAATAGATGTCGAAACCACCGCGCGGTCAGCCGCCACGAGACGGAACGCCACGGCCAGCCAAGCCTGGCATCAAGGGCAGGCCAAGCCGACCAGTGGGTGGGCGCCGCGACGATAGCCGCTCAACATCTAGTGGAGCCACTGATCGTGATGGCGGTAGTGAGCGAGAGAAAACTCCGCAATTACCAAAGAAACCGGGATGGGCGCGGGCAGCACCACGCCGGAAGAAGCCGTGGCTATCCAAAAAACGCGATGAGAGCACCGAGAGTCGCGAGCCGCGTCGGACCCATTCGTCGAGATCAAATACTGATGATGCGGCGGCGCGTCCGGTGCGGAGCAAACCAGCTGTGCGTGAGCGGCCGGCTGCTGGCCGCAGTCATGTTGAACGGCCCGATAACCGCATGCGGCCAACTGGTGAGCGTGGACGAGATCGTGATGATCGGAATAGCTCACCGCGGCGGCCTGCCGGAGACCGTCGCGATGCGCGCCCAGAAACGGTCGGAGATACGCGTTCCGACACGCGATCTGGGCGCTCAGATCGTGGCAGCGAGCGACCAAGTCGAGGCCGCAGCAAGCGAGATGCACGCCCAGATTACGGCAACGGGCCAAGACGCGCAGGTGCGGCCGGCGATCGACGCACGCCAACGGTTGGCGATGGTGCCCCCGCCTCAAAGATGCGCATTGCAAAAGCTTTGGCACGGGCCGGGCTGTGCTCTCGTCGCGATGCGGAACGCTGGGTCGAGGAGGGACGTGTCGAGGTCAACGGCAAGAAGATTACATCGCCCGCGCTTGATGTCGGTCCCGGTGATCGGGTTCTGATCGATGGTCAACCGTTGCCGGCGGCGGAGCCGACCCGGCTGTGGCGCTATTCGAAGCCAAAAGGCGTGGTGACGACGCACCGTGATCCCGAAGGCCGTCCAACCGTGTTCGACGGACTGCCTGAAGACATGCCGCGTGTGATGTCAATTGGTCGGCTCGACTACAACACTGAGGGCTTGCTGCTGCTGACAACCGATGGTGAGTTGGCGCGCTATTTGGAGTTGCCGTCGACCGGGTGGCTCAGGCGCTATCGGGTCCGGGCACATGGCCGGATCACTCAGGCTGATCTCGATGCATTGAAGGATGGTATCGAGGTTGATGGTGTACATTATGGCCCGATCGAGGCTGTGCTCGATAGTGTGCAGGGATCCAACGTCTGGCTGACGGTTGGCCTGCGCGAAGGTAAAAATCGCGAAGTGCGCAACATCCTTGCGAGCCTCGATTTGGAAGTTAACCGCCTGATCCGCGTGTCGTTCGGACCGTTCCAGTTGCTCGACATGAAACCCGGAACCGTTGAGCTGGTGCGGCGCAAAGTGCTGGTTGATCAAATGGGCGCGCGGCTCGCAACGCAGTTCAATCTGGCAGCGGATGAGGATGAAGAAACTTCGGAGCGACCTCAGCGTGGCGGACGTCCACAACGTCCATCACGGTCGGATGGTGAGGCGCCGCGCGGACCTCGGCGGCCAGAAACAAGGGATCGACCGGAAACACGCGGGCGACCAGAAGCGCGAGGGCGTCCGGAAACTCGCGAGCGCCCTGGTGGTTCTCCTGAGCGTCCTGAACGTTCAGGACGGCCAGAGCGTTCAGGCGGACGTCCGGGACGCCCCGAGGAGGATGATCGGGAGCAGCGTCCGTCACGGTTTGGGCGCCGCGTTGCGGCCGGGCCGCGAACGAACCCAGCCGATGATGGTAACGAGGCACCACTTGCACCGCGCAAGCCGAAGTCGAAGGACAAGCGGGGCGGCAGTCCACGCGGCTCCAAGCCTAAAGGCGGCACACCTTGGGCACGCGATGCCGAGGCGGATTTAGCAGATGTCGATGAGAACAAGCTTGATGATATCAAGCCTTGGAATGTGAAGACTGGAGCCGACCCGAGCGCTGGTCGCAAAAAGCCAGGCGCAAAGTCCAGTCGGCCTATGTTTCGGACACGGACCAAATCCGGTTCCGGGTCTGCTTCGAATTCTTCTTCCAAGTCCGACGGTAAATCCTCGTCAAGGAGTGGACGCAAGCCACCAGGCAAACCGGAGCGCTCATGAGGATTGTCGGCGGCAAACTGCGTGGACGGGCTTTGGTGACGCCGAAAGGCGATTCTGTGCGTCCGACACCTGACCGAGTGCGCGAAGCTGTGTTCAATATTCTTGAGCACGGCATCGAGGATTTTTCGATCGACGGCGTCAATGTGCTGGATCTATTTGCTGGCACTGGGGCGCTTGGCATTGAGGCGTTGTCACGTGGTGCCGGGCAAGGTGTGTTCGTTGAAAATACAGCGTCATCCCGCGCGCTCATTCAGGAAAACCTCCAAGTGCTGGGGCTTGCCGGCGTTGCGACGATTTTTCGGCGCAGCGCGGTTGATCTTGGGGCTGCCTACCGCAAGTTGTCGTTTCAGCTCGTCTTTGCCGATCCGCCCTATGGCAAAGGCCTCGCCGAGCGGGCAATCAGTGCTGCCATCTCGCATGATTGGCTCAGCGATGGTGCTGTCATCGTGATCGAAGAGAGCGCTGACGCTGAGATTGCGTTGCCAGCTGGATGCCAACCCATCGATCAACGGCGCTATGGCAATACGCAGGTTGTGATTGGTCGATATGCGGTTGACGGAGTTGCGGAGCAACAATTATCTGACTAACCGGCTAGAAGCCGCCGCTACCGTCGTCCGAACAACCGTTCGATATCGTTGAGCTGTAATTCAACATAGGTCGGGCGGCCATGGTTGCACTGACCGGAGCCGGGTGTGCGTTCCATTTCGCGGAGCAGAGCATCCATCTCAGTGACCGTGAGGCGGCGGCCGGAGCGTACTGAGCCATGACACGCCATTGATGAGCACACCGCCTCTAGGCGTTCCTGCAACAGACGTGCGTTGCCCTCTTCAAGCAGCTCGCTGACCAGATCACGGATCAGTCCAGCAACATCTGTTTTGCCGAGCAGCGCTGGAATTTCCCGCACCGCAACGGCATCGACGCCAAATTTCTCGATCGAAAGACCGAGCTGGTCCAGCTGATCGACAGCCTCTAGCAGCAGTGCCACTTCGTCCGGGTCGAGTGTGACGATCTCAGGGATCAGCAAGCCCTGACGTGCGACTTCACCCTCGGATAGCATTGCCTTCATGCGCTGATAGACGAGGCGTTCGTGGGCTGCATGCTGGTCAACGATGACGACCGAGTTTTCGGTCTGGGCGATGATGTAGTTCTCATGGACCTGCGCACGGACAGCGCCGAGCGGCTGCGCTTGTGCGGCAGCTTCATCAACTGGCTCGATCGGCGTTTCGACCCGCCCGCTTGGCATCGTGAGCGCATCGAATGGAGCTTGATAGGTTTCTGCCATACCACGCGTCACGTGCGTTGGCGGCGAAGAACGCTGCGGTGTCGACCAACCGACTGCTGGCTGCGCCGCACTTGGTGATGGTGCGTGTGATCCGGTGCCAGTTCCAGAACCTGCCGCAAAGGCTGCCGCAACATCGATCGTTGCCCGGCCACCGGCATCAGCGGCACGGTGGCCAGCGTCAGCCAAAGCATGACGCAGCGCTGATATAATAAGACCGCGAACACGGCCACTATCACGAAAGCGTACTTCCGCTTTGGTCGGATGGACGTTGACGTCCACGTCGCGCGGATCGAGTGTCAGGAACAGCGCAACCAGCGGCTGCCGACCGCGTGGTAAAAAATCGCCATAGGCTGCTCTCAGCGCACCAATCAGCACCTTGTCGCGTACCGGGCGACCATTGACGAACAGAAACTGTAACGTCGAGTCGCCACGATTGAGCGTTGGCAAACCGGCAAAGCCCGATATCGAGATGCCATCGCGTTCGGCTTCGACGGCAAGGGCATCTGAGAGAAAGTCACGCCCCATAATGCGAGAGAGTCGGCTCAGCAAGCCATCGCGGTCGCGTGAAGCGCGTGCGAGGCGCAGGCCGGTGCGCTCACCGGTTGTGAGCGTAATCTCAATCTCTGGATGCGCCATCGCCAGGCGCTTGACGATGTCACCAATGCCGAGATTTTCGGAGCGCTCGGACTTGAGGAATTTGAGACGCGCAGGCGTTGCTGAAAACAATTCGCGGACTTCAACCCGGGTGCCAAAATCGATGGCGGCGGGTTTCAGCACCTTGCGGTCGCCGCGATCAACAACAACCTCCCAACCATCGCCATGACCCAATGCGCGCGAGGCAATAGACAAGTGCGCGATCGAACCGATCGACGGCAATGCTTCGCCGCGGAAACCGAGATGGCGGATGTCGAAGAGGTCGTCTTCGCTGAGCTTCGAGGTGGCGTGACGTTCGATGGCAAGTTCTAGGTCGGCTGGTGACATGCCGCTGCCGTTGTCTGTGACGCGGATCAGCGACGTGCCACCCGATACCGTTACAACTTCGATCTGCGTGGCGCCGGCATCAATCGCATTTTCGACGAGTTCCTTGACGACGCTTGCGGGCCGTTCGATCACTTCGCCAGCCGCGATGCGGTTGATCGTTTCCGGTCGGAGCTGGCGTATTATTCCGCTCATAATGCCCCCAAACGAGACGTTTCTAGATTTCGCCTGCCAGATGCTGACGCGTCAAAACCTTGCCGAGTTCAACGGCTGGTTGATCGAACGGATCGACATCAAGCAGCCAACCGGCGAGAATCGTTTCCAGCATGAAGTGCATCAGCATCGCACCCATGGCTTCTTCGTCAAGGGTTGGTACATCGAAAACACGCACAGGTCTGCCTGCCTGCATCAAAGCCTGTGGAACAGCATATGTCTGCGCTCCAACCAGGTCACCGATCGTCTTGTTTGCCAGCACATCAATGCCGGCGATGGCGGCCATCTCCGGGTTGATACGCGGGCCGGTATCCGCCATCGGCAGGCGCACGAACGTCATGTAATGCTCGCGCGGACCATCCATGAAGAGCTGCAGCTGACTGTGCTGATCGAGGGGCCCGAGACATGCGAGCGGTGTGGTGCCTTTGCCGTCTTTTCCGAGGCTTTCCGCCCAGAGCTGGACGAACCAATCGCCAAGCCGCCCGAGCCGGTCAGCATAGGGCATCATGACCTGCACTTTCATCCCGCGTGCATTGGCGAGTTTGACCGCGAGCACAGCGCCAACAAGCGGTGCAAAGTCGGCTGGTGTCTGTGTTGCTTCCAGTTGATCGATGACGGCCTTGGCGCCTTTCAGAATACGAGCTGGATCAGCGCCACGTGAGATGGCCGGCAGCAATCCGACGTTGGTCAGTACGGCGAAACGGCCGCCGATGCCGGTGTGGTGCTCAAGGCAGGGTGCGCCGAAGTGCTCGAGGAGATCGCGGAGGCCGTTCTTGGTGCCCTTTTGGTGTGGCTCAGTTATGCCGAGAAACAGCTCAGGGATACGCTCTTCTAGTCCTGCATCCTTTACGGCCTGCAGTGTTGCAAGTGCTTGTGAGAGCGTCTCTGGCGTGCCGCCTGATTTCGATGTGATGACGAAGCGTGTGTGTGCAAGATCAAGCCGGGCAAGTGCTGCTTCGAGAGTGAACGGATCGAGATTGTCATAAAAGCGCGTCATCGGGGGGCGGGCTGAGCCCTTGTCGCCGAGACCGCCGACGCCTGGAATCGACCAGCCGCCAAACTGGGCCAGCGTCTGGCCGCCGAGGCCTGAGCCGCCGGTGCCGAAGAACACGATCGTCTTGGCGTCTTTGGCAAGGCGCTGATAGGCTGCGTGCACTTCATCGACAACCGTCAGATCATCGCTGACAGTGAGTAACGGCAGGCCGCCTTCCGCGCGCAGCTGCTTGAGTTTTTCAAAGGCAATGCCAGCGTCAGACAAGGCGTCAGAGAATTCAGCTTCGGTCAGGCCACCATCGCCGATCGCGTCACTGAAGCAACCATCAATTGACTGCTGGAATAAAGGCCGTCCAGCCAATGAAATCCCGGTTGTATTGGGCTTGCTTGCATTGGCCATGGTTCATTTCTCCTACAGGAAGCTCATAGAGAAATGCCATCGGCGGGATCCGCCAATGGCACTCGTTTCACATAGTCAGATCACAAAGAGAGCCATGTTGTCACTTCTTGAGATCCAGCCCTTCCGGTTTGCCCACAACCGCAATAATGAGATTGTCAGGCTTCAGGAGGCGTTTGGCGACGCGCTTGATGTCGTCCAGTATAATCGCGGATATTTGGTCATTGCGCGTATTAACATAGTCGATACCGAGGTCTTCTTGCTGGATGCCAAGCAACTGACTGGCGATTTTGGCACTGGTGTCGAAGCGCAGCGCATAAGAGCCGGTTAGGTAGCTTTTGGCATTGTCGAGCTCAGTTTGACTCGGGCCCTGCTCGGCCATCTGTTTGATCTCAGCACGAATAACATCCAGCGATTCGCCCAGTTTTTCGTTCTTGGTTGCAACGCTGCCAGCAAAGATTGCGGCGCTGTCATAAGGCTGCAGGTAGCTGTAAACCGAATAAGCCAGTCCACGTTTCTCGCGAACCTCTTCCATCAGTTTTGAGGCAAAACCGCCGCCACCGAGGATGTGGTTCATAACGAATGCTGTCACAAAATCTGGATCGTTGCGCGCAAGTCCTTTGGCGCCAAATATAGCAACCGACTGCGGCACTGGCATTTCGATCACTGCGATCGTGCCAGCGCTCGGTTGAATATCAGCGATCCCAGTCAGTTCTGCCTTCTCGGCCAAACCACCGAACACTTCATCGAGCAGTGTGCCAAGCCTTGCTTCACTGATATCGCCAACGACGGCTACCTTGAGATTCGACTTGGCGAATACCCGATCCCGGTAAGCGTGCAAGTCAGCTGGCGTAATTGCACCGACTGTTTCTGGCGTACCTTTGGCCGGGCGGCCATAGGGATGGTTGGGGAAAGCTGTTTCGGACCAAGCGAGGCCTGCGACTTGGTTCGGGTTCTTGGCGGCAAATGCCAAACTCGCGATGAGTTGTTTGCGGATGCGTTCAACAGCTGACTCCTCGAAACGCGGCTTTGTAATTGCCAGCGTCAGTAGGTTGGCTGCTGCATCCAGGTTCTCGCTCAAGGTTTGGAAGTTGCCATAGAATGAATCACGCCCCTGCGAAAAGCTCATGCGCATGGCGATATCTTCCATGCGTTCCTGGAACGTACTGGCATCGAGATCTCCGGCACCTTCATCAAGCATCGCGGTGATAAAGTGTGCGGTGCCGGCCTTGCCGTCCGGGTCCTGGGCGCTGCCGCCAACAAATGCGAAGCGCATCGCAACGAGTGGTACGCTGTGTTCTTCCACGAGCCAGGCTGTCACTCCGCCGGGGCTTGTAACTTGCTTGATTTTCATTTTTTTCTTTTCGAGCTGGACCTTTGCGGCAACGGCATTCGTGGCAACTGGCGCTACGGTTGATGTCGCCGTCAATATAGCGGTCAAGGCAATTGCAACCGAACGCGTCAATGACTTACTCATCAGCTGCGATCCTTTTGCTTCGGCGCTGTCGCCTCCTTGCGTGGCTTTGGTAGCAAATGACCAGTGACCGATGCCTTTGGGTTGAAATACTTGGCGGCAACAGTCTTCAGTTCATTGAGTGTGACCTTGCGTATCTCGTTCGGCCAGTTTTCAATCTGGGCCAGCGTTTGTCCGACAATCAAGCCGAAACCGTAACGTCTGGCTAAAGTTGCCTGACTATCGCTCTCGTAGATGTAGTCGGCGATGTAAACGCGTTTGGCTCGCTCTAATTCAGCCTCGGTCACGCCATTGGCGATGATATCGCTAATCACGCCATCGATGGCGGCTTCAAGTTCTTCAATGGTCTTGCCGCGTGCCGGCACGCCATAAAAGACGATCTTGCCGTACTCTTTGCCGTGACCGGTATAGTAACCACCGGCAGAGGACGCCACTTTCTGCTTCACAACAAGTTCGCGATAAAGCTTGCTGGTCGAGCCGCTGGCGGCAACCTTTAGGAGCAGATCGAGTGCTTCCGCCTCGCGGTTTTTGGCACTCGCGTAACTTGGCGCATTGTAATAGCGCTGCAGGATCGGTTCGCCAGCACGCGCGTCAATCAGTTCGACGCGGCGGGCCGCCTTCGGCGGTGGCTCAAGCGGCCGTTTGTAGGTTTTGACAGCCGGATTGTTTGGAATCTTGCCGTAAGTCTCTTTGGCAAGTTTCAGCACTTCTTCAGCTGTGACATCGCCCGCAACAACCAGGATGGCGTTGTTCGGTGCGTAATGGCGTCGGTAGAATTCCAGCGCGTCTTCTCGCGTCAGTTCGCCAATTTCGTGCATCCAGCCGATGATTGGAATGCCGTAGGGATGCGACTGATAAAGCGCGGCGTTCATTTCCTCGGACAAGATCGATGACGGGTTGTTTTCGGTGCGTGAACGGCGCTCCTCTTTTATCACATCGCGCTCTGTCAGAACTTCCTTTTCTTCCAGCCGCAGCTTTGTCATGCGCTCAGCTTCCATTTTCATAACAGTTGGAAGCCGGTCACGGGCAATGCGCTGGAAGTAAGCGGTCACGTCCTGACTGGTGAATGCGTTGTGCTGGCCGCCGAGGCGGGCGATAGTCTTGGAGAATTCGCCGCTTGCCATGTTCTCGGTTGCCTTGAACATCAGATGCTCAAGGAAATGAGCGATGCCTGAAACGCCAGGCTGTTCGTCGGCGGCGCCAACACGGTACCAGGCCATGTGTGTCACGACCGGCGCGCGATGATCAGGGATGACGACGACGTCCATGCCATTATCGAGCTTATGCATGGACGCGCGTGCCGCGTCAGCAGCTGATGGATTGATGATTTCTGTTGCGAGTGTCATTGCAAGTCCCAAACAGGAAACGAAAGAGAGAAGGCGTAGGCGCCTCACGATATTGGCTGCGGGAATAGGCATGAGTGCATGCAGCTCCTTAATTGGCAGTTACAAACCGAGTGCAGACTGCGACGCATAGCGGCGCGGGCTGAGGGCTGATCTGAGGAAGAAATCTCGGCCCGACATTGATTGGCATGTTGGCGCGCACGGCGCGCAAGTCAAATGACAACGCGTTCATGTTCGCGAGAGCCGGGCGTATGCTTTTGATTCAGCGTATTTATTTCGGTTGAGGTGGAAAATAACAATGTTGTTTTGCAGCGCAAAGCATAGACTGTGTTACTGCGCACCAACGGCTTTGTTGCCTGCAAGGTCTTTGCCAGTGAGATTGCGTAGCGCAGACTGATGACATGATCCCCAAGGACTGTCCGCAATCGTTGGCGCTAGGCCGATCTTCTCGCGTTGACGGGCTTTCTCACAAAAAGTGTTGTGCCGTTGGAGAATGTCAGCAGATTTCAATCTCTTGGCGTCTTCTGGATTGACCGGAAACGCTTCGCCATTGGCGGCCAACACGGTTGGTTGTGCTGTTCCCGGCGCTGGCAGGCTGGCTGTCGATGGTGGAATGACAAGGCCTGGTCGGTTGGCCATTTTGGGCTCGTTGCGTTTCTTGTTTTGATCACCGCTGACGCCCAAAGCGTCAAAAACGCCGCCTTTGAGTTCTACATTGGCCCCGCTGCACGCAGAAACAACCATTCCGGCAGCTAACACGCTGGCAAGTATCATGAAACGTGTTGTCATCCGTCCCATTTTCGTTCCCCCGGCCCCAGAGCATTGGGCCTAACATTTTGTATTGGCGTCGAATTACAGCAACGCCACGCCAGATTCGTAAGCCACATTTACTGTGCGGCGCCAACTATGGCTGTTTTGCGGCATCTTTTCGACTCGCCACGAACGAATCGTACAGCAGCGCCACGACACCGGCAACTATCGCGACATCAGCGATGTTGAACACATACCAATAGAAGCCATAGGCATGGAGCTGGATGAAGTCCGCCACGCCGCCAAGATGGAGCCGGTCGATGCCGTTGCCAACCGCGCCGCCGATGATGAAGCCGAGGCCAATTGCGGTGACACGCGTATGTGATGACTTCCAGAGCCAAAAGACCAGCGCAACCGCAACACACAAGGCGAATGCGGCCAGGACATACTGCCCGGTCTGGCTGCCTTGTGTGAACATGCCATAACTGACGCCCTTGTTGATCACATAGACAAAATCCATGTACGGCGTGACGTTGATGCGCTCTTCGAGTTTGATGCCGTAGATCGAAATCATCCACCACTTGTGGAGTTGGTCGGCAAACAGCGTCGCGACGGCAATGCCAAGACCGAGGTTCAGCATCTTGCCGGATCCGGAGATATCGCCTGCGGTCTGTGCATTCGTATCAGCCATGCGGCTACTCCGTGGATTGTGCCGGACGGGAGTCGAACTCACGAACGGCTGCGGCATCGCGAGCCGACAGTTCGGGAAAGTCCGGATCTGCGCCAATATCATCGACGATCCGCCACGAACGTGCACATTTCTTGCCTTGTGCGAGAGCCGGTACAACCGCAACGCCTGGTACTTCCGGAATGGTGAACGCGTCAGCTGGTGGATCGCCGTCCTTCAGTGTTGCACCAGATGTGATCATGATTTCGGCGATGTCGAGGCCATCAAATGCATCACGTAAGTCTGCATCGGAAACATAGATTTCCGGTGCAGCTTCCAGGCTTGAGCCGATCCGCTTTTCGCGGCGCTCGACTTCCAATGCACCGGTGACGACGCGGCGAACGCGCGAAACCTTGTCAAAACGGGCTGCTAGCGCATCGTCGCGCCACGCAGACGGAATTTCCGGGAAGGTCTGCAGGTGCACCGAGCCATCGTCGGATGGGTGACGCGCGAGCCAGGCTTCCTCGGCTGTGAATGACAGGATTGGCGCCAACCAGACGGTGACGGCGTCATAGATCTGGGCGATGGCTGTCAGTGCGGCTTTGCGTTTCGGCGATGATACTGGTTCGCAATAAAGCGCGTCTTTGCGGACATCGAAGTAGAATGACGACAGGTCGGCATTCATGAAATTCGAGAGCGCTGAGACGACACGGCGATACTCATAGGCTGCGTATGCCGCTCGGATTTCGGTATCCAGTTCGGCGAGCCGATGCAGCATCAGCCGATCGATTGCCGGCATGTCTTTCGCTTCAATCGTATCCGTTACCGGGTCGAAGTGATGCAACGCCCCGATCATCCAACGCATTGAGTTGCGCAGCTTGCGGTATGTTTCGACGAACGTTTTGAGGATTTCTGGACCGATCCTAAGATCATCGGTGTAGTCCGATGAGCCAACCCAGAGGCGCAGGATGTCCGCGCCATTCTTCGAGATAACGTCTTGCGGTGCGGTCGTGTTGCCGAGCGATTTTGACATCTTAAAACCCTTCGCGTCGAGAACGAAGCCGTGCGTCAGCACGATGTCATATGGCGCCCGGCCACGTGTGCCGGCACTTTCGAGCAGTGACGAGTGGAACCAGCCACGATGCTGGTCGGATCCTTCAAGATACATCACGGTGTCGGTGCCACCATCGACCTTGCGGTTGATACCGGCCAACCCTGGGAAATGCTCCGCGTCATCGAGGCAGAAGGCGTGTGTCGAACCTGAGTCGAACCAGACATCGAGGATATCCGTGACTTGTTCCCAATCATCCGGATTGTCGACAAGGCCCTCAAGGAAGCGCTTCTTGGCGCCATCCGAGAACCACGCATCGGCCCCCTCGGAGCCAATAGCATCGGTGATGCGGCTGACCAGCTCTGCTGACTTGTCGAAGTCTGGTCCTGGCGCGACCTGGCCGTTTTCGTTGTGGACGAACACCGTGATCGGCACACCCCAGGCGCGCTGACGTGAGAGCACCCAATCCGGGCGCTGTTCGATCATGCCGCGCAGGCGGTTTTGGCCGACAGCTGGCACGAACTCGGTTTCCGAGATGGCATTGAGTGCGATATCGCGCAGCGTCTTGTTGCCATTGCCGGCGCCTTCAGCTGTGAACGTCTGGTCCATATAGACGAACCATTGCGGTGTGTTGCGGAAGATCACCGGCTTCTTCGAGCGCCACGAATGCGGATACTGATGTTTCAGCCGACCGCGCGCAATCAGAGCATTGTTCGCAACAAGCGCCGCGATGACCTGCTTGTTGGCATCGCCCTTCTTGCCCTTGTCGGTGATCACCGACGCGCCTTCAAAACCCGGTGCATCCGACGTAAACTTGCCATCAGCAGCTACAGTGAACGGGATTTCGGTTGGGATGCCACGAGCTGCGATCTCGCGGCCTTTATCCATCCAGATCTCAAAGTCTTCGCGACCATGCCCGGGTGCGGTGTGCACAAAGCCGGTGCCCGCCTCGTCAGTGACGTGATCACCATCGAGCAGCGGGATATCAAACTGATAGCCGCCGAGATCTGCATTGCGGAATGGATGGGCGCAGGTCATTTCGGCAAGCATTTCGGCTGTTACGTCGGCTTTACGCTCATAGGCTTCGACTTTGGACGCTGCCATCACGCTTTCGGCAAGCGCATCTGCAAGCAGCAGCTTGTCTCCTGTTTTGGCCCAATTTTCATCTGGCGCATCTGTAACTTTGTATAGGCCATAGTTCAGTTTATGCGAGAACGAGATCGCGCGGTTACCCGGGATCGTCCACGGCGTCGTCGTCCAGATCACGACGGCTGCATCTTGATGGTCTCCAGCAACTACAGGAAACTTCGCAAAAATCGTATCACTCTCATAGTCGTGATACTCGACTTCGGCTTCGGCCAGCGCCGTCTGCTCGACGACGGACCACATGATTGGCTTCGAACCGCGATAGAGCAGCCCAGAGCGCGCAAACTTCATCAGCTCTTCGGCGATGGTTGCCTCGGCATGATAGGCCATCGTCGTGTAGGGGCTATCCCAGTCACCAACGACGCCGAGGCGCTTGAACTCTTCGCGTTGGACATCCAGCCAACTCTCAGCGAACTCGCGGCATTCCTTGCGGAAGCTGTTCATTTCCTTGCGATCGGTGAAATCCGGTTTCGTACGGCCCTTGGCGCGATATTGTTCCTCGATCTTCCATTCGATCGGTAGACCGTGACAGTCCCAACCCGGCACATAGTTTGAATCGTTGCCCAGCATCTGCTGCGATTTAACGACGATATCCTTCAGGATTTTGTTGAGACCCGTGCCGATGTGGATGTTGCCATTGGCGTATGGAGGGCCGTCATGGAGCACGAATTTCGGCCTGCCCTGTGAAGCCTCACGCAGTTTTTTGTAGAGATCGATTTCTTTCCAACGTTCAAGAAAGCGCGGTTCCGCCTTGGGCAGCCCGGCGCGCATTGGAAAATCGGTTTTCGGCAGGAAGAGCGTCTCGCTCCAGTCCCTTTGAGTCGTCTGGGCGTCTGATTGAGGCTCGTCGGCCTGATCCTGTGGCATCAGTTCAAGTCTCTGCTGTTTGAATTGGAGTGGTGCAGCGCATTCTGGCGCGCGAAATCTTAATCAACTGGCGGCTCACCGGAAGTCCCATCAAGAACATGGGGCAGGCTGAATACGCGCCCGCTGGCCCGCTTCAGCAGCGGGCGGTGGTAATGCTTATGGCAGTGGCTATCGGAAAACTCCGCATGCTTTCAGCTGTCCATTGTCGCCAGGATTTGGTGCTGCACTCAGATCGGTGCGATCCGGCCTGAGCGCCTCTTCCCCGTCAAATGCCTTATCTGAGCCTCTAAAGTCAATGTGTCGGATGTGGATTACCCGTCATCGGACCCAATTTTCAGGGCAGGCATTGGCAGCACCGATTGCATTTTGCCCATGGACCTGTGCAACATCCCGCCGAACCAATTTCACTCCATCTGGCATTTTTAATGACCGATCAGCCGGTACAGCGATCCGCCTTCGCACGTTCATTGTGGCTGCTGGCTGGGTGGGCGAGCCTGATCCTCGGCCTGATCGGGGTTGTTCTCCCGCTTCTGCCAACCACACCGTTTATTCTGCTGGCCGCTTTCTGCTTTCAGAAGGGATCTGATCGCCTCCATCGCTGGCTGACCACCCATCCGCGCTTTGGCCCTCTGATTACGAATTGGCGCGAACGCGGTGCCATTCCACGAAAAGCCAAACGCAACGCGATGATCGCTCTGGTTGCTGTGCTTGGCATCAGCTGGCTGGTCGGTGTTGCCGGCTATATTATCGCGATCCAGGCGGTTGCGCTGACAGCTGTTGCGACGTTTATTCTGACGCGGCCAGATTGATCTCAACCGGCACGAAAATCCGGCGTACTTAGCCTAATCGCCTATGGCTGCCCTCTTGCTCTGCGGCCCGAAGGGTAGTTCAACATATCTAACGCACAATAATACGATTGCCGACGGAGGATGCCCTATGACCCGCTATCACGAGGTTTACGCTGCCTGGAAGAGCGATCCGGAGGAGTTCTGGGCGAAGGCTGCGCAAGACATCACCTGGTACAAGCTCTGGGACAAGGTGTTTGACCCCTATATGGGCGAATACGGGCGTTGGTTTGCGGGCTCGGAATGCAACACCGCCTACAACTGTCTGGACCGGCATGTCGAAGCCGGCAACGGCGACCGTGCGGCGATCATCTACGATAGCCCTGTCACGGACACCAAGCAGACTATCACGTACGATGAAATGTTGCACAAGGTGGCGACGTTCGCGCAGGTTCTCGCCGATCGCGGCATCACCAAGGGTGATCGTGTCATCGTTTATATGCCGATGGTGCCTGAGGCAGCAATTGCGATGTTGGCGTGTGCCCGTATTGGCGCCATTCATTCGGTTGTGTTCGGTGGCTTTGCGGCAGCTGAACTCGCCACGCGTATTGATGATTGCTCCCCGAAAGCAATCGTCGCTGCGTCGTGTGGCATCGAACCGGGCCGGATCGTCGAATACAAGCCGCTGCTCGATCAGGCGATTGAGCTTGCGGAGCACAAGCCAGAGACGTGTGTCATCCTGCAACGCGAGCAAGCCATTGCCAGTATGATTGACGGTCGCGATGTTGATTGGGCAGCAGCCGTTGCCGGCACGGAAGCAGAAGGCCGTAAGGCCCCCTGTGTGCCGGTTGCCGGCACTGATCCGCTCTACATCCTCTATACGTCCGGCACGACTGGCCAACCGAAAGGTGTTGTGCGCGATAACGCCGGGCACATGGTCTCGCTCAAATGGTCAATGCCCAACATCTATGGCATTGAGCCGGGCGAAGTGTTCTGGGCGGCCTCCGATGTCGGCTGGGTTGTCGGGCACTCCTACATCGTCTACGCGCCTCTCCTGCACGGTGCGACCAGTATTCTTTACGAAGGCAAACCGGTTGGCACGCCTGACCCCGGCGCCTTCTGGCGTGTAATTTCCGAACACAAAGTCGTCTCGCTGTTCACGGCACCAACGGCCTTTCGTGCGATCAAGAAGGACGATGCTGAAGGCGCCTACATTGGCAAATATGACATCAGTCATCTCCGCTCGCTGTTTCTTGCTGGTGAACGTGCCGACACCGACACAATCCAGTGGGCCGAGCAGAAGCTAAAAGTGCCGGTCATCGACCATTGGTGGCAGACGGAAACCGGCTGGCCAATTGCTTCGAACCCATTAGGTCTTGGCCGCATGCCGGTGAAGTATGGCTCACCGACTGTGCCGATGCCTGGCTACGACATGCAGGTGCTCGATGAAAACGCCAAACCTGTCGCGCCGGGCGAAACCGGCACGCTTGCGATCAAACTGCCGCTGCCACCAGCTGCTCTACCGACGTTGTGGCAGGCGCCTGAACGGTTTCGCTCAAGCTACCTCACTGAGCTACCCGGCTACTATACAACCTCGGATGCCGGCTACATGGACGAAGATGGGTATGTCTATGTCATGCAGCGCACCGATGACGTGATCAACGTTGCCGGCCACCGCCTGTCGACCGGTCAAATGGAAGAGATTGTTGCCGGTCATCGTGACGTCGCTGAGTGTGCCGTCATAGGCGTTGAAGACGATCTCAAGGGGCAGCTGCCGGTTGGTTATGTGGTCCTTAACGCCGGCGTCAATCGCGAAGACGGCGAAGTTGAGAAAGAGCTCGTGCAACTCGTGCGGACAGAAATTGGCCCGGTCGCCGCGTTTAAGAATGTTCTGACCGTCAAGCGCCTGCCCAAGACCCGATCCGGCAAAATCCTTCGTGGCACCATGCGCGCCATCGCGGATGCACGAGACTGGAAGATGCCGGCCACCATCGATGATCCGGCCATTCTTGACGAGATCACGGACGCTATGAAAGCACGCGACATGATCAAAGGCAGTTAGATGACGGCGATTTAACGCTCGGGAGCATTTATCCCCGGGCTTGATGGGCGCCTTATACTCTTCACATCTCGCCCATTCAGAGGCCGCTGACCGGTGGCGACTGCCAGAGGGGGCGAGGTGCAGGTTGCGCGCGGACGACGCACGTTCGCGTTAACAGCAACGCTCCCCGCTCGCACCTGGGTGAAAATCCCAGGCAGCCGTACTTTGATGCTGGGCGGTTCTGCGGAAAACCCTGCGCGGGGCGGTATTTAACCGCTAAAAAAATTATATAATACGTGGTTGAATATTCGCCCCGTGCCTCTGAAATTGTTGCTTACTGCTGCGCTATAGTTTGCGCCATCGCGTGTATCTACATCTTTTTATGAGAACGCTTCCAAATTTTGATGCAGCGCATTGGTAAGCCATCGACCCGCAGTGTATGATCGGCCCGAGTAAACCTCGGAGAGTGCCGGATGATCACGCGACGTGAGTTTCAGTTTGGCAGCCTCAGTGCTGCGGGTGTCGCCCTGCTTGGTACTGCGCCTCAACGAGTCCAGGCGAGCACCGCCCACATTGTATCACCGAAGCCAGCGACAGCTCAGCTGCTCGATGCCCCGGAGCCCGTTACAAATATCTGGGGCTACCGAGGCCTGGTGCCAGGCCCATTGCTCGAGGTCACTCAGGGGCAACAACTCAGTGTCGATCTTGTTAACGGTTTGCCGCAGCCAACCACTATTCACTGGCACGGCATCCGTATTGACAATGCAATGGACGGCGTTGCCTACCTGACGCAACAACCAGCGATCCCTGAAGAGACTTTCGCGTACCGTTTCGCACCGCCCGATGCTGGCACCTATTGGTACCACCCACATAATCGGACATGGGAGCAGATGGCACGCGGCCTCTACGGTATGCTAATCGTACGTGAGCCGCAGCCGCCCGCCGTTGATCGCGATGTTCCACTTGTCTTTGATGATTGGCGACTTGGCAATGATGGTCAGATCGATACCCGGTCATTCGGTGCCATACACGACAAGGCACACGGCGGTCGCATGGGTAATGTGCTGACGCTCAATGGCAAGCCCTCTGATGACATCGAAGTGCTCGCGGGCGACCGGGTTCGTTTGCGTTTGCTCAACGCTGCCAACGCGCGCATCATGGGGCTGCAATTTGTAGGTCATGCGCCGGTTGTGATCGCGCTCGACGGGCAACCGGTGGCGCCATTTGCACCTGATGGCAATGTGATCCTGCTGGCGCCTTCACAGCGTGCTGACGTGATCCTCGATATGACTGCCGCAACAGGAACTAGCTCAAAAATTCTGGCCCTGACGCAGCGCGAGAAAATTCATCTTGGCAATATCGTTTACAATTCGCAGAAGCGCCGGCGCGCCAAACCATTGACGGATGCGGTCGTATTGCCACCAAATCCGATGCCGACTGAGCTTGACCTCAAGAATGCGATTACAACCGATCTCGTCATGACGGGCGGTGCTATGGGCGCTTTTCCGATGGCACGTTACCAAGGCAAAGACTATGCGGTTCGCGATCTGGTGCGTGAGCACGGCAAGGTCTGGGCGTTCAACGGTGAAGCCGGCATGACCGAGGAGCCGCTCGCCAAATATCAGCGTGGCCAAACTGTCAAAATTCGCATGATCAACCAGACCGCCTGGCCGCATGCCATGCATTTTCACGGCCACCACGTGCGAGAGGTTGCGCATTCCAAACGAGCCCCGTTGCCGCACTGGCGCGACACCGTTCTGATGCTGCCGCGCGAGGAGATTACGATTGCGTTCGTCGCGCATAATCCAGGTAAATGGATGTGTCACTGCCATATGCTTGAGCATCAGGCCGGGGGGATGGCGACCTGGTTTGAAGTGAGCTAAATTGGAAATTACGATGCGATGAAACAGGTGCCGAATGTCGATTGAGCAGTGTTACAATCTCGATGATTTCCGGAAACTTGCGCGCCGCCGGTTGCCGTCTCCGCTGTTTCATTTCATGGATGGCGGTGCCGATGACGAGACGACACTGCGCGGCAATACCAGCGCCTTTGATGCCTGCCAGCTGCTACCGAGTACGCTGGCTGATATTAGCGACCTGGATATTTCGACGACCGTGCTTGGCCACAAGATCGACTGGCCGGTAATCATGGCACCAACAGGTATCAACCGTCTGTTCCACCATGAAGGTGAGCGTGCTGTTGCCCGCGCCGCTGCTAAGTCAGGCACAATCTA
The DNA here is from genome assembly GCA_905480435.1 of uncultured Hyphomicrobiaceae bacterium. GTDB lineage: Bacteria > Pseudomonadota > Alphaproteobacteria > Rhizobiales > Hyphomicrobiaceae > CAJQQK01. The sequence goes on along the minus strand of CAJQQK010000047.1, from coordinate 6,977 downwards.
TAGCCTCTCGACGATGTCAAACGTGTCGATCGAAGAGATCGGTGCCCTGACAACCGGCCCAAAATGTTTTCAGATTTACATTCACCGCGATCGTGGTTTGACCCGGGAGTTCGTGCAGCGCACCAAAGCCGCCGGCTTCGATTCGCTGTGCCTGACGGTCGATACACTTGTTGCTGGTAATCGTGAGCGCGACCTCAAGACAGGCATGATTATGCCACCGAAGTTGACACTGAAAAGCCTGGCAAGCTTCGCAACCCACTGGCGTTGGGCCTACAATTACTTGACCAGCGAGAAATTCGAACTTGCCAATCTGACCAACAATCAGCGCGCTGGTGCCGAGAAGCTGATTTCTGTGATCGATTACGTCAACTCGCAGTTTGATCCCTCAATCACCTGGGCGGATGCCGAAGAGCTGATCGCGCAATGGGATGGTCCGTTTGCCGTAAAAGGCATCATGACGGCTGCTGACGCAAAGCGTGCCGTCGACATTGGCGCAACCGCAATCCTTGTTTCCAATCATGGTGGGCGTCAGCTGGACGGCGCGCCGTCCGCGTTCGAATGCCTCGCGGACATTGCTGATGCCGTTGGTGGCAAAGCGGATATCATCCTGGATGGTGGCATACGTCGCGGCAGCCACGTTCTCAAAGCCTTGGCGATGGGTGCTGATGCTTGCTCGATTGGTCGGGGTTATCTTTATCCGCTTGCGGCTGGCGGCGAGGCTGGCGTAACACGGGCCCTTAGCCAGCTTCGTGCTGAGATTGAACGTGATATGATCCTGATGGGATGTGACCGTGTTGCGAAGCTTGATCGTTCCAAATTGCGTGCATCGGGGCTCGATGTTCAAGGTTTCGGCGGGCAGGTGACCGCTCAATTGCAGAACAATTCAGCGATTTTGCCACGCGTTGTCGCTTAGTGGATCGCGTCCCAGGGCGTGGTGGACGTCACGAGTGCAGTGCATATAGGCGCTGCATCACTAAAAAAATGGGGTTGGTCCCCGGGGCGGCGGAGACGGATGCATGCTATTAAACGGCAAAGTTGCAATCGTCACTGGCGGCGCGCAGGGCATCGGACGGGCGTGCGCTGAACGGTTTGCGGCTGAAGGCGTAAAGGTGGTCATTGCCGACGTTGCAGATTCTATAGGCAATGCCGTGGCCAAAAATCTTTCTGACGATGGCCAGGCTGTTCGTTATGTCCATGCGAACGTATCAGAACGGCTGGATGTACATAATCTCATCGCGGCGGCGGTGGAAGCATATGGCCGGGTTGATATCATGGTGACGTGTGCCGGCATCATTGAGTCGGTGCCATTTTTGGAAATTGATGAAGACACGTTCGACCGTACGCTGCGGATCAATTTGAAAGGTACGTTTTTGTGTGCTCAAGCGGCTGCCAAGCAAATGGTTAGGCAGCTCGATAGCGGTGATGGCGCGCTCGGATCACCCGGATCGATCGTTACAATCAGTTCGATCAACGCGTGGTTCGAGTTGCCCGATAGTGCCGCCTACGCTGCCTCCAAGGGAGGCGTCTCGCAGCTCACCAAGTCGATCGCGATCGCACTCGCCGACCATGGTATTAGGGTCAATGCGGTCGGGCCGGGCACCATTGAGACAGCTATGAGTTCGGATCTGGCGACCAAGTCCGGCGGGTTGGATACAGTTCTTTCCCGCACGCCGCTTGGTCGCCTCGGGCAACCGGAAGAGATTGCCGCCGTTGCTGTCTGGTTGGCATCCGAGCAAGCAAGCTATTTGACCGGGCAAACGATATACGCAGACGGCGGCCGGATGCCGCTCAATCTGGCAATGCCACCCAAAATCTAGCTGACCGATAAGGTGCTCGGTTAGGCGAGCTCGTCAACCTTGCCGTTCATTTGGGCGAGCAAATAGTAGAACGCGACGCGATCTTTCTGCTTGTCATCCTTCATCGTCTCGCAGACATTTTTGATCATTGCGTCAAGCTCGCCGTCGTCCTGCGTGAGGTCGAGTTTCTTCTTGCACCAGCTTTCGCGAACGCGTTCTAGTTCTTCGTTCGATGAGCACGCGACGAGAGATGCGTCTTTACTGCGAAGGGCGATACCAAGGTGTTTGATGATGCCGGTGACAGCCGCCTCGTTGCAGTCAGGCACGTACTTTCTGACAGCCAGCATATGCTTGTTTTCAGTAACTGGCTGAAGCGGAGGCGTTGAAACACTTTCGGCCTCGGGCGCCGGAGTAGGTGCATTTTCGGTCTCGGCTTCGTCAGCTGGCGTCATGCCTTGCAGCTTGGCAAAAACGCGAGCGGTTTCATCGGCTTCTGCAACTTCTTCGACAGTTGGCTCGGCAGGTGTTGCCTCGCCAAAAATATTTGCCGCGGTCGGGGCCGGTTCATCGGCTTTCGGCATATTGTCCACAGGGGGCTCATAGCCGGTTGTTTCAGCTGTCGGTAGCAGTGTTCCAGCTGCTTCGATTGGTGGAAGACCCATCGCATGGCGCTCTTTGGCGACGCGCTTCGCTGCTTTTTCAACCTCGACGTCGAGATCAGTTTGTTTGCAGAGGCCCAACGTAACTGGATCCTGAGGCACGAGATTGGCCGAATTCCAATGGCTACGATCGCGGATTTGAGCGATGGTTGGCTTGGTTGTGCCAACCAACCGCATAATCTGGCTGTCTCTTAACTCAGCATGATTGCGCAGAATCCACAGCACAGCATTCGGCCGATCCTGTCGTCGCGAAACAGGCGTGTAGCGAGGTCTCTTCTTGGCTTTGATTTCTGGTATTTTGACCTTAGATGTCAGTAGCTTGAGCCGTCGGTCTGGATCCTCTTCGGCCCCTGATATCTCATCGCGGGACAGTTCGCCTGCCGAAACTGGGTTTTTGCCACGAACGCCCTGCGCCACGTCGCCATCGGCAATACCTTTGATTTCGAGAATATGCATCCCACAAAACTGAGCGATCTGATCGAATGTCAGTGCGGTATTGTCGACGAGCCAAACAGCGGTGGCTTTCGGCATCAAAGGTTGGGTTGGCGTGCTCATATAGGGGCTCCTTCGCGCGCCGTGCCGAACGAGGTCCACGGGCCGGGAAGATAATTGAGTGCAAAAAGGGAAGATCCCTTCTTACCGAGTGACTGACAGTTTCGCAAGCAGAATGCGCGATTGTCGCATGTGATATCTGTTCGGCAGTCTCTTGATTGCGTGTCAATCCATCTGTTGCAGCTATCAGAGTGCGTGTTAAGAAGGCCGCCTGTCTAATTTGTGCGATGCGGTAGGTATGCGTTTTGGCGCGGGAAAACGGATTGGCGGCCTGGGGGAATTGGATGTCGGAATTGGTGCAGTTAGAGGCAGTTGCAGGGCTTTCGTTCGAAGATATCGAGCTTGGCATGCATGCGAGCCTGGAGAACACGGTTGCAGAGAGCGATATTCAATCTTTCGCGGAAATTACTGGCGACCATAATCCCGTTCACCTTGATGAGGTGTATGCAGCAAAATCGCAGTTTAAAGGCCGTATCAGTCACGGAATGCTGACCGCTGGCTATATTTCGGCAGTGTTTGGGATGCGTTTGCCTGGTCCTGGAGCTATTTATGTCTCGCAAACGCTGAATTTTCGACGCCCGGTACGGATCGATGATCTCATCACCACATCGGTCAAAGTGGTTGAGCTGTTGCCCTTGAAGCGTTGTGTGCGTTTCGAATGCGTATGCAGCAATGGCGAAGGCAAGGTGGTCCTGCAGGGCGATGCCATGTTGATGGTGCCGGAGAGGACGTCCACGTGATCCTTTTGGGACAATCCATGATAGTGGAAGCGCGGTTATGAGAGTCATCGAAAACCCGGTTCGTGTACCCGATAATCTGCAGGGCGGAGTGCTTGCCCTTGGCAACTTCGACGGTGTTCACCGCGGTCATCAAGCCGTAATCGGTGAGGCTATGGCGCTCGGTCGTGGAGCCGGACGGCCTGTCGGAGTGATGACTTTTGATCCGCATCCTCGAAAGTTTTTCCAACCCAATGCGACAATGTTTACGCTTACTCCAACACAGCAGAAAATAAGTCTCTTCAATTCGCTTGGCTGTGATTTTACTGGAGTTATGACGTTTGACGAGAGCCTGGCGGGGCTCAGTGGAGATGCATTCATACGCAACGTTTTGCATGGAGTATGGCGTGCCGGTCATATTGTTGTTGGATATAATTTCTTTTTTGGAAAAGGGCGCAGCGGCAGTCCTCAACTGTTGACAGAGATTGGGCAAGAGCTCGGTTTCGATGTGACTGTCTTGTCGCCGGCATCGGATGACGGTGAAGTCTTTTCATCCAGCGCGGTTCGCGACTTTCTGCGGGCGGGTGATGTGAGGGGGGCTGCGGACATTCTAGGTTATTGGTGGACCGTGGCCGGAGTTGTTGAAAGCGGTGCGGGAATTGGCAAGCAGATTGGGTATCCAACGGCCAATGTGATGCTGGAATCTGGCCAGGACTTGCATCACGGTATCTATGCTGCGCGTGTGCGGATCGACGGTCGCCGCTTTGATGCGGCCGCATATCTTGGCCGCCGGCCAACGTTCGATAACGGCATCGCGAAGCTTGAAGTTTATTTGTTCGACTTCGATTCCAATCTTTATGGCCGTGAGATTGACGTTGAGTTGATTGACTTTATTCGTCCTGATCAGAGTTTTGAAAATGCTGAGTCATTGGTGGTTCAAATGGATGATGACTGCGCCAAGGCGCGTTCAATTCTGGCCAAAGTAAATGCCAATGACCCAATGACGAAATTCCTTATAGGTCGGGCGACCATGGCACTATTCGACTAATTGATTTCTTCGAAGCTCTTCTGGTTCAAAAAGGCGTCGCTCGCAATGTTACTACTATGCGGGAGATCGTTTGAAGTTGATCGGAGATATCGGATCGTTTCCCCGGTGCACAATTGGATTTTCTGACGTACAGTTCGTATTCGACCTTGCGAGCTTGTTGTTTGCGGCAAACTCGAACCGGTTGGTCCCGTTCCGCTGAACAATGTTTGATGCCCAGAGAAAGTGTTGATGCCAGTTAATCCGTTCGAACAACATCTGCCCAAAACGCCAGCCAACTATCAACCGATGACGCCGTTGTCGTTTTTGGCAAGAGCTGCGGCAGTGTATCCAGATCATTTGGCGGTGATTCACGGAAGTCTACGCCGCACTTACTCCGAGCTCTATGCACGTTCGCGCAAGCTCGCGTCGGCATTGGCGCAGCGCTATATCGGTGTTGGTGATACGGTATCGGTGATGCTGCCCAATACACCGGAGATGATCGAGGCGCACTATGGTGTACCGATGACGGGAGCAGTTCTCCATGCCATGAACACGAGACTCGATGCCGCCATCATTGCCTTCCAGCTGGATCATGCGAATACGAAAATTCTGATTGTCGATCGTGAATATGCAGATGTGATGCGCGAGGCCTTGGCCATCGCCAAAGTGGCGCCGCTTGTTATTGACGTGGACGACAAGGAATTCCCTCAAGACGCAGAACGTACCTCCTACGATGACTATGAAGCCTTTGTGGCATCGGGAGATCCGGAGTTTGGCTGGCGTATGCCGAACGACGAGTGGGATGCAATTACACTCAACTACACCAGCGGAACAACGGGTAATCCGAAGGGTGTCGTCTATCATCATCGCGGCGCGACGTTGATGTGTTACTCAAATGTGCTCGCAGCAAACATGACCAAGCATCCGGTGTACCTTTGGACACTGCCGATGTTCCACTGCAACGGTTGGTGTTTTCCATGGACACTTTCCAGCGTGATTGGCACGCACGTCTGTTTGCGTTGGGTTAGGGCAGATGCAATCTATGAGGCGATTGCAGAGCATGATGTGACCCACCTTTGCGGTGCGCCAATTGTAATGTCGACTTTGCTGAACGCTCCGAAAGAGCAGCAGCGCGCTTTGCCGCACGTGGTTGAGTTTGTGACGGCTGCTGCGCCACCGCCTGAAGCCGTGCTTGCACAAATGGCAAATGCTGGTTTCAACGTGACACACGTTTATGGGCTGACCGAGACCTATGGACCAGCTGTGGTCAATGAGTGGCACTCAGCGTGGGACAGCCTTGACGCTGCCCAGCAGGCAGCCCGTAAGGCGCGCCAGGGTGTGAAATGCGCAGCGCTTGAAGATTTGACCGTAATGGATCCGGATACGATGCAACGGGTGCCAGCTGACGGGGAAACGCTTGGCGAAGTTATGTTTCGTGGCAACATCGTCATGAAAGGTTATCTGAAGAACCCGAAGGCGACGGACGAGTCTTTTGCCGGCGGATGGTTCCACTCTGGTGATCTGGGTGTGATGTATCCCGATGGGTACATCCAACTTAAAGACCGCTCGAAAGATATCATCATTTCGGGAGGGGAGAACATCTCTTCGATCGAAGTCGAGGAAGTGCTGTTCAAACATCCCGCGATCGAGCTTTGCGGCGTGGTTGCGAAGCCTGACGAAAAATGGGGGGAGACCCCTTGCGCATTCATTGAACTCAGGTCTGGCCACACGGCTTCAGAGGACGATATTATTGCTTGGTGCCGCGAGCATCTTGCGCGTTTCAAGTGTCCGAGCCGCGTGATTTTTCGCGAAATTCCCAAGACGTCGACAGGGAAAATTCAAAAATTTCGACTGCGAGATATGGCGAAAGAAATCGATTGATTGTTCGACTTATTCAGTCGTGGCAGCCCGCAGGATTTCTGCGGGGCATGCCATTCAACTAAACTATCAACGTATATATACAATTCGAGCGAGTGTGCTCAATGCTCGGTACTATTGTCGTTCAATTGCTGGATTTTGTCTTTAATTTTCAGCTTCTCGCGTTTAATTCTCGCGACTTCTGAATCACTAGTGGACGGATGAGTGCGAGCTTGCTCTAGTTTCCGCTCCAGTACGCGGTGCTTATTTGAGAGTACATCGAGATCAGGGCTGTTCAACGCTGACTGCTGCATAACTCTGCGATAAGGGATTCACGGTCGGGGATTTATCTGAATCTATAGGAGTGCGT
>CAJQQK010000046.1 GCA_905480435.1 uncultured Hyphomicrobiaceae bacterium | reverse complement strand
AGGCGTATCGCTCCTCTGGAGTTTATGGCTGGTCTCGATAACCGCCACGATACGTCACCTCTCTCAGATTCTGTCACCCAATTTCGGTCATAGCTCGTCCACGTATGCTCTTCAGTGGAAAACCGACGGCAATCAAGCGGGTCTTAATATCAGACCGACCGAATGGATCCGGCATACCAGCCAATGGTCCCGTCGCGCGCAGCACAATCTTGAACTCACTGTCGATGCTTGTGACCGTGCTATGCGCCTTGTCCTTATCCGCTTGGCTCTCGATGTAAGCTTGCGCCAATCCTCCATTAGAAAAGAGGGATTTGGCGCCCAGCATATTGGCATGGATTAAAACCATACTGAGTTTGCTACGCCACAAAATTGGACGGTGCTTTCGTCGCGTTCGCCCGAGACCCAAGGCTGGAACGATCCGACGGTTCCGAACACTTTCCAGGGACTGATCAAATGCCTTGATCAATTCCAAGGTCAACTCCGAGGACTTGAGATAGACCGGATTGGTTTCACCTGGTGAGTTCCAAATTTTTGTAAAGCGCCCGTCATCAGACCAGGACCGTAAAATTCGCCCAACAATACGTGTAAGATTGTCAGCAACTGCCGCCGCGAAGTTGCATCGATGCTGCCCATTGACCGGCACCGCCAGATCCGATGAGCCTTTCCCGTAAAGCAAGACCTCAAGAGCTGTCAGCCCTTGTACCGCGACACTCATTTTTGCGAGTGAACCCGGAGTGATCAAGTCGTTGCCTGAGCTTGCAAGCAATCTGCGAACTTGTCGGCTGCCAATTCCTTTTCTATCAGGCCAGAAAAAAATCCGCTCAAATCGGTTCTGCTCAGCAATAGGCCCAAAGGTGATCATCTCAACACGGCCCCAGGCATCAATGGTGTCCCGGTAAGCATCGCGCACTGTACTGAGATGTTCCGAAGATGGCGCCTTGCATAAATCGACTGTGTCCGCACGCAGTCGTTGAGTACGCTTTTGCAGCCGCTCATAACTAGGTACGATAAAATTTCGACGCGCCTGCTCAGCAAGTTTCAGGTGGTCAAATGATTGCGCGTTGCCACTCGAAAGCGACGCCATCAACGTGACAATCGCAGCAAAAACCAACGGCGCTACAGCGAATTTACGAATGCAATGAGACGTTCGCGCTCGGCCTTGTCGAGTTGCATAAACTGATCGCGTGATTTCTTCGCCTCCCCACCATGCCAAAGTATTGCCTCCTTCAAAAAGCGCGCCCGGCCATCATGCAGAAAGAACGTGTGTCCGCTGACCGTCTTGGTGAGACCGATACCCCATAATGGCGGCGTCCGCCATTCCAGCCCTGTCGCCCGGCCTTCAGGTCGGTGATCTGCAAGGCCCTCGCCCATATCATGCAGCAGCAGGTTCGTATAAGGCCAGATGCGTTGGCCACTAAGATGAGGCGATACGGTACTCGGTCCAGTTGCAAACGACGGCGTATGACAGGCAGCACACCCGGTCTCGCGAAAAATCTTACGGCCGCGTATCACATCTGGAGCATCGATATCACGTCGGGCCGGAACCGCAAGATTGCGTGAATAGAAAACCACAAGACGCATCAGCTCAGCGGACACTTCGGCTTGATCAGCCCCGGCGCCGTTGGGTGCTTGACGGCATTTGTCCTGACGCACGCTGCATTCACCATAAGGCGCTGGATGCAATTTGGTCGACAACCCCATATCGCCAGAAAAGGCAGCCGCTGTTTGCTCAGCAACACTACCCTTTGCGGCCTTCCAACCGAAACGACCCAGCACCATCCGGTTGCTCGAATGGGACCAGACATCGCTTGCCTTGCCCGACACACCGTCTTGATTTTGGTCGCCTGGATCTGCGCCAGATCGAATATCGGCTTCCTCAATCGCTTCCAACAAACCAAGCCCTGTCATCGGCGGTGCGATACGCGGTGACATCATCGTTGCCGGATGCAACGCGCCATAGCCAAGATCCGCGATGCGGTACCTTGGCACGCGCAACGAGACAACCTCACCGCCAGCTAACGTCATGCGCCGTTCTCGGTATGAAATGTGGATACGCCCCTCACCGGCGTGACCTTGAATGGCTGTGTCCTGCAACTGGTGCCCATACGTTGGCTCTGGAACAGCCGCGATACGCCCATTGGCGATCGCGCTCCGCTCCACATCGCTTTGCGGTGGAATTGATAACTTCATGATCATCGAGATGGCATTGTCTTCAGGCCAGTTAGAGCTTGGCGGATGTCCTCGCCCGTCCTTCAAATGACAACGCTGACACGAACGCGCATTGAAAAGGGGCCCAAGACCATCCGATGATTTCGTCGATGCCGGCGATGACACCCACAGCTTGCGGAATACGGCATTGCCAATTTTGAAATCAAACTCCTTGGCAAAACCAAGATTGCCGGACGCATGCGAAAATGCGTTGCGGTTGAGAACGCTGCGTTTGGATGTTGCAGCGCCACCCGGCAAGGCTTCGCTCGCATGCGGTTCATCAGCTGCCCAAGACGTAACCGCCGTCAGACAATGAATGCCGATCGACAGGGCCGTCATGCGCAAAAGCACATGCTTTTCGAACCAATTATGTAACATCATATTGAATGCCTACTGTTTGACAGCGGCAGGTTTACTCAAGCTATCCGAGCTTTCAAACGCTACGGGTTTCAGGTCAAGCGCGCCGATCGCCCGCTCGATTTCCTTCGTCTGCGCCAGCAGTGCAGCGATAGCTGGCTCAACGAGCGCATTACCCGCAGTGTTACCTTGAGCGATCATCTGATCATAAGCTTCACCGCCCTTTGCCCGCGCAACAATTTCCGCAAACTTTGCAATTGACGCATCAAGTGCCGCGCGCATCCGCTTGTCGGCATCGGCCGACTTGGCCAGCACAAGATCAGATACGCTCGGTCCAGCAATGATGCTCCCATCTATCGGCTTGTAACTGCCCAGGTAAACGTTGCTGATACCGAGCACGTCATTGAAGTGTGAGGCATGCGTATTATCCGAAAAGCAGTCATGCTCTTCTTCCGGATCGTGCAGCAGAAGCCCGAGCTTCATCCGCTCACCGGCCAACTCGCCATATGACAATGACCCCATGCCTGTAAATATCGCGGTCAATGCCTGAGTGGCGGATTGATCCATCAGGCTGCGGCGCGCTTTACCGTCCACTCGCCATTGTGCCGTCATCCAAGTGAGATCGTCGACCAAAAGATCTGTCACAGCTTTCAGGTACGCAATACGACGATCGCAATTGCCGCCAGTGCACTCGTTAGTGTCATAATCACTCGCAGGTCGGTTGCCAGCTCCAGGCCGGGTACCATTCAAATCCTGCCCCCAGAGCAGAAATTCGATCGCGTGATAACCGGTCGCGACGTTGGCCTCGATGCCATCAGCTTCGTGCAACGTCTTTTCCAGAAGCTTCTTCGTAATCTTCGAAACATCAACTGTCCGCCCGCCAATCTTGAGTGACTTTTTCGCGATTACATTTGCTGCATAGTGCTGGTTTTCATCAGACTCGGTGCCGTAGTCACCTTGCACATAATCGATCAGGCCTTCGTCGAGAGGCCAGGCATTCACTTTACCTTCCCAATCATCAACGATCTTATTTCCGAACCGGAAAACCTCGCTCTGCTGATACGGCACGCGCGCTGCAATCCAAGCATGCCGTGCGGCAACCAGTGTTTCTGATGACGGTTTTGCAACCAGATCTTGCACTTTGGATTGAAGAATTTTGGCAGTTGCCAGTGAATCCGCGTAAGTCGCCTCGGCGATATTCGCATAGGTCTCAATGACCTTGCGACTGTCAGCAGCAATTGAGGTATGCGCCATGCCTGCCAAAAGAAACAGCGTCGCAATTAGGTGTGTTCTCATGAGTTCCGATTGCCCCGTTTGTCATACCGTGCCTGGCGCTCAGCTCGCACAATGCGCCGACAGTCATGTCCCAACTGAAACTAATTTTTTGTGACACTGAGCGCTCAAGTCTCAGTCACTTTCTACACGTCCAGGAAAACATAGAAGAGATCGAGAGGTCAACAAAAAGAGAATGAATATCAAAATCTTATAACTATTCTAAGAGCCATTCTAAGTAACACTCCGCGCCGCCATTCTATCCGCTGCCTGACCCTCAGGACAACATCCTTCTCAAAATGATCAGTCGGCTCAACAGCTCACGGGCGTCGGAGGAACAGCGCCGCCAGAAATGCTAAACAGGCAAATCCAGCAAACACGTACAGAGACAATGAGTAGGTCCCCGTTACGTCACGCAGCACGCCTGAGATTAGCGGGCCTGACGCCTGCGCGATGACCTGGATTGATAACGCAATGCCACGAATTGCGCCGTAGCTCTCACGGCCGAAATAGTCAGCCCACGCAACCGGCAGGATCGTAAACATCCCGCCGATGGCGATGCCGAACAATCCAGCGGCCATAAACGCTTGCGTCGTATTGGACAGCGACTCCATCGCAAACACGGCGCCGATAAGGATCCACGTCGACAGCAGCAGGGATGGCCGCACGCCAATGCGACGCACGATGACACCGAACGCCAATCCCGAAGCACCCGACAGCACAGAGAACACTGCAATGACCATGGCGGCCGTTGTGGCATCAACGCCGCGCTCAATGAGCAACGGAGCTTGATGCAAAGAAATGCCAGCCTGGATCGGATAAACCAGAAACGTGAATAGATTGAGCAGCCAGAACGTCGGCGTCCGAAGCGCTTGCGCACGCGTGAATGCTGGCTCTTTGCGGACCCCACCTGATCCACCGTGACCGCCTGGTCGCACATCACCAGGCCCGCCGTCGATTTTGAGCCCCAGATCTTCTGGGCGCCGCGCAACAAGCAGCCAAACCGGTACCAAGCCGACAATCAACACCGTCGCGCCAACCACAAGCCAGGATTCCCGCCAACCGGCATGATCGATCGAGAATTGCGCGACCAGCGGCAAACATGCCAGCCCCGTCATCATCGCGACGTTGGAAATCGCCGTCGCCATCGCCCGATGGCGCAGAAACCAATTGTTAACGGCACCATAGATGCCCAGGTCAAACGGGCCGGCAAAGCATGTCCGTGCAATGCAAAAAGCCAGATAGAAGTAGAGCAGAGATGTTGTAAACGCGAGCGAAGCAACTGCCAGTCCCGTTACCAGGATCGCCAGCGTAAGCATCATCCGCGCACCATGCCGGTCAAGCATCGGCCCAAGCATCGGAGATAATATTGCCGCCATGATGCCCGCGAGCGAAACAGCACCGGAAATCGCGGTGCGTGACCAGCCAAACTCGGACGTCATCGGCTCAACGAAAATCGACAGCGTTGCAACCGCCGGCCCCTGACGCGCAAAACCAGCACAGCAGACAGCAAACAGCACGACCCAGCCGTAGAAGAATGGCGTGCGCCGCGACAAGGCCCGCGCAACAATGCTCGCGCTCATGCGCAACTTCTCATTTTGTCCCCGCTTGTGGCCCTGGATGGTGCTACGCTACGACCTTAGCGCGGATAGCATCAAAGCACCTCGCGTTTAATAGGAGCCTTAACTCGCCAGAAAATTGGGCGTTCTAAGGCGCACTGTGAATCCTTTTGAACGCGACATGCTGTAATGCGGCAGGCAAAGCACCAGCATGGCATCCCAAATACTCTAAATGCACGCAGCCTCATACAACAACAACTGGCATAAACTTACCCCGGCCTTGATCCTGGGCGCGTTATTGTCTGTCAATGCTGCCGGCGCTTGCGAGTTGCCAACCACGCTCTCCCACACCATCACAGGCGTTGTCGATACGCGTGCGCTGAAACTGGACGATGGCTCCGAATTGCGCCTCGCCGGAATTCTGGGCCCAACGGCCTACGACAGTCCCGCTGCGCCAAACAACTGGCCTGCGGAAGCAGTGGCACTGACCGCTCTCAGCAAACTTGCCATGAACCAAAGCGTCGCCATTTCACTCGAACGAACGGCGCGCGATCGATATGGCCGCTTTGTTGGTCACGCACTACTCGCAAGCGGTTCAAATAACGTAAAAAGCGACATCAGAAATCTCTGGCTCCAGGCGCTAATAGTACGTGCCGGTCAAGCCCGTGTCGCACTCACTCCGGAAATCGATGAAGCCTGCGCCAAACTTCTACTCAACCTCGAAGCCACCGCAGGCGCTTCCCGCAAAGGTTTATGGAATGAAGCCGTTTATCAACCCAAACGCGCTGAAGACGTCGCCCTGTTACGCCGGTACCGAAGCACATACCAGATTGTCGAAGGCGTCGTGGCCAGCGTCTCGGTCCGACGTTCAGCAGTCTATTTAAACTTCGGCATGAATTGGAAACGTGATTTTACAGCAAAGCTGAGCCGCGCCGTACTGAAGCGCGCGCGCATTAAACCCAGCACGCTGAAAGCGTTACACAAAAAACCTCTGCGCATCCGTGGCTGGCTGGAACAGCGCAACGGACCGTTGATGATAATTTGGCGCCTGGAACAGATTGAACGGCTCACCCTCACACCAACGGGAGAGACCAAACGCCAATCTCCACCCAACCTGCTGACAGATCTGCAATCAAAGCCCCCAAACGGCGGCATCAGACAATCAAAATCAGAGCAAAAAACAAAAGCGCCTCGCTATCAATGACAGCAAGGCGCTTTTGTTCAGAATATAACAGTCAAATTGGCCGAGCAGCTATGCAGCCGCTGCACCGTCACCATTCTCATCGCTGGTAATAGCGGCAGCAGCCTTCGCTTCAGCTTCAGCTTTGTCTTCTTCTGCCTGGCGACGCCCTTTGGCGCTTTTCGACAGCACGTCCGTGATCCGCTGAACAGCGCCACGCTCGTCCAGTTTCTCAACGGCAGCAAGCTCGCGAGCCATGCGGTCAAGGGCAGCCTCATAGAGCTGACGCTCAGAATAAGACTGCTCCGGCTGGCTTTCAGAGCGATAGAGGTCGCGAACAACTTCCGCGATATAGATCAAATCGCCTGAATTGATCTTATTCTCATACTCTTGAGCACGACGGCTCCACATCGTCCGTTTGACACGGGCGCGGCCTTTGAGTGTGTGCATTGCCTTATCGACAACAGGAGTTTCGGACAGCTTGCGCATCGCGTCGACTTTGGCCGTCGGCACACGCAACGTCATCTTGTCTTTGTCAAACGTAATGACAAAGAGCTCCAGTATCATACCGGCAATTTCTTGCTCTTCGATACCAACGATCTGGCCAACACCGTGCGCCGGGTAAACCACATATTCATGCAGCTTGAAGCCATGCTTCGCACCAACTGGTTTCTTTGGCACAGCAGCTTCAGCAGCTGGTTCAGATTTGGCCTCGACTGGTGCCGAGGAACGCTTCGCATTAGCTGGAGTCGCGGCAGCAACCGCTTTCAACGGACGCCCCGTTGCCTTTTTAGAAGCAGCCTTGGCTGGAGCCTTAGCAGGAACGGCCTTGGCAGCCGCGGCCCCTCTGGCAGCCACCATCTGCGCAGCAGCAACAATTTTCGACTTAGTCGAAGCCGCAGCCTTGATCGCCGGGTTGTTCTTGCCGGCCGTTTTAGCGGTGGCTTTCTTTGCAGGCGCTGCCTTGGCGGTTTTCTTAACTGGTGTTGAACTCTTGGCTGTGATCTTCGCAGCGACTTTCTTTGCTTGGGGCTTTGCAGCTCCAGTAGTAGCTGCGGTCTGACCGGTTGATTTAACGGCAGCCTTCTTAGGTGCGGCTGCCTTTACGGCTACTTTTTTTGCCGCAGCTGGTTTAGCACGTGCAGAAGCAACTTTTTTGTCATCACTAGTTGCCTTCGCTGTCACCGAACTGACCGAGACATTTTTCTTCTGAGCCATATAATCCGTCTCACTTTCTCGTGCTATGCAACGCAAGACCGGTAAATGGCGAACCAAATCCAAATCAAACGCTTGCCACTCTTCCGAACGAGCAGCCGAACTCTGCCGTCTCGGGGCAATGCGTGCACCGAGCGACACCTCCATAATCGTCATAGCTTTGGTACTGTGCTCAGCCATGGCATAAAGCCTTAGCGAAACCCGTTTCCATCGCCACTTTCGTGGTTGTTACCGCTGATGCGCGAATTAATATCCCCGCGTAGAAAAGCCCGGATGCGCGCATACAGCCGGGCGTCATGGGTTCTTGGTTTGTTCAGCAACGCCAACTCTTGGAGCATAACACAATTTTTGGCAAAATAGAAGGGGCCCCACGCAATCTCGTGGTTAACACAAGGTCAACCTCAAGATTTGCACAGTTATAACATACGGTGAGACACGCAATAATTGCATCCCCGATCGCCTACAATCAGTCCCCTTTGCCCGGTTCGGCGGAGAAATATTTGTCAAATTTACCTTTTTCATCGCGATATTTATCAGCGTCTGCAGGTTGATCTTTCTGAGACGTGATGTTTGGCCATTTGTCGGCAAAATCGCGATTCACTTCGAGCCATTTTTCTATTCCAGGCTCAGTATCGGGCTGTATCGCATCGACCGGACATTCTGGCTCGCAGACGCCACAATCGATGCATTCATCTGGATGAATGACCAGCATGTTGTCGCCCTCGTAGAAGCAATCCACGGGGCAAACCTCCACACAATCGGTGAATTTGCACTTGATGCAGTTCTCGTTGACGATGAACGTCATGCGTCTTGCTTGCCTTCTGGCTAAATTGGCATTGCCTGTTGACGTGCTCTGCCCATGCGCAGCGTTTACGAAGAACTGAAGACATTGGCACGTTGTCAGGTTGTCGCAAGGCTGATTGATCTCAGAAAGCCCCGCAAATCACAGCTTATCGTCATCGACTGGAAAAGCGCAATCCGCAATATAATCTCGATGGCCATCCGACAAAAGGCTTTGCCTGGGCTCTATTCGTCGTTTCTGGATCGCAAACGATCGAGCACTCTGCGATCTCTTTTGGTCGGACGACCACTACCTGCTTCACTGACGGGAGTGCCCTGCCCTGGCCCCATTGCAGGATCCGATGTGGCTCCTGGCGCGGCACTGCCGTCAGCAGATTTGGAGGCCTCACCCGCCGTCGTTCGCCGGCTCTGCAAAGGAACAATTTCATTATACAGTTCAGCAGCTTCCGAGGCTGGACCGCGACGTTCCCCAGCAGCTAAAATCTCAAGCACACGCACACCAGCATAGACGGAGACGGTAATCACATCGCCAGCTCGTACGGTCTGGGCAGGCTTGGTTATGCGTATACGATTAATCCGCACGCGACCGTTAGATACCAGCCCAGCAGCCAGTGTCCGCGTTTTAGCCACGCGCGCAAACCAGAGCCACTTATCCAGGCGCTGGCCTTCAGCGATTATTGGAGCATCAACAGATTTTTGGGCCTGCCGCGCCATGCGACCCCATGGTTTTAAAGTACACGTCCAAGTGGAGAATTACGCCACAAGTTGACCCATTGTATGGCTAGTTTACTCTAAAGTAAGTGCAAACAACACCAAGTCATCAACTATCGGTGTCGCCTTTTTTGAGATTGTCTTTGAGCGCGCTCAAAGCGGCAAATGGAGAATCCGGGTCCATCCCTTTCGGCCGAGCCGGTGCGGATGAATGAACATTGACGCCACCGCGCTTGTCATCGCGCCGACCGCCTCCAGATTTATCGAACCGTGGCTTACCACGCCCGTTGCCGCCGCCCTTGCCATGTTGGTTTGAGCCATGCTGGTTCGGCCCGCGTTGGTTCGGTCCATTCTGGTTTGGCCCCCGCTCGTTTGGCTTGGCACCGCCGTCACGACGGTTGTTGTTCCGGTCCCCACGTGGTCCCGCAGCGCGATCCGGTCGGCTTTGCCCATCTCGCTCGCCAGACGACGGCCCACCGCCTGCCTGATTATTCCCTGCTTGATTGGAGCCCGTCTGACCAGCCGCCTTTTGATCGGATTGGCCGTTATTTTGCGCGCCACGTCTCGGCGGCCGTGATCGTCGCTGACCGCCGTCATGCCGGCGGCGTGGCCTCCAGATTTCAATCATGACAGGCTCAGCTGGCGCGTCTGCTGATGGGGCGTCAGCCGAGGCCTCTACTTCAGGAGCAGGCTCTCCGGCGGTTTCAACTTTAGCCTCATCTTCGGAAGCCACCGTTGCGCTTGCCGATGCGGCCGCTTCGTCGGCCTTCTCAGGCGTCGGCGTCACATCAGAAGGTGCCGGCGTGTCGCCGTCACTCGTTTCGGTTGGCGCTGTAGACGAGGGTTCGCTCACAGCTACCGGGTCTGGCGTCGTGGTATCTGAGGTCGTCTCGGCGATCGGACTTGCCGCTGCTTCTGCTGGAGCGCTTTCGGAGTTGTCAGCAGAATCTTGTGCAGCTTCGGGCGCGTTGCCATCTGACGGCGCGGCAGTTGGCTCATCGGCAGCTGCCGTAGTCTCAGTACTGACCGCTGCTTCCAGTAGTGCATCAGGTGCTGCAGCGTCATCAGTCGCCACTGCGGGCTTGGCTTCAGGTGCCGGCACGGGCTTGGGCGCTTCGCGTTTTTCCAATCGAAAACCGAGAGCCGCCAGCACATTGCCAAGCTCTTCCGGCGAACAACCAAGGATCGACATCATTTCCGGAATGACGGTAAAACCACCATCACCGGTTGATCCCTTAGGCGGCGTATCACCCTCTGACTTTACCCGCCAACTTAGCAATGGCCGGATAAGATCGGCGAGCCGCTCAAGCATATCGATACGCACGGCACGTGGACCACAGACATGGAAACCGTAAGCCCGATAGAAAGCTTCCGGGATAGCTGGATCAACTTTGGTCGACGTCAGCCCCGCGCGCGGGGCCTCAGGCGGCGCAGCCGGATCGAGACCGTTCTCTTTGCCGTAACGAACGCACCATAGCGTCAGCAGCAAATCCGCAGCAGCCGGCTTCAAGAGAATTGGAAAGAACACATTGAACGCACCAAAGCGAACGCCATAGCGGCGCAGCTGCGCACGCGCAGGTTGATCGAGCGCCTTCATTTCTTCCGCCACTGAATCGCGTTTTAGAACGCCAACGCTCTCGGTCAGCCGGAACCCGACGCCACGCGCCAGGCCGTCAACATCTTCCGCTTTGCCAAGATCAACCAGTGGCTTCAATCGCTCAGCGATCGTATCAGCGACCCATGCCTGGACGCGCGTCATCACACGTTCACGGTCCGCACCCTGCAGAATATCATCAGCAATCAAAGCGACTTGCGGCTTCAATGGATCTTCGGCTGCATCAAGCTTGGCAATCTCATCACCGCGCCAGACCACTTGCCCCGTCCGCGTCAGCGTGAAGGCGTCATTCTTGGCAGCAACTAGCCGCCGCGTCCGCATCGACATTTCTTTGGACAAAACCTGATTGGCAGCATTGCGGGTCGTCTTGCCTTGCAACCCATCGGCCTGGGTATCCGGGATATAGCGGAACCCTTTCAAGCTGCCGACAAAATGGCTTTCGACATGGATTGAACCATCATCACCGATCTCACCTGAAAGTTCCTGATTGTCCTTCATGCCTTTCATCAAGGCACTGGCCCGGGCATCGACAAAGCGCTGCGTCAGACAGGCATGCAAGGCATCCGACAGGCTGTCTTCGATCTCGCGCGTTCTGGTCTGCCAGTGGCCAGGATCCTTGAGCCAGTCCTGCCGATTGGCAACAAAGGTCCACGTGCGAATGTGGGCCAAACGATTGGAGAGCGTATCGATGTCGCCATCGATGCGATCAGAGAAGGCGACTTGCTTGGCAAACCAGTCTTCGTCGATATGTCCCGAGGCACCCTTGAGGTCCTTGAATACGCTTGCGACCAACTCGGCATGGTTTTGCGAAGAGATCTTGCGATAATCAGGGATCTGGCAGACTTCCCATAGCGCTTCGACGTCAGGCGCCGACTGCGCCATGCGCACGACATCAGGATCTCGCGCAACACTTTCCAAGGCATCGAAATCGTCGCTGGAGCGCGCGCGCATAAGACGAAACTGATCGGGCAGCGCACGCAAGCTATCGCGCAATCCGTCAACACTTGAGAAATCAAGCTCACGGGCACGCCATTGCAGCGTCTTGATCGAGTCGAATTCATGGTCTTCGAGCCGGTCAACCAGACCCTGATCAAGCGGCTCCGCATCGCCTGTGACGCCAAAGGTGCCATCATTCATGTGCCGACCAGCGCGGCCCGCAATTTGTGCGAGCTCAGCTGCCGTCAGATCGCGGAATTTTTGGCCATCGAATTTTCTAACATTGGAAAACGACACGTGATCGACATCGAGGTTGAGCCCCATGCCGATGGCATCCGTCGCAACCAGGAAATCAACGTCGCCTGATTGATAGAGCGCGACTTGGGCATTCCTCGTCCGTGGTGACAACGCACCAAGCACAACAGCCGCGCCGCCGCGCTGACTCCGAATAAGTTCTGCGATCGCATAAACATCAGACGCCGAAAACGCGACGATGGCCGAACGGGCCGGCAACCGCGTGATTTTCTTCTGCCCGGCATAGCTGAGCTTGCTGAGCCGTGGCCGCGAAATAAAGTTCGCGCCAGGAATCAGATCGGAGATCGCGGCGCGCATCGTCGAAGCGCCTAATACCAACGTCTCCATCTCACCGCGCGCATGCAGCAGTCGATCCGTAAAGACGTGGCCGCGATCAAGATCAGCCGCCAACTGGATTTCATCTATCGCCAGGAAATCAACCGTAATGTCCTGCGGCATCGCCTCGACGGTGCAGATCCAATAGCGCGCGCCCTCAGGCTTAATCTTTTCCTCACCGGTAATCAGCGCGACCTTGTCAGCCCCGACGCGGTTTGCAACGCGGTCATAGATCTCGCGTGCCAGCAAGCGCAACGGCAAGCCGATCATTCCGGTCTGATGGCCCAGCATGCGTTCAATCGCAAGGTGGGTCTTGCCCGTATTAGTCGGACCGAGCACCGCGGTCACGTTACGGATGCGGGTCATTTGGTCGACACCCATTATATCGTTATCTCCGAGGGAATATGCCGTCGGGTGGCATCGCAGACCCAGCCCAAGAGATCAAGTGTCTGCAGTAAATTGGTCTCTACAAAAATCGGCGGAAAGCAGTGTGAATCGCCTCCACTAGCCACCGTCAATCAGCGTCTCATCGCAATCCGAGGGTTCTTACCGTTGTCGACAATGATCGACGTCGCCGAAATCGAAACAGAACCCATCATCGTTGGAATGTTGATTTGATAAGGCACCAGCAGCTTCGCGCTTGGCACCGGACGGAGAATGATCTCCATATCTTTCATTTTTGCCAAATGCTTGATGTGGCTCGTTCTTTTATGCCCAGCAACAGGTGTAAACCTGATCTGGCAGACGTAGCCGAATGCTGGTTGGCCACTGGCGTAGCGATCTTTAATACGCACTCGCCCCTTGGGTGCCAGGGTCAGACGCAAGCGGCGCTTGCCATCAAATATCTCAGCCGTATGGCGGCATGGATCGCCTTTCGTCGCCTGTGTCATCTGCATAATCGCCGTCATTGGATCGACAACGCCGACAAGATGCTTCGGTTTGATTGGCACATATTTTTTTGAATAATGGACAGGCGGCGTGTTTTTGAGCTCGACGACACGTCCGCGGGCGAACTTCATCGAAGCACTTTTGCGCTTTTTCTTGATCTGATAGTTGAAGCTGAACGTTTTCGGTTGAGGTTTCTTGGCAAGGATGCCTTGCGTTGTTGACTGACTGTTCCATTTGAACGCGCCGAAGAATATTTTGATCCAGGAATTGCTGTTCAGCACATAGCGCCGACCCGTCACGCTCGACTTGAACTGAAACGTACCGATCTTGGCGCCCAAAAACCGGACCTCATAATCAGCAGAGACGCGCATTCCGGGCTTCTTGGCCGCCATAGCCGAACTTGCCAACAATGGGGCTGATAGCAAAAGCGCGCACCCGGCCAGCCAGCTAGCAGCCAACGGAGCTCCCTTAAGGCTGTTACGTTCCAGCAGTCTAGCGCCCAACCCGATCATACGTGCCACCCCCATCATGCGTTCAAGTTCCCCAGCGACTCTGTTCCCGACAGGTTCTGCAATCATCCAACAAAGTGACCGCTTTATGGTGTATCTACGGGCCACTAGGCGCGTTCCTAGCGGTCACGGCACGATTGATCCGCCAGAATTAACTCTGCTGGACCGCAACATTAGCAGTGCCGCCCCTTGACGTAGCCGATCATTGCCAATTATACACCGTGTTCGGCTTGGGCTATCTCTGCCATAGCCTTGAGACCATACGATTTTCCCCGATTTCGATCGATGATGCAGGCGCTGGAGACGGCGCCGCGAGGAGTTTTTGATGACCAGAAAATGCGAACTTACCGGCAAACTGCCGATGGCGGGCCAATTGCGCAGCCACGCTGAAAACAAAACCAAGCGTGTTTTCCGGCCGAACCTGTGCAAGGTGACGTTAATGAGCGATATCCTGAAGCGCTCGTTCCGGGTCAGAATTAGTGCGCACGCGCTGAAAACAGTTGAACACCGGGGCGGCCTTGATGCCTTCTTGAAGAAAGCAAAGCCCGGCACGCTGTCGCCGAAATGCCTGCAGATCAAACGTGATATTGCCAAGGCAGAAGCTGAAGCCGGCGCACCGGCTGAGGCAGCGCCAGCAGCTGCTGCTGCAGAAGCGCCAGCCGCTTAAAAACGGCACGACACGGCCTGCAAACAGATTTGACCGCGTTGCCTTTGGGGCTGCGCGGTTTTTTGTTTTGAGATGTCAAAAGAACTGAAGAATTAACGAACGACTTCGAATTGCAGCAGCATCGTGCGCTGTAGGAACGAGTTAAAGTTATCGTCTGAGATCAAAGTCAGGATGGTGCGTTTAGCTTTGTCCTGATGAATGGCAAGCCCTTCCATATTGTCGATATGGTAACCGAGATTAGCTGCAATCATGGTCTCACCGCGCAAAACCGCACCGCGCTTGATATTTTTCACTGCAAGACGGCGGATCCTCATCTTGACGCCCTCAGTCCACCGAAACCGACGCTCCAATACATAGACACCGCCCTTGGGACCGCCGGCAATATCCGTGATGTCGAAATCTCCGACATTTGTCAGTGCGAACGGGTGCCGCTTGCCGCCATGCCACAACCAGCCTTGATGGTGCCCGTTGCGATCGAGTGTCCGCTCGGCGAAGGCAATCACACCACCTTTATGGGCACCGGTGCGAATGACACCGGCAGCTTCAATGCCCTTATTCGCACGCAACCGTGTCGGCGGCCGCAGATAGCGCTGCGGTGACATCAGACGGCCGCCCTTGATTTTGAAGAAGCCGATGCGCTGATTACGTTCAAAACCAACCAGCGCAATGCCGTTATTGAGATCGCCTTTGAACAGACGGATAGCTTCTGCGTCACGATCGCGTCCACGTCGCAACCGCTTGTTGCCCAGCGCCAGGATCGGCCCGATGGTTGCTTTATCAAGTCCCGTCGGCCGCTTACCCTTGTAGTTGAGCCGCGCACGGAACCATGCGCCCGCATCCGACACCGCAAGCAAGTGCCTGCCATCGGGTGAAATCTCAATGCCGGAGAGACCACCAAAGGCTCGATCAGAGGAGCTCAGCACGAGGCCACCGCGAAACCGCAGACGGCCAAAAAGGTCATTACTTCCAGATTTGGAAAAATTGCGGATCGGCGAAGCGTTAACCGCCAACGAGTGCAGGGTAAGCTTGCTTGCATTTGGCTTCACGGCCGGCAACGCGAAGCCAGCCAACGGCACGACAAGAACGCCGAGAAGCGCCAATTTCAGACAGAACTTGTGTGGCAATGCGCAAACCTTGGTTAAATGAACAAGCACAGCCACAGTTAAGCAACCGGCATCTAATCATTCGTAGTCAAAGCAAACGCTGGCAGCGAAAATATGGTGCCGCCCGCAAAAGTCACTAAGCAGCGCGACCGCGACGGCCTCTGGTAGCTGGTTGCCCATTCTCTTCGAACATATCGACAAGTTGGTCGGTCATGGCACCCGCAAGTTCGCTCGGGTCCGTGATCGTGACCGCGCGTTGATAGTAACGCGTCACGTCATGGCCAATGCCGATCGCAAGAAGCTCAACAGGCGACTTGTTCTCGATCTCCTGAATGACCTGCCGCAAGTGCATCTCAAGGTAGGAGCCGGAATTGACCGACAGCGTCGAGTCATCAACCGGCGCACCATCGGAGATCATCATTAGAATACGTCGCTGCTCAGGCCGCGCGAGAATGCGCTGATGCGCCCAGGCAAGTGCCTCGCCATCAATATTTTCTTTGAGCAGCCCTTCGCGCATCATCAACGCAAGATTGCGTTTGGCACGGCGCCAAGGCGCATCCGCTGACTTGTAGACGATATGGCGCAAATCATTGAGGCGGCCAGGACCGGCAGGCTTACCAGCTGCAAGCCACGCTTCTCGAGACTGCCCACCCTTCCAGGCGCGTGTGGTGAACCCGAGGATCTCAACTTTGACGCCGCAGCGCTCAAGTGTGCGCGCCAGAATGTCAGCGCAACAGGCAGCAACCATGATCGGGCGGCCACGCATACTGCCGGAGTTGTCGAGCACCAGCGTGACGACGGTATCGCGGAAATCGGTATCGCGCTCGCGCTTGAACGTTAGTGGGAACATCGGATCGATGATGATCCGGGTCAGGCGGGCTGCATCCAGAACGCCTTCCTCGATGTCAAAATCCCAGGCGCGGTTCTGCTGTGCGAGCAGGCGGCGCTGCAGCTTATTGGCCAGCCGCGACACGACGCTGGAAAGCGACCGTAGTTCTTTGTCGAGGAATGTGCGCAGGCGCTCGAGCTCTTCCGGCGTCGAGAGTTCTTCAGCGGAGATCTCTTCGTCAAATGTCTTATTGTAGACCGCGTAGCCAAAGGCCTCTGGATTATCGAGTACCGATTGGTTGGGCCGCCACGGCTCATCGCTGTCGGCTGGATCTTCGCCATCGGCTTCCATCTCGAAATCGTCCGAGTCAGCTGAATCCGAGACTTCTTCGAACTCGCCGTCTTCGCCCTGAGCCATCTGCTCTTCGTTGGCGCGTTCCTGGCCTTCGCTTTGGTCGTCGCCAGCTTCCTGGCTTTGCTCACCCTGATCTTCGCTGTCTTCGCCAGCTTCGTCCTCGTCGTTCTGATCGCCTTCGCTCATCTCTTCGGTGAGCTCAAGGAGACGCAGCAAGTCCTGCACAACGCGGCCGAACTTGACCTGATCGTCAGCCCATTCATGCATCTTATTAAATGAATCGCCGGCGCGTTCTTCAACGATCGGCTTCCAGACATCGACCAGCGCCTGAGCGGTTGGCGGTGGCGGTTTGCCGGTCAGTTTTTCGCGCACGATCAGCGCCAGCGCTTCTTCAAGCGGCGCCTCTTCGTGCGCGGTCACGTCCATGAAACGACCATGCGAATAGTGGTCATCTATCTTGGCGGTGATGTTGTCGGCCATACCAGGCATACGATTCGAGCCAAGCGACTCAACGCGCGCCTGTTCGATAGACTCGAACACTTCACGAGCGGGGCCAGCCTGAGGTGCAAGTTTACGGTGCAGCTTCTCATCATGGCAGGCAGCTGTCAGTGCGAGACTGTCAGCCCAGCCGCGTGCCACAGCAATTTCTCGTGGCGTTGGCACACGCGACGGCTCAGGCAGCTGCACGGCTTTGCCAGATAGCGCCGGTTTACCCGCAGAATAGGCAACCTCGATCTCGCTATCGCCGGCAATAGCCCGCACAGTTGACGCCAGAGCCCGCTTGAACGGCTCTGCCGGTGATTCCTTACGATTGCTGCCGCCGCCACCTGTTGACATGGATCCCGCCTAGCTGAGTGCGATGTTTGCCGCACTTTCCGGCAGATCTTCCCCGAAGCAGCGCTGATAGAATTCGGCGACCAGAGGGCGCTCCAACTCGTCACACTTATTGAGGAATGTCAGTCGGAAGGCGAAACCAACGTCAGAGAAGATATCGGCATTCTCAGCCCATGTGATCACGGTACGCGGGCTCATGACGGTTGACAGATCGCCGTTGACGAAGGCATTCCGCGTCAGATCAGCGACACGGACCATGTTTGAGACGATCTGCTTGCTCTTATCGTCTTTGGCGAATTTCTTCACTTTTGACGTCACGATGCCGACTTCGTTTTCGTGCGGCAGATAGTTGAGCGTGCAGACAATCGACCAACGGTCCATCTGACCCTGGTTGATCTGCTGGGTGCCATGATAGAGGCCGGACGTATCACCAAGCCCGATCGTGTTTGTCGTCGAAAACAGGCGGAACGCCGGATGCGGCTGGATCACCTGGCTCTGGTCGAGCAGCGTCAGCTTTCCAGACACCTCAAGCACGCGCTGAATGACAAACATCACGTCCGGACGGCCGGCGTCATATTCATCGAACACCAAGGCAATGTTGTTTTGCAGTGCCCACGGCAGAATGCCTTCACGGAACTCCGTAATCTGCTTGCCGTCTTTGAGGACAATCGCGTCTTTGCCGATCAGATCGATACGGCTGACGTGGCTATCGAGGTTAACGCGAACGCAAGGCCAATTCAGCCGCGCTGCAACTTGCTCGATATGTGTCGACTTACCCGTTCCGTGGTAGCCCTGGATCATCACCCGGCGATTAAACTTAAAGCCGGCCAGGATCGCCAGAGTAACTTCTTTATTGAACAGATAGTCGTCATCCACTTCGGGCACATGCTCGGAGCGCTCGGCATAGGCGAGGGCCTCGAAGTCACTATCGATGTCGAAGAGTTCGCGGACCTGAACCGATTTATCCGGCAGACCTGGAACACCGGCTTTGCTTTGAGCAGGCATACTTTAAATCCGGGTATAATTATTGTTGCTAGGGCACCGATCAGACCGGCAGCGGCGGGTTCGGCAACATGAGCAATTGCCTGCGAAACAAACCGGATCTCGCTGAATTCAAACGAAACCGATCTTCTTTAGATATTTATACGCCTGGATAATCTCGCGCAACTTCTCCTCGGTCCCACGGTCACCACCATTCGCATCTGGATGATGTTGCTTCACAAGAGACTTATATTGCGACGTGATGTCATCTTTTGTGGCGTTTTCTTTCAATTCGAGCGCGATGAAGGATTTCTTCTCCATCGGCTTCAAGCGCCGCTGCGGCTTACGTTTCTCAGCCGTTGCCTGCCGCGCACGCCATGCATTGAAGTCTCTTGAGGGCGCCGCCGCCTCTTCACTGGTAGACTCTTTACGCGTCTCCGTACCGGACGCATTTTGGCCGAGTTTCCAGGTTGGCCGGTGACCATACGCCGCGCTCCGCTGAAAATCGGAGATGTCCTTGTCCGACATACCTTCGAAATAGTTGTACGACGCATTGTAGTGTTTGACGTGCGTCGCACAAAAAACGAAGAACTCGCCGTCGTGGCCATGCCCTTTGGGTGCCTTGTGGTGACCGGGCTTATCACAGCCCTTCCACTGGCAATTGGGCAGGCTCTTGTGCTCAGCGGCCTTCCCTTTGGAAGGCCGCTTGATGCGGATCATGTCGAAGTATTTTGAATCATTTGAATCTGAAGTCATGGCGGCGGTACTATGAAGATATGACACGCAAGAAACAAGCAAAGAGTGCCAGTTCTCACACATGTTCGCGCACTTTCGTGCCCTTCATGCTATAGCGATCGCCAAGCACGCACGGATCTTGGTAAGTCGCTCCAACTGTCAAGCCAAATTCGTCTCAATGAAGGAAATCCGGTGTCCCTCGAAAACGAAATCCGAACCAAGCTCATGATCGCCCTGGAGCCGACTAGATTAGATGTGGTCAACGAAAGCGAACTCCATGCCGGACATCGCTCGTCGCCTGGAACAGGTGAAAGCCATTTTCGCCTGATCGTTGTTTCGCCACGCTTCACTGGCGTATCACGCGTCGGCCGCCATCGCCTGATCAACGAAGCTTTGGCCGAAGAACTCAAAGGCCGTCTCCATGCACTGGCGGTTCACGCTCATGCGCCGGACGAGCCCATTACGCAGTAACTCAATTCCAACCGCCGGCAAATTCGCCAAATCACAACCTTAAGACCCCGGAACCAATGGCCATCGACACTGACCTCGCGCTCATCATAGCGGCGGTTGCCGTCCTGCTATCGATCTCAGCATTTTTCTCAGGATCAGAAACAGCCCTTACAGCGGTATCGCGCGCTCGAATGCACGCGCTGGACCGAGAAGGCAACAAAGGCGCGCGCATCGTCAGCCGCCTGCTGCAGAAACCCGAGCGCATCATTGGCACGGTCCTGCTTGGCAATAACCTCGTCAATATTCTGGCATCCGCGCTGACGACCAGCCTGATGATAGAGATGTTCGGTGAAGCCGGTGTGATTTACGCGACGATATTCCTGACAGTCTTTGTCGTCATTTTCTGCGAGGTCCTCCCAAAAACGTATGCGCTAGCCTACTCGGACCGCTTCGCCTTGGTTGTTGCGCCTGTCATGCGATTGCTGATCATCGTATTGCGGCCATTGACCCGGATCATCGAATGGATTGTGGCTCAGATGATGCGGCTGACGCCGCAACGCGATGATGACGACGCCAATATTTTGGCCCATCGCGAACTGCGCGGCACAATTGAATTGTCGTCGCGTGATGGCGTCGTCGATCACGGCGATGCGAAGCGACTTGGCGGCGTGCTCGATCTCCGCGATCTGGAACTCGATGACTTAATGCAGCACCGCACTGAGATGGACACGATCAATGGCAGCGACTTGCCCGAAAAGATCGTGGCGGACGTTCTGCGCAGCCCGCACACCCGATTACCCGTCTGGCGCGATGAGCCAGACAACATCGTCGGCATGCTCAATTCGAAGGATCTGCTGGCAGCACTTGGCCGCAACGATTGGAACGTGGCCAAACTCGACATCGATACCATTGCCAAAGAGCCGTGGTTTGTGCCGGACACGACAAGCGTGCCAGATCAGCTAAACGCATTCCTTCATCGCAAAGTGCAGCTCGCGATGGTCGTCGACGAATACGGCGAAGTGCAAGGCCTCGTCACGCTCGAAGATATTCTTGAGGAAATCGTCGGTGAAATCATTGACGAGCACGATGTCGGAGAGGAAGTCATCCGACGTCAGCCAGATGGTGCGATCAACGTCGACGGTGGCGTTGCCATTCGCGATATTAACCGCGAGATGGACTGGAATCTGCCGGATGCCGAAGCGGTGACGATCGCAGGGCTGGTGATCCACGAAGCGCAGACAATCCCGGAGCCTGGCCAAACGTTTACGTTCCATGGCTATCGATTTGAAATTCTTCGTCGCAATAAGAACCGCATCACAGCAATCCGCCTGCGCCGTCTCAGCGAGACAACCGGACAAGAGCCCGAGAATTCGGCTGACAGCGCGTAATTGATACAGCTCAGATGAGCCAGGTTGTCCAAACTTGGAATGCGTCAGACTTAGCTGGAATCGCAGCAAGGGAGCGCATGCGACCCGGCGCTTAGCGCCGCGCCCTCGCAGGCCCGAGCGTCAGCGAGGAATAGCCGTGAGAGAAAAAAGAGCTTAAAGCGCGACGCGCTTTAAGCTCGGGTTTTGCGTTTTTTCCGAGCGGCATAGCGCGCGTCACGCGCAGCTTTCTGCTCGGCAAGGAGCTCGACCTGACGATCGGCTTCTTCGCGGACCTGTCTCGCCTCGAGTTCGGCTTGCGCGCGCCGTTCTTCGGCCTCACGTTCCAAGCGCTCGCGCTCTTCCTGCACTTTTGCAGCTTCGCGTTCTACCTTGGCAACGCGCCGTCGTTCGGCAGCTGCTGCCCGTTCAGCCTTGCGCGCGATGACCTCCGGGTCATCTGGCTTCGGCATCTTCTTCAGTCTTTCCAGCAATGCCTGTTTCGCCAAATTCTTATTTTCTAGGCGGTCATTCAGGCTGTTGCCCTTGAGATTTCTCATATCGTTCCGTGTGTCGTGTTGATTGATGGTCCGCACGCGCCATTGCCGCGCGCAAATGAAATCAGAGGGAAATGTTGTATTAACGCGCCCTTAGATCGCACGCTGAGCCGCACGGGTCCAGGGTCAAGAGCGCGCGGTCACGTTTATCATCACTTATTTGGCCCTTCAAGACGTGATTCGCAAGGTATACGGCGCACGTTCGGACATTCCGCACAACTCAAGCCGTCACAAGTTGCGATTGCAAAAACCCGCGTACGCGCTCCGCAGATACATCTCGCGTTATAAACGCCTCGCCGATATCACGCGCTAGAATGAAGGTTAACTGTCCGTCCTGAACTTTTTTATCTTGCCCCATGAGATCGACCAACAAGTCAGCACTTGGCAGCTCGCCGCCCGGAATATCGCCAATGTCCGTTGGCAGACCAATTGACTTGATGTGAGCTGCGACCCGGGCTGCCGTTTGCGGCGGACACGCTTCGAGCGCCTCCGACAGCCTGAACGCGAGACATATGCCGATGGCAACGCCCTCGCCGTGCAGCAGCCGATCCGAGTAACCCGTCCAAGCCTCAAGTGCGTGGCCAAACGTATGACCCAGATTAAGCAACGCACGATCACCGGTTTCGGTTTCGTCACGCGCAACAATTTCAGCTTTCATCTCGACGCTGCGCGTCACAGCATGGATCAGCGCCGCAGGGCCGCCTGACACAACTGAGGCGGCGTTGTCCTCCAGCCAGCTGTAGAAATTTCGATCGCCGAGCAGGCCATATTTGACGATTTCGCCGTATCCGGCGCGCATCTGCCGCTCCGGCAGCGTTGCCAGCACACCCGTATCCGCAAGCACCAGATTGGGTTGATGAAACGCGCCGATCAGATTTTTACCTTGAGGCGTGTTTATCCCCGTCTTGCCGCCAACGGACGAATCGACTTGTGCCAGCAGGCTAGTTGGTATCTGCAAAAACCGCACACCACGTCGCTGAACAGCGGCGGCAAACCCACCCAGATCCCCAATCACACCGCCGCCGAGCGCGATAATAACGTCGCGTCGTTCGGTGCCAGCCGTCAGAAACGCCTCACTCAGGCGCTGAAAGTGCTCAAAACTTTTAGTTTTCTCACCGGCCGGTAAAACAACCGACGTGCGCCATTGCCCAGCTTGCTTGAGGGGTTCCTCAACGCTTGCCAGATGATTGCTCGCAACGTTTTCGTCGGTAACGATTGCATATTTTGCCTTGCCAAAAACCGCCGTGGCAAGCTCCAGTGTCTCGTTGATCAGACCAGCACCGATCAGCACATCGTAGCTGCGAGATCCAAGTTCGACGCGCACGCACTTGCGCTGACTGCTTTGATTAGTCGAGGTCATTGGGCTTCCGGTCTTGCTTAGAAGTCAGGTTTCGCAGAGTGGTCCAGCAGCCAGAGCCGCTACAATCTCGTTGACGACAACGTCATGCGTCACGTCACGGCTCTCAACCACCACATCAGCCTCGGCATAGAAAGGGTAGCGGATCTCCATCAGCTTTCGCATGGTCGCCTCTGGGTCAGCCGTTTTGAGCATCGGCCGATCATCGCGCCGCATCACACGACGCAACAGAACCGGCAGTTCCGCGCGCAGCCAGACAGCAACCCCCGCTTTCGAAATAGCGTCCCGCGTGTCGGCGCGCATATAAGCCCCGCCCCCTGTTGCCAGCACTTGCGGTCCATTTCCGAGCAACCGCGTAATCACCATATGCTCACGGTCGCGAAAATGATCCTCGCCATAGTCGGTAAAAATGTCCGGGATCGTCTTGCCGGCCGCCAGTTCAATTTCAGTATCGGCATCGACAAACGGTAAACTGAGTTTGGTGGCCAACCGGCGCCCAACTGATGACTTGCCGCAGCCCATCAGGCCAACCAGCACAATCGAGCGATCGCCGAGCTGATCGATCAGGCTAGCGACCGCTGCCGGGCGCGCTGCACCCTTCCGCTTCGTGCTCAATCCGGCCATCACACCTCAACTACCCGCTACCATATCGTCCGCTCCACTATTGCTCGCTCGTCAGACTGACAATTTCTTACTATAATCCGAGCCTTGCACCTATTGCACTTGTCAAAATTCATAATCAAGAAGAACTGCCAGCCCCTCAAACGGCACACCTCGAGCAGTTCGCCACAAGCATTGTCCTCAGTACGCGCAGAATCGGTCATACTCACGCCACGCTGTAACCTGATACGTGAATACTGGCCACGCCTAAGTGGCTTTGGTCTTTCACTGAGAGCCGAGAGACATAAACCTTTATGCCAAGCCTCTTTCGATTGCTCTTTGTGGTCTCAATGTTATTCGCCGTCTCGTACGGCAGCTTGTATGTACTCGCCGTCTATTTCGAGCCCGAACAAAGCGAAGTGCAAAAGCAGCTGCCAAGCGTAAAAATTCGAAGGTAATCGGTTGGTTAGACAATGTCCCCCGGCTTCGTCTCTCTTGGTTCTGCGCCCTCGGGCTACGCGCCAATCGGCCGTCTGGTTCGCCACAGCCGCCCTGACAGGTCTACTCGCAAGCGCCCCGACATTGCATGTCAGCGCTGACGACGGCTGGAACCCATTCGCAGAAAAAGACCGCCAAGAAGCACGCAAGACCGAGCGGCGACGATCCGCTCCGCCTGCGGGCGGAGCTCCGCGCCAGCCGTACCTGGCTCCGATGACCGGGCTCAACCAGCCACGCTACGGCAATGCAGCACCGCCACAACCGTATCCGGCAACGCCGCCAACTTATGGCAGCAACACCTATCAGCCACCGGGATCCGTGCCTTACGGCGCTCCCGGAACTTATGTACCCGCACCTCCTTCGACCACACCGAGTTTTGCAGCAAACGCACCAAGCGTCGAACGCGGCGAGCTGACACCGGTAATCTCGACTGATGACGCATTGCCAAAAGGAACCTGGCAGGGCCTTGACGCTTCAGGCGCTGAACAGTTGCTGAGAACCGCCCAACTGCCGCCAGCTTCGCCGACCCTGAACAGCCTGTTCAATCGGATTATGGCGGAAAAACTAGGCGATGCACGCCTTGACGCCGTCCGCATTGCTGCCCTTTTGAAGGCTGGTCGTTTCGCCCAGGCAGCCCGTTTACGTGGCACAGCCAACGCAGACCGCTCGACATCAGATCCCGTAACAGCTGTGCTTGAAGCCAAGCTCGACCTCGCAACCGGCAATACCCAACCCGGCTGCCGGCGCATCAAAGATGTTGTCGCAGCTCAGAATAAATTACCCAAACATATGCGTGGCGAAGCCGTCGTACTGGCTGGATATTGTGCGATTGTCGCTGGCAACCGCCAAGCAGGTGGTCTGGCCGCCGAACTTGCACGCGACGCCGGCTACAACCGCCCCTTCACCCTCGGCTTGCTCGAAGCGATCGCCAGCGGCGACAAAGTACGCGCACCATTACCGCGACGTGTCTCAACCATCGATGGTTTGCTCGCCCGGCAACTCAAGAAACCAGATCCGGCTCTGATTGACGGCATGCTTGCGCGCGCTGACCCAGGGTTTCTGCAGCTCGTCGCAACGGACAATCAGGCGCCCGCAGGATTACGCCTCAAGGCCGCTGAACGCGCAGCTGTCAGCAACATCACGTCTCCGGCAGTGCTAATCGAAGCATATCGCGCCAGCGCTGATGCAGCACCAACCGGCGGCCTCGGAGCCAGTGGACCAGGAGAACGCGCACGCCAGTTTGCAACCGCTGAGCGAAATCAAGCGCAATTCGCTAAAACCCGCGCCATTCGCGCATTACTCGACAGTGCCAAACGCGACGGACTTTATTATGTAACAGCCGCCGCCATTGCACCGATTGTCCGCACGATGCGCCCGGCACAAGAAATCTCATGGTTCAGCGAAACAGCCGTCGAGGCCTTAGCAGCTGGCGCCGACTACCAGGCAGCACGGCAATGGCTCGATAACAGTGCCCAAGGAAGTTCGGGTGCCCTCAATCACTGGCGCATGCTGCTCGATATTGCCGACCCAAATGTTCCGGGCCGGGATCGCGGACGCAGTATGGCGGCGCTGGAAAACCTGGCTTTGCAGGGCCGGTTTTCGCCGGCAGTACTGCACCGCTTGGCAACCGTTCTCGACGCTCTTGATTACAATGTACCAATTCCGCTCTGGAATCTGGCCAGCCGCACCGAGCAGCCACAACCGGGCCACCTGCCGGCAACCGGTATATTGAGCGCGATGAAGCAGGCGTCAGTCACTCGCCAGATTGCTGCAACGACACTCTATGCAATGCGTACGATCGCACCGACCGGCACATCTGCCACGCACCTGCTCGGGCTTGGTGAAACGATCCGCGCCTTGAAACGCGCCGGCCTCAAAAAAGACGCACGCAGATTGGGGTTTGAAGCACTGTTCATCGATTGGCCGCGGTCAGGCCGCTAACGGTGAGCCTGCAAGAGGCTGCCTGCTCGATGCAAAACCTGCATCGCGATCGCCAGGATATGAAGATTTCTCACCCAGACCGGACAGCCTTTACCGAGCGTTAATGACAATTTTTCAATCAAAGCGTGTGTTCTATTTCTAAAAGGAATTGGTAACAAATTCGATCACATTGTTCGCATCTCGATCTTGTCTGAAGGCAACACAGGCCTGTCGGTCACATGCGCTGTTAGCAAACACGCAGTGGATCCCAATCAAGACAGATACAAAAAGAACTCCAGTGAGGTCTGTTATGAGTAATGAGTTTAACTGTTCCCTGATGCATCAGTTTCATCGGGCGTCGCAATTGGCCGACGAAGCATTTTCGGCAGCCGCCACTCAACACGAACTCACACCACGGCAGTTTGTTGTGCTCGCAGCCACGGCAGACCACGATGGGTTGAGCCAAACAAGCATTGTGAAGCTTACAGGAATTGATCGGTCCACGATCGCTGACATTACCCGTCGCATGACGCAAACCGGCCTGCTCTCAAGGCAGCGCACCAAAGCAGATGCGCGTGCCTATGCCGTCAGAATCACAGAACAGGGCCGAACGGTTTTAGATGCGACCAAGAACACGGTGCGCGAAGTCGATGCGTCCCTGCTCAACAAACTATCGCCGAGCCACAGAGAAGATTTCAAGCAGTCGCTTGCAGCGCTCCTGCAACAGCATTGATGACGCCTTGGCACCAGAGCATCCCGGCAAGGCAATCGCAGTCGCGTCAAAAGCGAAACGTCATCGCAAATAAGCTAAGGTGTGGCTCGGTATCTTGATTCGGCGAGCCGCACTGTTATGACCACTGCACATCAGCATCTCGCATCGTTCATCGAAACGATCACCGCCGAGCGTGGTGTCGCAGCCAACACGGTCGATGGCTACACCCGCGATCTCGAGGATTTTCTGAGCCATCTTCGCGCCAATGCCTGCGTGCTGACCGATATCACGCCAGCCCAGATAACGACCTATCTGCGCGGCCAGGCCGAACAGGGATTGGGCCCGGCGTCACGTGCCCGCAGACTGTCCGCCATCCGACAGTTTATGAAGTATCTGGTTGCAGAGACTATTCTTGACGAGAACCCCGCGTTTGCGGTTGCAGGCCCGAAACGCGAGCGCGCGCTGCCAAAGACACTGAGTGTGGTTGAGGTCGACAAGCTGATCGTTGCCTCCGAGACGATGATCGACGCAGCAAGCGGCAAAGACCGCGCCCGGGCCATACGCTTTCACTGCCTACTTGAACTACTATACGCGACCGGCATGCGAGTTACGGAACTTGTATCGCTGCCTCGCAATGTGCTGCGCGGCGACACCCGGCTACTCACAATCAAGGGCAAAGGTGGCCGCGAACGACAGCTCCCGCTCTCCGGACCAGCACGCAGCGCGATTAATCGTTATCTCGGCCTGACGCCGGATGGCGCGCCTGATCCCAACACACCCGTTGCGAAACAGTCAAAATGGTTATTTCCATCATCGAGCGCCGAAGGGCACTTGACCCGGCAACGCTTTGCGCAGGATTTAAAAGAATTGGCACGAACAGCCGGTATTGCTCCGGAACGCGTCAGCCCGCACATACTGCGCCATGCCTTTGCCAGCCATCTGCTTGATCGTGGCGCTGATCTGCGTGCCGTTCAGCAGCTTCTCGGGCATGCCGACATCTCAACCACCGAAATCTACACCCACGTGCTTGAAGAACGGCTCAAAAAACTGGTTAACGAGCACCATCCGTTAGCGACGCGATAATCACTTCTATTAGCAATTCCGGCACAATAGTTGCCAGGAGTAGACCATCCTCCCTATATGAGGCCTAGAAGACGTCCCTCTTGCCTTTTTCTTCCTCCTTCTGAGCGAGCCCACTTTGTCCGCACCCGCCATACGCACCTATCTCGACTTCGAAAAGCCAATCGCTGAATTGGAAAGCAAAGTCGCCGACCTGCAAACGCTGGCCAGTGGCGAAGATTCGGTCTCAATCACGGACGAACTCCACAATCTGCAGCAAAAGGCCGAGCAGGCATTGGCCGACACCTACGCCAAACTGACGCCGTGGCAGAAGACCCAGGTTGCCCGTCACCCCGACCGGCCGCATTGCATGGCCTTCGTTAACGCGCTGATCGAAGAATTTACGCCGCTTGCCGGCGACCGCCATTTTGCCGAGGATCACGCCATCGTTGGCGGTATGGGAAAATTTGCTGGCCGTTCGGTCATGTTGATCGGCCACGAAAAGGGCTCCGATACGGAAAGCCGCATTAAGCACAATTTCGGCATGGCCCGGCCTGAAGGCTACCGCAAAGCGATCCGGTTGATGGAAATGGCCGATCGGTTCTCAATGCCGGTGATCACGATTGTCGATACAGCCGGCGCGTATCCCGGCATCGGCGCTGAAGAACGCGGCCAAGCCGAAGCGATCGCCCGCTCAACAGATGCCTGCATCGGGCTCGGCGTACCGTTGATATCAGTTGTTGTCGGCGAAGGTGGCTCCGGCGGCGCGGTCGCGATCGCATCCGCCAATCGTATTTTGATGCTGGAGCATGCAATCTACACGGTTGCGTCGCCTGAGGCCGCAGCCTCGATCCTGTGGCGCGACAGTGCGCGCGCGATTGACGCTGCCACCAACATGAAAATCACCGCGCAGGATCTACTCGCGATGAAAGTGATCGATGGCATCATTCCCGAACCAATGGGCGGGGCGCATCGCGATACGAAAGCAACGATCGAGGCGACCGGCGCCGCAATCGCGAACGCACTGTCAGAATTCGATGGCAAATCAACTGACGAAATCCGCACCCAACGACATGATCGATTCTTGGAGATCGGCCGTTCGTTGAGCTGAGCAGGCGCACTGTGAAGCCATCAAAACGCGATGTGCTGTAAACCAGACCAAATCCTGTTACTACAAGTTTACTGATTAGACGTTGTCGGAGCACGGCTTAAGTGCGTTGAGCAGCGCTGGCGCATGAGGAACGGCATCAGCAAGCGTCTTTTGATCAAGTGTTTGAAAAAATGCTTCGTTGGCTTCGGTCAATAACGGAGCAAGGCCGCAAACATTTGCGAGCTTGCAGTGGGTTGGACCTGCGCGCATGCACTCAACCAATCCTGATCCGGCCTCTGTTAACCGCAGGACTTCGCCGATTGATATATCTGTCGGGCGCTGGCTGAGCTGCAATCCTCCAGAGCGGCCACGGATCGCCGACACATAGCCATGGCGCGATAGAAATTGCGCGGCCTTGGCAATGTGATCGAATGACAGATCATAGGATGTAGCGATCTCCCGGGAGGTCACCAGACGATCCCCGTTGACCATTAAATACATCAAGATCCGAAGTGCGTAGTCCGAGAAAGCGTTTATCTGCATGTTGCAATTGTCGTCGATTTCGGTTGACGCCACAAGCCTTCCAAATTAAATACGCAAATAATATACGTATTTAATTTGGAAGGGATGAAGCTAATGCAGATGATGGTGCTCACGGTCAGTCTGGTGCTGATGGCAGTCGTTGCATTGATTTTCGTTGCGGCTGTTCGATCTGCTGGCATTGAGCAGGCTCCCGCGAATACGGATCGCAACCGAACCTTTCTGATCTACGGCATGCTTATCGTCGGCGTTGTTGTAACCGCTGGTTCTCTGCGGCAATGGCCGCACGCAATATCGAGCTCTACAGAAACAGTGCAGGTCAACGCCACCGGCTACCAATGGTACTGGGAGCTCGACAAAGAAGAAGTGCCGATTGGCAAGTCCGTTATCTTCAACGTGCATACCAAGGACGCAACGCACGGCCTCGGTGTCATTGATCCGAACGGTCGACTGCTGTTTCAGACACAAGCCATGCCGGGTTACGTCAACCAGGTTGAGTACATCTTCTCCGAGCCAGGTAAGCATCAAATTTTGTGCATGGAATTCTGTGGCATCGGACATCACGACATGACCAGTGAATTTAACGTCGTGGCCAAATAAGGAGTTGAAGATGTCGGATACCAAACTCGCCCCCCAATCAGGGGCCATTAAGCTCACGATGCTCCTGGCGGGCGTTGTTTTCCTGTTGATGATGCTTTTGGGATTGGTCATGCGCGCCGCGCAGGGCGGCCTCATCGAAGTTGATCCAACGCTGTTTTATCAGATCTTGACTGCGCACGGTGCCGGCATGGTGGGAACAGCTGCTCTCACCGGCGCTGCCATTCTTTGGTATTTTGTTGGTCGATATGTACCGCTTGTTGCCGGTATCTATTGGGCTTTCCTCGGCCTGTTCCTGCTTGGCGTTGTCCTGATACTAGGCAGCATTTTCATTGGTGGGTTTGGTGGAGGGTGGACATTCCTGTATCCGCTACCAGCGATGTCCGGAGGCGCTTGGCAAGTAACCGCGGCGGCCGGTTTCTTCCTCGGGTACATAGCTATTGGTGTTGGCTTTCTTCTCTTCTATCTGGAAATAGGCCGCAAACTGATATCCACATACGGCGGCATTAGCGGCGCGCTTGCGTGGCCTCTGGCATTCGGCAACGGTAAGGTTGAAGACGCACCACCACCAACCATAGTTGCTGCAATGGCGACCACTGTGTTTAACACAATTGGTATTGTCGTCGGGGCCGCAGTGTTGGTCTGCAGTCTTGTAAATCTCTATTTTCCGAGCTTCGTTGTTGATGCATTGCTCGCCAAAAACATGATTTTCTTTTTTGGCCACGTGTTTATCAATGCCAGCATCTATATGGCAGTGATTGCGGTCTATGAAATTATACCGGAGTATACCGGAAGGCCGTGGAAGACGTCTCGCGTCTTTGCCATCGCCTGGTCTCTTGTCTTGCTGTTCGTCATGGCCGTTTATCCCCATCACATGATGCAAGATACAGTGATGCCGGCTTGGGCTTTGGTGATGGGACAGATCGTGTCTTATCTCTCTGGAATACCGCTGCTCGCCGTCACAGCTTTTTCTTTATGCGTTTATCTGCGCGGCAGTAAAATGCGTTGGGATCTTGCCAGTTCATTGTTGGTCTTAGGCGTTGCGGGTTGGTCTGTTGGTTCTGTACCAGCAATTCTTGACGGCATGATCTCAGTTAACAAAGTCATGCACAACACTCAGTGGGTGCCAGGCCATTTCCATATTTACCTGATCCTCGGGGAAGTTGCGATGGCGTTCGGCTTCATGGCCTGGTTGGTCAAGGAAGCAAACAAAGTAGAACTGAGCAACCTCGATCGTGCCGGCCTGACAATCTACATCCTGGGTGGCGCCGGCTTCACAATAATGTTCTTGATTTCGAGCGCTCTATCGGTGCCAAGACGCTGGGCTGTTCATCTAGAACAATGGATGCTGCAGGATCAAATCGCGACAGGGTTTGGTGCATTAGTTGTGCTTGGCGCACTGATTTTCGTGGTGCGCTACGTACATGTGTCAGGCGACACGACAAACTGACCCTCTGACGCCATGAGGAAGTGACCCTCTTGGCGAGTTATCCAGAGGGAACTTTCATGGAACAGACGCAACACAATGCATCCTGCACGGCCTTGAGGGCATTGCGGGGTGATGAG
>CAJQQK010000045.1 GCA_905480435.1 uncultured Hyphomicrobiaceae bacterium | reverse complement strand
GATGCTCCGTCTTCGTTGAGCGCACCAAACGATCAAGCTCGGCACGCTCAGCCTTCGTCAATACGATCCGGGTCGCTTCAAAAATGCAATTCATGCAACACTTGAATCACGACTCATCCATTAGAGATAGTGGGTACTAGGGTCGACTCCGAGAGGAGTCCGATTATGCCGCCACAGCACGACCAAGAAGAGGCACTCCACGCCCTGCATCTCCAACGACAAACGGCACGAAAGTGGGGATTATTCATACTTGTGGTCGCTTTGATCATCAGTGCCATCGTCGCCCCTCACACCACCCTGCTGGCATTCGTGGGGCTCGTGGTATTTGGCGCATTCGGCCTTGCCGCTGCCTGGGCACTCCGCCAGATCGATCGTTTTTTTAAGTCCCGGCGCAACTGATGCTCCGAGGCCCAAGCTGATGTCCGACAGTGTCAGCAGCAACGATCGCATTCGGCTCGAGCAAGGCTATCGCCCTGGCGCAATCGCCGATGTTGTCGGCGCGCATATCGCCTACTATGCGCCTGCCTGGGGGTTCGGATTGCAGTTCGAGTCCAAGGTCGCAACGGAACTCTGTGCCTTCCTGCAGCGGTATGACCCGGCACGTGATCTCTTTCTGAGCGCCATCGGCCCCGACGACACCTTTCTCGGATCCATCACGATCGATGGTGCCAAGGCCAACCAAGCCGAGGGCGCGCACCTGCGTTGGTTCATCCTCGCGGATGCGGCGCGTGGTGCCGGGCTTGGCAAGCGCCTTGTCGCTGACGCGATCAACTTCTGCGATGCCCGTCAATACGGGAAAATCTACCTAACAACGTTTGCCGGTCTCGACGCGGCGCGACATCTATACGAGCAGGCAGGTTTTCGGCTGACATCAGAAACCAATGCCGACACCTGGAGTGGCGGCAACGTGGGGGAGCAACGCTTCGAGCGGATACGGCCGGGCGCTGACCAATAGCAGCCTCTGGCTATTCCAGCCGTTACAGTGTTTTCTGTCGGCAATCCGACAGAACGCCCACGCAGGAACCGGCCACATGCTCGACCAATCACCACGTAACATCGATAAATCCGCGATTGCGCCCGATACCAGCGACTGGAACTTTTTCAGCGCCGATCACGCACTGCAGGACCTGCTTGCGATATATCTTAAACCGGAACTGCTGGAACATCTAAAACCGCACTTGGCGAAACTTGGCGGCATGGCCGCTGGCGAGCTTGATGACGCAGCCCATCTGGCAGATCGACACCCGCCCGTTTTGCATCATCGCGATCGCTTTGGGCGTGACGCACAATCGATCGAATATCATCCGGCCTACCGGCAACTGGAAAAGGCAGCATTCGGCACGTTCGCGATGCATGCCATGAGCCATCGCGGCGGTGTACTCGATTGGCCCGAGCCGTTTCCAGCAGTTGCCAAACACGCGTTCACGTATTTGTTCAACCAAGCAGAGTTCGGGCTTGGCTGTCCAATCAATGTCACCGACTCTGCTGCCCACGTCCTCCGGCTCTATGCGTCGGATGAGGTCAAAGAACGCTTCTTGCCACACATGCTGACCAACGACGTCGAGGTACTCTGGCAGGGCGCCCAGTTCATGACCGAACGCGAAGGCGGCTCCGACGTCGGGCGCACCGAGACTACCGCGCACCAGGTTGATGGCGTCTGGCACATCACCGGCGACAAATGGTTCTGCTCCAACGCCGACGCGGGCATGGCTCTACTGTTGGCACGGCCAGAAGGTGCTGCCGAAGGCTCGCGTGGGCTCGGCCTGTTCGCAATGCCGCGCTTTCTTGACGATGGCACGCCCAACGCCTACCGGATCGTGCGCCTCAAAGACAAGATGGGCACGCGCTCGATGGCTTCTGGCGAAATCAGCCTGCAGGGCGCGGTCGCCCACCCGGTCGGCCCGCTTGAGAACGGGCTCAAACAGATGCTCGAAATGGTCAACTGGTCAAGGCTGTCAAATGGCGTCAAGTCGTCCGCTTTGATGCGCCGCGCGGTTCATGACGCAACCGCTGTAATCCATGGCCGCCGCGTGTTTGGCTCGCCCATCGCAGAAAAGCCACTCGCGCGCCGTCAGATGCTCAAGATGCAATTGTCCGCCGAGCAGTCGCTATCGCTTTGGGCGTTTGCCGCCGATGCGCTTGATCGCTCAGAGGGCTACGGCGGTGCCGCCCCGAGCCAGGAAGCAAAAGCCATTCTGCGCATCGCGACGCCTGTTCTGAAATTCCGCGCGACGCGCGATGGCCGTCGTGTCACCGGTGACGCTATGGAGATGCGCGGTGGCATCGGCTACGTCGAAGAATGGGTCAATCCGCGTTTGGTGCGCGATTCCCATCTCGGCAGCATCTGGGAGGGCGCCGGCAATGTCGTCGCGATTGATGTGATCGGTCGCGCTGTTGCCCGTCACGCATGCCACGAACCTTTTGTTGCAGCAATTGCAGCCCGGCTCAACGAAGCAACAAACCTGCCACATGCCCATCAAACAGCACTGCATAACGCTCTGAAAAGCGCATCCAAACTGGCCGCCGATGTTGCAGCTGACCCGGCATCAGAAATTGAAAGCCGGCACGCAACCACGATGCTGTATCACGCCGCAACGGCTGCCTTAATGGCGTGGGAGGGTTGTGAGATCCACACCCGCCGTGGCGATGCCCGTCGCGTGCTATGGTCAAAGCTGATACTTGACCACAAACTCACCCAGCGCGACCCTTTTTCGCGCAGCGACAACACTCAAGATGATGGCATCGCGAGCTGTTTACTTGGCAATGAACCAGTGCCAATGGTACAAGTTGCCGAACTCCTCTAATCCATCATCAAACAGAACCAACACCCGAACGAAAGAGATGCAATGAGCCTTTCCGACATCAAAGCGCTGACCTTCGATACAGGCGGCACCATCCTGGATTGGCACACCGGCTTTTCGACGGCGCTGAGCCAGACCGGCACCAAACATGGGCTTGAGCGCAACTGGCACGACATCACAAATGATCTGCGCCGTCGCGCGCTTGGCAAGATGCTCAATCTCGGCAAAGATTCGCCGCCAACTTACAATTTCGACGGATCACATAGCTCGACGCTCGACGAGCTAATCGCCGAGCATGATCTTGAGGTTTTCACCGAAGAAGAGCGTCACGCGATTGCATATGATGCCGCCCACAATTTTGAGTGCTGGTCGGATTTTCCGGCCGTATTACCGAAGCTGCGCCAAAACTACATGTGCGCATCGTTCACGATACTAAGTTTTCGGATCATCATGGACACCGCCCGACGCAACGGTCTCTCGTGGGACGCGGTCTTCTCGTGTGAAG
Organism: uncultured Hyphomicrobiaceae bacterium; assembly: GCA_905480435.1. Lineage (GTDB taxonomy): Bacteria > Pseudomonadota > Alphaproteobacteria > Rhizobiales > Hyphomicrobiaceae > CAJQQK01. The sequence continues at coordinate 25,746 of CAJQQK010000045.1, read as the reverse complement.
CGATCGGCAAATACAAGATCCTGCCGGAGTCCTATCAGACTGTCGCGCATTACCTACAGCTCGATCCGTCTCAGATTTGCATGGTTGCCTGCCACAACTTTGATCTCGATGCGGCAAAGGCCGTTGGCTTCAAGACGGCTTTCGTGAAGCGTCCGCGAGAATGGGGCAACGCCAGCCCGCCGGACCCCGAGCCCAACCCGATCCACGACATCGTCGTCGACGATTTTCCTTCGCTCGCCAAAGCGCTCGGCGTTGAGAGCTGAGGCCTGAACCGGTGGATGTTCGGCACAACAGTGAGCCTTATAGCTATAGGCATGATCCTGCTGTGCCGGACTTCGTCGACGATCATCCGATTATTATCTTTGATGGCCACTGCGTGCTTTGCTCAAAGTGGGCGCAGTTCGTCATCCGGCACGACCCCGACAAGAAGTTCAAGCTGCTGGCAGCACAGTCTCCGCTCGGGCATGCGCTTTACGAACACTACGGCCTTGACCCGGTCGACTATCAGACCAACATCTTGATCGCAGACGGTATGGCTTGGTTCGAATCTGAAAGTTCCATTCGTATGCTCGAAGGACTGGGCGCCCCCTGGTCATGGATCGCAGCAACCCGAGTACTGCCGCGCCCTCTGCGTGACCGGCTCTATGCCCTCGTCGCACGCAACCGGTTCCGCCTGTTTGGGCGCCGCGACATCTGCTTTGCACCGACGGCCAATATCAAAGACCGTTTTCTGGTTTAGCTATTGACTGGGATTCTCGCAGATCCATCAAGACGGCCCAGATTGGCCGCCCGTGCATGCATTCAGGCCATCAATACTTCACCGCAGCACCTTGGCGGTTGCTTTGGTCTTCGCGCATCTGTTTGCGCGATGTGTTCCACTTTGCTCGATCGTCAATTGATGCAGCAGCCTTCGCACTGTTCGCCTGAAGCTTTTGTAATCGCTTTGACTTCAATCGATAACGTCTCTGACCCTGCTCAAGTTCAGCCGCGTTGGCGCGCAATGCCTTGCGTGCCTCTTTAATCTTACCTTCGTCGCGCAGCTTGATTGCCTGACGGCTGCGGTGGCGCGCTTCGAGCTCAAGGATCGGCTCCATCACTTTTGGATCAATACTGGCACGTGCTTCTTCCTCCGACGGACTGAAGCGACCAGCAACCGTCTTTTCGATGCGACGGCGCTCACCCTTTGACGGTGTGTAGTTCACCTCGACGTCAACCAGTTCGCTATTACCAATCGGCATGCCAGACGGCACATCAAGCTCCAGTTGCAGCGAATATTCCGCCGTGCCATAGACCTGATTGAGACGGATGCGAACCTCGTTACCATCGATATCACCAGGACGGCCAAGCGTGCGCAACGGCGTCACACCAGCTTTGGTGCGAATGATGATCTCGATGTCCTGACCAGTCACCGACAACACGTCATCAAATTCCTGGTTGAAAATTTTCGTGAGATCGGAGGCTGTTCGGGCAAACGCGTGATTACCATCGCTTGTTCGTGCCAGCTCCGACATCAGGTCTTCGTTGTAGCCGTTGCCGAGGCCGATTGTGGTCACCGAAATGCCATCGCGCCCAAGACGACGGCCAAGCTCTTCGAAGTGATGCGGCTTCGATGGTCCGACATTGGCCTTGCCATCCGAAATCAGAATGATGCGGTTGAGGCGCCTCGAAGACTTGTTACGGCGGATCTGACGCGCTGCTTCGTTGATTGCTGCATAAATTGCCGTGCTGCCGCCGACGCGAATGTCATCAATGCGATGATGAAAATTACTTGGATCAGTGACGCGTATGGCTCTTGCCAGCGTGTTGACTTTATCGTCGAAGGCCACGATCGATGCGATATCGCGCGCGCCCAAGCGGTTGATCGCCATCTTGGCTGCATCACGCGCTTTCTGAATTTTCTGTCCGCGCATAGAACCTGATCGATCAATGACCAACGAGATATTTGCCGGCGTGCGCTGTTCGTGGCTCTCGCGGCGGATGCCTCGCACACCGATGCGCAGGAACACTCGTTGCGAAACACCGTGCCGCAAAATGCGTTGGCCAAGTCGCGTCGTCACCGCGATGGTATCACCGCCATCGCCGCGGGCCTGGTCACCGCTCTTGGCACCAACAGCGCCAGAAAAACCAGCGCTCGCAAGCGCAGCTGTCACAAGAAACAAACTCTTTCGATCGATCAACACGGCAATGCCTCGCGCTATCAACAATATGGAAGCCGGCAACGTCTGCGCGTCCTGTGGCGGAATTGCGCAGCCACCGTGACCAACTGATGGCATTTGCCGCAGCCGAGATATCGAAACGCCAGCGTGGTAAACGGGTTACATGGACTTAGATCTGAATACGTCAGCGCGCGACGCTCCCGACAACTCGAAGATTGACATTGGTGGTGCGGAGCCATTATCAGGGACATGTGCTCGAGGCGATGGCGTCGCCCACATGAGCCAACCGAACGTTACCTGCTGAGGGTGATGTTCATGCCGTCCTGTACGCCCGGATGTTTAAGCCGGGCGCCTGATTTCCGCGCCTGGCGAGGAGATCGAAATGCTGGACACCAGACCCGACACTTTCACAAGCCACAACGGTGCCAAGGCGCCGCTACCATTTTCCGATGCTGAATACCGCCACCGTCTGGCCCGGTTGCGCGCAATCATGGCCGCAAAGAACGTGCCCGTGGTCGTGCTGACCTCGATGCATAACATCGCCTACTATTCTGGCTTCCTTTATTGCAGTTTCGGCCGCCCGTTTGGTTGTATCATCACAGCAAGCGCTTGCACGACGGTTTCAGCCAACATCGATGCGGGCCAGCCCTGGCGCCGGTCTATCGATGACAATATCATCTACACCGACTGGCAACGCGACAATTTCTGGAATGCCGTCGCAACGCTGACCAACAGCGAAAAACGCATCGGCATCGAAGCGGATCATCTCACGCTCGCGGGCCATGACGCTCTGACAGCTGCGTGCGCCACAAATGACCTCGTCGACATGTCCGGTGAGATCATGACAGCGCGGATGATTAAATCGCCTGAAGAGATTGCACTCATCCGCGAAGGTGCACGCATTGCGGATGCGGGTGGTGCGGCCATTCGAGATGCAATCCGCGTTGGTACCAGGGAGATCGATGTCGCGATGGCCGGGCGTGATGCCATGGAGCGTGAGATCGCAGCAGCCTTCCCCGACAGCGAATTGCGCGATACCTGGGTGTGGTTTCAATCCGGCCTCAATACCGATGGCGCGCACAATCCGGTAACGTCCCGCCAACTCCAAGCCGGTGATATTCTCAGCCTCAACTGCTTCCCGATGATCTCGGGCTACTACACCGCACTTGAGCGCACGCTGTTCCTTGGCGAACCGGATGCGGCCTCTCTGCGGATCTGGAATGCTAATGTCGCAGCCCACGAACTCGGCTTATCGCTGATCAAGCCTGGCAACTCGTGTGCGCAGATATGCGCTGAGATCAATCGCTTCTTTGCCGATGAAGGGCTTCTGGAATACCGGTCATTCGGCTACGGCCATTCGTTTGGGATCCTGTCGCATTACTACGGACGGGAAGCCGGGCTCGAACTTCGTGAAGACATCGAAACCGTGCTGGAGCCCGGCATGGTTGTTTCGATGGAGCCGATGCTGTGGATTCCTGAAGGCACGCCTGGCGCCGGCGGATACCGCGAGCACGACATCCTCGTTGTCAGCGAGACCAGCGCCGAAAACATCACAGGATTTCCGCACGGTCCGGCGGACAACATCATCACTGCATAACGAGGAACAACCGGCTGAGCTCTATCTCAAGTCAAAAGCTCAGCCGGCCATACATATCATCGAACGGCAGCATCACGTGCTGGCGATATGCAGGTCGCTGCTTCAGCGCTGCGAACCAGCGTTCAACGTTAGGCACCGCGGGCCGTTCGATATCGATATTGAAGTAGCGGTGAAAGTTGACGCCGATTGCGATGTCGGCGAGCGACAACTCGTTACCGAGCAGATAGGTATTGTCACCGATTTCGCGATCAAGCAGCTGCATGTATTGGGCACAGCTTGCGATCATGGCATTGACTGCTTCCATATTGCGCTCGGCCTCTGGCGTTCGATAGAAACCCCAGAACACGCCTCTCAGGAACTCTGGTTGCAGCTTACACTGAGTCCAGTCCATCCACGGCTCCCACTGGGCACGTTGAGCCGGATCATCGCTCCAGAATGCATCACGGCTATAGCGTGCCGCAAGGTAACGCAGGATCGCGTGGCTCTCCCAGACAATCGTGCCGCCGTCATCGACGAGTGGCACGCGACCGTGCGGATTGAGCGCCCGATAGGACGAATCGTCTAACCCACCGAACGTGCCACCCAATTCGATATGCTCGTGCTCCAGCCCAAGCTCATCGACAAACCACGCCACCTTTTGGACGTTGAACGCACTTCGACGGCCATAAACTTTCAGCATCACCTACGACTTCTTTGCCATGATCGCATCGAGCCGCTCCTGCGGTACGCGGACCTCAACACCGGCGCGCTCTTCCTGCAGCAGCATCATCGAACGCGAATCCCGGGCGCCATTGCCCTTGTTGATTGCTTCCGTCATTTCCGACAACACGAGATGCGAGATCCGCATCGGCACGTCGTATTCGCGGCCAACCTCACAGGCGAGCGCCACATCCTTACGGGCAAGATTCAGCGCAAAATCGGGGGGATCGAATCTCCCTGGCAGAAACTGCTTGGCCATTACATCGAACACCTGCTGGCGGCCAAGCGCACCTTGACGCGCTGCTTCCCAAAGTGACTCAGCATCCAGCCCTGCCTTGACGCCCATTGTGAAACTTTCGGCAAGTGCCGCGTGCAACATATAGCCGCTCAGATTATGCACCAACTTGGCGATTGAACCCGAGCCGACTTCGCCGATATAGGCCGGAGCATCGGCAACGCTTTCGATCACCGGCAGGCACTTCTCGTACGTCGCCTTATCACCGCCGACCCAAACCGCCATCTTGCCGCTTTCCGCTCCGGTTGGACCACCACTCACGGGCGCGTCAAGCAGATGCACGCCCTTTTCAGCAAATACCGCTGCCACCCTGCGTACCACCGTCGGCGAGTTGGTTGTCAGATCGAGAATTGCCTGGCCAGGCTTCACGGAATGGATCAGGCCATCCGGCCCGAGTGTCACCGCTTCGAATTCCTTCGGGCCCGGCAGTGACATCATGATCACGTCGACACCGTCTGCAAGCGCCGCCGGTGTATCGGCCCATCCGGCGCCCGCATCGATGTGACGCTTGGCGACCTGGCTGCTCATGTCGTGCACCGTCAGCTCATGCCCGCCTTTGATGGCGTTCATGGCGATCTTACCGCCCATGGTGCCCAGACCAATGAACCCGACCTTCATGATGTTTGCTCCCTATTGGCGCTCAATGCTTGACCAATTGATCAGCGCGGCTGCCTTTTCGATACGTAAATGATGCTCGAACAAAATAAGACGCAGCCTCCCGGCCACGTCCCATCTTTGAGTTCACCTGATGTTAGTCGTCGTCGCCAAACACTTCCATTGCGACGCGGCCGGCATTCACCGCCGTCGGCCAACCGGAATAGAACGCAATGTGCGTGATCATGCCTTTGATCTCGTCCTTGGTGACGCCATTGTCGAGTGCGCGCTGCATATGGCCTTTGAGCTCTTCTGTCCGGTAGTGCGACGCAAGCAGCGTAATCGTGATGAGACTGCGATCGCGCTTCGAGAGATCCTGCGTGCGCTCCCAAACATCGCCAAACAGCACGTCGTCGCGCAACTGGCCGAGCTTCGGAATGAATTCATAAACTGTTTGCTTCGCCATCGAATGTGCTCCTTGGTTGAGACGCTTGAACGCTCAGGATAGGCGCGCAGTGGCTGCAGGCACACTGGCAGTGCGACGGGAATCATAGGCTTGATGGGAACGACAAGACCCTTCCGAGAGCATACCTCGGCTTCATTACATTCAGAGAACTTTCATCCAAACGGCGGTGTCGTGGAAGGCAGCCCCTCCATTGGGAGGAACCGGATCGCCGCCGATGAGCGTGTTTATGGCTTGCTTTTCCTCAAACGCTTCTGCCGGCCAGATGCCTTCGACAATCAGCGTATTGGATTTCTGGCCATCATCGATTTCGGCTGTCAGGACAACTGAGCCACGCTCATTGCCAATGCGCACGCGCATGCCCGTCGCTACGCCGTGATCTTGCGCCACATCGCTATGAACACGAACGCGCGGCCCGCCTTCTTTAGCGATACCTGTCGGCGTCTCCGAAAATGATGAGTTGAGAAAATTGCGGGCTGGCGGACACACCAGCTTGAACGGATGCGTTTTACTCGCGCGTTCAAAGTCTGTGCTCCAGTCGGGCAGTCGCGGCATGCGCGCATGATCCGGACCGACACGTGACCAGTCCGGCTTGAAATGGAACCGACCGTCCGGCTGCGGGAACCCTTCCAGAAAATGCGCTTGCTCGAATGGTAAGGCGCGATCAACCCAGCCGGTCTCTGCCAGTTCGGCCAACGAAGGTAGATCCCCGCGTGCCAGTACCGTGTCGAGAAGTTCGTGGTCTTCAAGTGCCAAGCAGGGGTGTGCTGCTCCAAGCCGCTTTGCCAACTCCCGCACCACAAAACTGTTGGGTCGAGTATCCCCGATCGGCTCAATGAGTTTCGGCCCATAAGTCAAGTGGGTGTGCCCTAGTCCATAGTAGAGATCTTCGTGTTCAACGAAAGTGGTTGCCGGCAGCACGATATCAGCGCAACTGGCGGTCGGCGTCATGAATTGCTCGTGAACGACAAGAAACAGATCGTCGCGTGACAAGCCCTTGAGCACAGCCGACGTGTCCGGCGCGACGGTTGCCGAATTCGCATTCTGCATCAGCATGGCCATAACTGGTGGACCATTTTTCAGTGCATTGGCATCACCACATAGCACCGCTCCAATGCGCGATTGGTCGAGCACTCGAACGTCCGGGTCAATTGTCTCAAGTGCGTAAAGAAAGTTGGTGTCGAGGCCCCAGAACTTGTTGTCAAATGTGAGAAAAAATGCACCACCACCTTCGTGCTGCCAGGCGCCAGTTATGGCTGGCAGACACGAGACGGCATGCATTGCACCTGCACCGTTACGCGTGCGGGTAAAGCCGAATCCGGCCCTCAAGAAACTCTTCGGCGTCGTCCCGAATAGGCGAGCAAAGCTAACAATTTCATCAACGGTTAGCCCTGTAATCTCAGCCGCCCACTCAGGCGTGCGTGTCATGATGTGTTGTTCAACCTCGGCATCGAAGTCGGTATATTTCTCAAGGTACGCCCGGTCGACCATGCCTTCGGAGAAAAGAACGTTCATCACGGCAAGTGCCAGCGCGGCATCTGTGCCTGGGTTGATGATCAGCGCGACATCTGCCTGCTCAACGGTCGGCGTGCGATAGACGTCGACGACAACGAATTTCGCGCCTCGGGTTTTCCGCGCTTTGGTGACATGGGTCATGATGTTGACCTGCGTCGACACCGGATTGCCGCCCCACATGACGATGAGATCAGACTGCGCCATCTCACGCGGATCGCAGCCGATCAACTTGCCAACACCTGCGAGCCAACCGGATTCCGCCGGCGTCACGCAGATCGTCGACTGCTGACGTGAGTAGCCCATCACATTGCGCAAACGGTCGAGACCGTAGCGCTGCAAAACGCCCATCGTCCCGCCTGAGTGATAAGGCCAGATCGATTGCGGGCCATGGCGCTCGGCAATAGTTTTGAAACGACCGGCGATCTCATCAAGCGCCTGATCCCACGTGATCGACTCAAACTGGCCACTGCCTTTGGGGCCGCTGCGCTTCAGCGGTGTGGAGAGACGATCCGGGTGATAGATCCGTTCAGCGTACCGCGCGACCTTGGCGCACACGACACCCGCGGTATAGTCGTTGTCCTTAGCCCCATTGATACGGCCAACGCGGCCATCAGCATCAATCCGCACTTCGAGCGAACAGGTGCTTGGGCAATCATGCGGGCATGCAGACTTGTGTCGCACGTTCAAGGCATCTTGCATGATCATTGCTCCCGGTCGTTTGTTTGGCCACTTGAATATCTGAAGCTACCTCCGAACTCTGGACGACTTTAGCAACATTGCAAGTTCGAACGGCTCGCAATCGCTTGATATCCGCGTCCACCGATACAAGTTCATCGGTATATCGATGGACGAAGTGTATAAAGTCGGTAGGCTGCTGGTTCCTTTTAACATGGGGGAGATTGCATTGCTCTGGCTTGGCATTGACGTTGGCGGCACGTTCACAGATCTTGTCGTCTATGATCCTGAGAGTGGTCGTATTTCTCTGGGCAAGGTGCCATCGACACCAGAAGATCAATCGAAAGGCATTCTCGACGGCATCGCCAGTATCGGAATTGATGCATCGCTGTTTGTCAGAGTTGGGCACGGTTCTACCGTTGCAACCAATACGGCACTTGAACGTTCGGGTGCGGACATTGCGGTTCTGGTCACCGCCGGTCATCGCGATATTCTAATAACCGGTCGCGGCAATCGTACGCTGATGTATAACATCAAAGCGACGGCCCCGACGCCGATCGTGGCCCGTGATCGTTGCTTTCAGATCCCCGAGCGCCTTGATGTGACAGGCCAGGTTGTGACGCCTCTTGATCTCGGCGCAGTTGAGGCGGCGGCAAATAAGCTGGCACAGGAGAACTGCGAAGCCGTTGCGATCTGCTTCCTCCATTCATACGCCAACCCGGCTCACGAAGAAGCCGCAGCCAATGTCGTGCGCAATGCGCTACCGGACGCGATTGTGACCACGTCTTCGGATGTCCTACCGGAATACCGCGAACACGAGCGCTTTTCGACCACTGCGTTGAGCGCTTATGTGGCCCCGCGCATGCGCCGATATCTCAGTAGCCTGCGAGGTCGCCTGGCTGACACCGGTTGCACGTCCGAAGTTGCAATCATGACATCAAGTGGCGGCACATTACCTGATCGCCAAATCGAGAAACTGCCAGTGCTCTCGATGCTTTCCGGGCCCGCCGCCGGAGTCATCGCAGCGCAGTTTCTGGGCAAGATTGCCGGCTACCCGAACATCATCACGTGCGATATGGGCGGCACATCGACTGATGTCTGTTTGATGCGCAACGGTGCCTACACAATGTCCAGCGCCGGTAAGGTCGGTATCTATCCCGTCAAGTCGCAGCAGATTGACATCAATACAGTGGGCGCTGGCGGCGGCAGTATCGCGTCTTACGAAGCCGGCCAACAGCTCAAAGTCGGGCCACGCTCAGCCGGTGCCGTGCCGGGCCCTGCCTGCTACGGTCGCGGCGGTGATGAACCAACCGTGACAGACGCCAATGTCGTGCTCGGCTGCCTTGCGACACAGTCATCGACCGGCGGTGGATTAAAGCTGGACGGAGAATTGGCCGCTGCTGCTGTTGATCGGCTCGCGGGTGAAGTTGGCCTTAACCGATACGCCATGGCCGAGGGTATCGCGCGCATTGCAGTCGTCAACATGACCGCTGCCATCAAAGAAATCTCGGTCATGCGCGGTCTTGATCCGCGTGATTTTACGTTGATGTCGTACGGTGGCGCCGGTCCACTGCATGGCACTGCGATTGCCGACGAGCTTGGCATTTCAACCGTGCTGGTTCCACCAATGCCGGCCAATTTCTCGGCGTTCGGTTTGCTCTCAGCTGACGTGCGACGGGATTTCGTGCGCACGCATGTGTCAGCGACGCAGGAGACCGATATGGCGGATATTAAGCGTGTCCTGAAAACGCTGACTGACACCGGCGAAGCGGAATTGCGCGCAGCTGGTTTTGACACTGGTGCGCAGCGTCTCGAAGCATCGCTTGATATGCGCTACATCGGCCAGGCGTTCGAGTTGTCCGTACCAATTTCGCTGTATGAAACGTCGATCGACACCATTGATGAGGATTTCAGGAAAATCTATGCGGCCCGATATGGCAGCGCGCCCGAGAGCGGCAGCGAGATTGTCAGCTATCGGCTGGCGGCCTGGGGTGTAACAGACAAGCCCGTGCTGGCGCCGCCGGATCCTGACGGCCGCTCGAGAGAGCCGAACTCAGCTGCATCGCGTACGGTTGTGTTTGGCGGCATAGAGCATGAAGCCGCGGTTCACAAACGCGCCGCACTCGCCATCGACTATCCCGTTGACGGGCCGGCGATCATAGAGGAGCCGAGCACGGCGACGGTCGTGCCACCTGGTTGGACCATTCGCCTAGCCTCCCACGACTGCCTCGTACTGGAGCGCGCGTCATGACCATCACAATTGATCCCATAACGCTGGAAGTCCTGACACAAGGCTTGATCTCGGTCGTGCGCGAAATGCGCGCCACGGTAATGCGGACCGCAAAATCGGTTGCCATCTACGAGGCCAAGGATTTTTCGTGCGGTCTGTTCGCACCTGACTCCCAGGTGGTCGCCCAATCCGAGGATATCGGCAGTCATGTCGTGCCGATGCCGTGGACCGTTCAGGCGGCGATGGCCAAGCTCGGCGACGGCCTAGAACCAGGCGATGTCATTCTGGTCAATGATCCTTATGTCGGCGGCACGCATCTCAATGATGTCACGATCATCTCGCCAGTGTTTCTGGGTGATCGCCTGATCTTCTTTCCAGCCGTGCGCGAACACTGGCCCGATGTCGGCGGCATGGTGCCCGGCAGCATGTCCGGCAACGCCACTGAAATTTATCAGGAAGGCATTCGCATTCCACCGATCAAGATCATGGAACGCGGCCGCATGAACGATGCCGCGCTCGACATCTTGATGGCCAACATGCGCGTGCCGGAAGAGCGGATTGGCGATTTTCACGCCGGCATCGCCGCCTGCCACGTCGCCGAGACACGCATTCGCGAGCTTTGCGATCGCTACGGCGTTGATCAGTTGCTCGAAGCTGTGCGCATAGACCTGGACCGCGCCGAAACAAGGATGCGCTCCTGCATCAGCGATCTGCCGGATGGCACTTATTGTTATGAGGATTATCTCGAAACATTCCCGCACGGCGAATTCGAGCCACTCCTGTTGCCGCTCGCATTGACGATTGCAGGCGATCGCATGAAGGCAGATTTCACTGGCGCGTCTCGTCAGGTGCCGGTCCCCGTCAATTCGACCCTGGCGGTCAGTGCAGCGTCAGTCTTTATCGCCGTCAAATCGATCTTCGATCCAGAAGCGCCGCTCAATCAAGGCTCGTTTCGCCCGATCGACGTGGTTGCGCCCGAGGGGACGATCGTCAACGTCACCCGACCAGCACCAGCAGGGTCGCACGGTGAAATCCGCAAGCGTGTGATCGCGACGATGGTCGGCGCCTTGTCACAAGTCGCACCAGATAAGGTTGCAGGCGATCTGTGCCGCAGTTCTTTTCACAACCTGCTCGGTGGTTTCGACACACGATCAGGCCGGGAGTGGGTGCATTACGAATGGTCGGGCGGTGGCAATGGCGGTTTCGACGAAGCAGACGGACCAAGCGCTATGGCGCCATTCGATTGGGGCGACCTTGTCACCGTGCAGCCGTCGGAAGTCATCGAATCGCGTTTTCCGCTGCTGGTCGAATACTCCGAACTCGACACCGACTCAGGTGGACCCGGCCGCTCGCGCGGTGGGCTAGCGATGCGCAGGCGTATCCGTCTGACTGCCCCTGACGCTCGCTATTCATTGCTCTCCGACGGTGCGATCGTGCCGGCATTTGGTGTACTTGGCGGGTTGAGCGGCAAGCCGCTTTCGTCTTGGATTGAGACATCTGGCGACGAAGTGCAGGATTTTCCCACACCGGGCAAGGTTGGCGGCCATCTGGTTGAAGAAGGTGAACGTGTTGTGCTGCGCTCGGCTGGCGGTGGCGGCTATGGCGATCCGTTCGATCGCCCACCAGAACGTGTCGCCGAAGATTTTAGACTGGGCTACATTTCCGATACGTCTCTGAGGATAAACTACGGCGTTGTGTTGGATGAAGCCTTTAACGTTGAGACCGAAGCCACCCAAAAACTCAGAGCGGATCTGCGCGCCGATCGACTGACAATTACGACCACTGCACAAGATGATAGTTATCGGAAAACTACTGTCAGCAAACACAGAATATGCCGCCTCAACCCACAAGATGCCGCGCAGATCAACGCGATAGATACTGACTTGGTCGAACTTGATTCTGGCACGGCAGCACCACTGCGCGCCTGGCTCGTGATTGATCCTGATATCACCGCAGGCTCGGCTCCATTGGACGCAGCCGGCAGCCAGATGCTTCAGATCAACACAGGCGATAAGATCACTGTCCGTCGTTTGGGCCCTGGCAAGCCAGCAGCCATGGAGATGAGTTGATCCGTATCTAAAGAGCCGTGAACCAATGGCTCCGACTGAAAATCGCCAAAGGCTCGCCTTGAGGTTGACACAGCAGTAGAACAATCCCACTGGATGTAGTTCGGGCCGTGCAAGTGTGGAGCGTTGCCGTAGACGCGTTGCTTGTCGGCCTTTAATCAACGCTTTTCAAAACAAGCAATTCTGAGAACTAAATGGTATCTTCAAGTAGCAAAACTTGTGGGTTTGACTTTGGCACGTCAAACTCGTCAATCGGGCAGATGTTCGACGGAGCTCCCCGATTGGTTGAAATCCAAGAGGGCCAGACCTCAGTCCCGACTTCAATCTTCTTCAGCTCCGATGATGACAAAGCCTACTTCGGTCGTGAAGGCGTGGATCGATATCTCCAGCGCGACGAAGGGCGCTTGCTGCGCGCGCTCAAAGGTGTTCTGGGTTCATCGCTCATCTATGAGACAACACTCGTCGCCCGACAACGGCTCGCCTTCCTGGATATTATCTCTCTGTTCATCTGCTTTGTCAGGGAAGCAGCCGATGGTCCCGACACCGTTGTTATGGGACGCCCCGTACATTTCGTTGATGACGACGAAATTGCCGATAGCAATGCTGAAGACGAACTACGCCAAGCAGCAGAGCAGGCCGGCTTTTCTGAAGTTGAGTTCCAATACGAACCAATCGCTGCAGCCCTTGATTATGAGCGGTCAGTTGCGGCTGAAGAACTCGCATTTGTGGTCGACATCGGCGGCGGCACATCGGACTTTTCAATTGTTCGTGTATCACCGGACCGTCGCGAAGACCCCGACCGGAAATCGGACATACTCGGCTATTCCGGCGTGCGCGTCGGTGGCACGGACTTCGATAGATATCTAAACCTGCGTTCGGTGATGCCCGAACTGGGCATGGCGAGCAAGATGCGCCACAAGAATTTACAACCGCCGATCTGGTGGTTTCACGATCTTGCGACGTGGCAGCGCATCAATTTTATGTACGACCCACGCGTGATCTCGGATATCCGGCAGGTCAAGCGGGATGCTCTTGAGCCAGAGAAGTTGGATCGCTTGATCGAAGTCATCGAGCAACGCCACGGACATAAGCTTCTGGGTGCCGTTGAGCAGGCTAAGATCGAGTTGTCCGAAGTCGATGTGACGCTACTACCGTTGTTGGATCTAGTGGATGTAGCTGACGTTCAGATCAGCCGTCACGATCTCGAAGATGCGATTGGTGCCTCCGTTGACAAAATAACAACCCGACTGCGCGACACACTCCAACACGCGGGCGTTTCTCCTGGCGCAATTAATGCCGTCTTTCTCACTGGCGGCTCATCAAGACTGCCACTGCTGCGCGCGCAGGTTCAAAGCGTCTTTCCCGAAGCGGTAATGGTGGAGGGCGACACATTCGGCAGTGTTGCATCCGGCTTAACGATGGACGCTCGCAACAAGTTTGGCTCATGAGCAGCGTCAAGTTGAACGCGATGTAGTTGATTGCGGTTTTTCGACCACTTTCGATTAGTGCTTTCTCAATGCCGCGATTACCTGCACTGACACTGCAGATTCCACAAAATTCTGGAAGCTCTCCAGCAATGCGACCGCCATGCGATTGTTCACGGCGATTTCATCCTGACCTTGGTTCACCGTGAGCAACTCAGCGTGCCCTTCATTTTCTCGCTGGCGCCCCCACTTCACCAGGGACAGACGTTGACCTGAGCTCTGGCAGAGCCCAAACATTCCACCAACGGCAGTAACAGCGACCGCACCACAATCAATACTCCTCGTCTCAAAGGAACACTCCATGAGTAAGCCTGTACTCATTCTAAACGGCCCGAACCTCAACAAGCTTGGCACGCGCCAACCGGAAATCTATGGGCACGCAACGCTCAAGGACGTCGAAGAGATGTGCCAAAAGCGGGCGGAAGTGCGTGGCCTCGAGATTTCGTTCCATCAATCGAATAGTGAAGCTGAGATCATCGACTGGATCCATGATGGCATCGAAGGGTGCTCCGGGATCATTATCAACCCTGCCGCGTTCACGCACACGTCGGTGGCGATCCTTGATGCGCTCAATATCATTTCGCAACCAATCATCGAATTGCACATCTCGAACCCGCACAAGCGTGAGTCGTTCCGGCGCGTATCTTACATAACCTACGCGGCAACAGCCTCAATCTGCGGTTTGGGTGTCAACGGCTACCCGATCGCCGTTGACGCTATGGCTGACATGCTGGACGCGAAGCGCCCGTAACCGCGTCAGAACCGTGGCCGACGACACCTGTCTGACAAAGACCTAAGGAAAATCGCATATGTCTCAAGTCCGCATTGGCGTCATCGGCGCCGGCTTGATCGGGCGCAAACACATTGAGGTTCTGCGCTCCGCCAATGCTGACTATACGCTTGCCGGTGTTGCGGACCCTTCTCCGCAAGCTGCCGATGAAGCTAAAGAGCTTGGCTATGACTGTTTTCCAACCATCGAAGAAATGATCGAAAAGGCCAAGCCTGAGGGGGCGATTGTTGCCGTCCCCAATCAGATGCATGTCGAGGCCGGTCTCAAATGTGTTGAACGCGGCGTGCCAATCATTATCGAAAAGCCTGTCGCCGATACTGTCGCGGAGGCGCTGAAACTTATTGAGACGGCTGAAGCAGCTGGCGTTGCAACGATGACCGGTCATCACCGTCGTCACAATCCGATTATGCGGCGCGCAGCGGAACTGATCCGCGAAGGTGCGCTTGGCAAGGTCGTCGCGGCAACCAGCATGTGGCTGGCGCACAAGCCGGTTGGCTATCATGATTTTGCCTGGCGGCGGGAACCAGGTGGTGGCCCGGTACTGATCAACGCTATTCACGAGATCGATTGCCTGCGTATGTTATGCGGCGAGATCGACAGCGTGCAGGCGGCGGACTCAAATGCAGTGCGGGGCTTTGAAGTAGAGGACACGGCCGCTGCGATCCTCCGGTTCAAAAGCGGCGCTCTCGGAACGATGCTGCTCTCCGATACCGTGTCGAGCCCATGGTCGTGGGAGACTACATCCGGTGAGAACCCGCTTTATCCGAAGTCAGGCGTTGATAGCATTATGATCGGTGGCACCCGTGGGTCGCTGACCGTACCATCGCTTGACCTTAGATGGCATGATGCAGGACAGGAGAGCTGGTTGACTCCATTGATGCAAAAGCGTGAACCGATTATTCCGGCCGATCCCTACTATGAGCAAATGCGAAACTTTGCCGGCGTCATTCGAGGCACTGAACAGCCGGTGCTGTCTGGGCGAGACGGCATGCTGACGTTGGCCGCAACACTGGCGATAACCCAGTCAGCACAAACCGGCCAGGCTGTGCGCATTGACGATATGCTGGCGAACGCCGCAAACAACTAAGGATATCACTTGTTATGTCTGACCAGCAGCGCGCCGCTTGCGTCATCGGATACCCCGCCAAACATTCCCGCTCTCCAAAGCTGCATGGATATTGGATCAAGCATTATAACATTGATGGCGATTATCGCGCAGAAGAGATTTCGCCAGACGACATTGCGGACTTCATCGGCAGCCTCGCTAGCAAGGGCTACGTTGGTGCCAATATTACGATGCCGCATAAAGATATCGCGTTCGAACTGTCGGAGCCGGATCAACGGGCGACGGCTGTTGGTGCGGCGAACACGTTATGGCTTGATGCCGGCAAGCTGCGCTCCACCAACACCGACGTTGAAGGATTTATCGGGGCACTGGATGCGTCGTCGCCAGGTTGGGATGCTCGAACGAACGCAGCAATTGTGCTTGGCGCTGGCGGTGCCGGACGTGCTGTCGTCTATGGCCTGATCGAGCGCGGCATAGGTAAAATCCATGTCGTGAACCGTACCTTGGAGAAGGCGCAGGCGATGCGTGATAGGTTCGGCAATAGCGTTCAACCGGCGACCTGGGATGAGCTGCCGGAGCTGCTCAAGGGGGCCAAGCTGCTTGCCAATGCGACGTCGCTTGGGATGCATGGGCACGAGCCGCTTAATGTCGATGTTAGCGCGTTGGCTGACGATGCCGTGGTGTCCGACATTGTCTACGTGCCGTTGACGACACCGTTGCTGGCAGCTGCGCGGGCGCGTGGCCTCGACACATCGAATGGGTTGGACATGCTGCTCCATCAGGCCGTGCGCGGATTTGAATTGTGGTTCGGAACGCGGCCGAAAGTGACCAAAGAACTCTACGACCTGCTTGCTGCCGACATCGAGGCGTCTTGAATTAAGCATTGAATTCACGCCCAGAAGCGACGGTTGTCACGCATCCATTCGGCGATGTCGGCTTTCGAGCCAATAGGCAGGCTCGAAAGCCCATGTTCCGTTGCAAGCGACTCCGGCAAGCGAAGATCCGATCAAAAGTTGATGGTCCGTCCGGTCGCAAGCGCATTGCAATCGGTGTGGGCGATGATAGTCTGCGGCTCAATTGTAACTTCACCTAGTTGAGCGCGAATAACCTATGGCCAATCTTGAGATTCATCAGTTTCCTTGCCTGAGCGATAACTATGGCGTGTTGCTGCGCGATGCCGATGCAGGTATCGTTGCCAGTATTGATGCGCCCGATGCAGCAGCTGTTGAGGCCGCCCTCAAAGACAAAGGCTGGACGCTGACGCATATCCTGGTGACGCACCATCATTGGGACCACACGCAGGGCAACGAAGCATTGAAGGCGGCGACTGGTTGCACGATCATCGGTCCGCAAGGCGAAGCTGACAAAGTGCCGGGCATCGACACCAAAGTCGGTGAAGGCGATACCTTCAAATTCGGCGGCTTCGATGTCGAGGTATCGGAGACACCGGGGCATACGGCCGGACACATAGTCTATCACGTTCCGGCGGCGAAGGCAGCGTTTGTTGGCGACACGCTGTTTGCGATGGGCTGCGGCCGGGTCATCGAAGGCACGATGGAGCAGATGTGGGGCGGCGTCGAAAAGGTCGCGAAGTTACCACCAGAGACGGTGCTCTATTGCGGGCACGAATACACGGTTGCCAATGCCGAGTTCGCGATAAGTGTTGAGCCTGGCAACGAAGCCCTGCAGAAACGCCTAACCGAGGTCAAAGCGTTGCGCGCTGAAGCTAAGCCGACGTTACCGACAACGGTGGCCAAGGAGCTTGCAACCAACCCTTTCATTCGCGTTGACAGCCCTGAGATTCGCGCCAATCTGGGACTGCAAAATGCGTCTGATGCCGATGTTTTCGCGGAAGTGCGCACGCGTAAAAACAATTTCTGAGCCGGTTCGATGTCGCCTGATATGAGTTGGCAGGATGTTGTGCAGCAGCTTGAGCTGGCGCCGCATCCTGAAGGTGGATTTTATCGCGAGACGTTTCGCGATGTGCAGGCAGATTCAGTTGGTCGGGCGCATTCAACGGCCATCTACTTTCTGCTGCCTGAGGGCGTGATTTCGCGATGGCATCGCGTTGATGCAGCCGAAGCCTGGCACTGGTATGGCGGTGCGCCGTCTCGGCTCTCGGAGACCGATGGCGAGACGGGGCCCGATGTGATGGCTGCGCGACATGTGACGCTTGGCAATGATCTCCGGCTTGGTGAGCATCCGCAACATGTGATCGCAGCACATGCATGGCAGCAGGCGCAGTCATTGGGGGCTTGGATATTGGTTGGTTGCACTGTTGCGCCGGGCTTTCAGTTCGAGGGTTTTGAAATGGCGCGGTAGGCGCATGATGCGTTTTCGCGCTTCGCGAATTGACACGACTTCGCGCTTCGCGCGGGGGGAGGCCACCGAAGAGATGGATTGGATGAGATCAGGGGTACGGGGCGATCAGCGGCCGCGTCCTAATTTGTTTTATTTAAAGCGGTCGATGACCACCCCGTGTAGGATTTTTCGCAGAACCGCCCAGCATTAAAGTGCGGCTGCCTGGGATTTTCACCCAGGTGCGAGCGGGGAGCGTTACTGTTAACCCCAGCGTGCGTGTGCCAGCGCGCAACCTACAAGCCCGCCCCCTCTGATGGTCGCCACCGGCCAGCGGCCCCTGAATGGGCGGGATGACAGGAGTATGGCGTGTGAGAAGTGAGCGGGGATAAATAAAAGTATGGTTAGTGCGCGTGCCGAGTGGCTCGGTCAAAGCTAACCGCGCTATAGTGATGACATGACAGAACAGCCGAACGATAGCACTGAGACTGAGGCGACGCCCCAATGGCGGGTCATTGCACAGCTTTCGGACATGGAGCCGAAGGGACTATTCGATGTTGTGCTCGATGACCAATTGGTGCTGCTTATAAAAACCGACGATGAGATCCGCGCGGTGCAAGGGCAATGTCCGCATCAGTTTGCACGTCTGGTTGGCGGACGGCTGGCGGATGGACAACTTTGCTGTCCGCGCCATATGGCATATTTTCGGCTGTCCGATGGCGTATGCACAAACGGATGGCAGCTGCCTCCGTTAAAGCGCTATGAAGTGCGCTTGAGCGGCGAAGATATTGCCGTGCTCTATCCGTTGGTGGCGCTAGACTGAGCGCGTTAAAGCACGTCGCGCTTGATAAGAGCCTTAAACCGTCCGAAGATTGGGCGTGTTAAGGCGCATTGTGCATCCTTCAAAATGCGCCGTGCTGTAGCGATCAGCCATGCTCCGCGGCGTCGACGATCTGTTTCATCATCGCAACGAACAGTTTTTGATCCTTGGTGCCGAGATGCTCGACGGTACGGTGGTGTGCGCTCTCGACCTTGGCATCAAGCCGATGCAGAAGTGCGCGGCCTTCATCCGTCAATGTCGCAATGCGTACGCGGCGGTCAGTGTCGAGGATGGACCGCTGAATGAGGCCGCGACGGCGCAGACGCTCGAGCAGATTGGCCATGTTGGTTTTGTCGATCGCGACGGTATGAGCCAGATTTGTCTGATCGACCGGACCGATCTGGCCGAGCGCCGAAATGACGGAATACATGATCGGCGTGATATTTTCATCGCCGCACTCTTCGGCGAAGAGCGCCGTGTGGATCTGGTGCAGACGCCTGATCAGGTATCCCGGTCTTTGCGCCAGAGGCGGCAAGACGGTTGGCTTCTTGGGATCGGAAAGCGGCTTCGCTCGGGGTTTGCGGGAGGGGCGCGTTGAGCTCATGACGTCCTGCATATCTGTTGAGATCAACGCACTATCGACGGCATGACAAGTTGCATCATGGCCGACGCCAGAGCCCCGCAAACAGCCCCTTGATGGCGATCCAGGCGAACGCAAACCCGTTCAAGGCAGGTGGTTTTGTGTCAACCGGGTCGACGTCTCGACCATTCGCCTTAGCACTGATCGCGTCCGACATATCAGACAGGATCTTGTCGGCGATGGCTGCGACAACAGTTGGACGGCCGAACTGCGCCAGCGGACCGGTGAGCCGATACAGTGCATCAAATTTGAGCGTCGACTTGTCAGGCGCAGCGGCTTCGCTGAGCGTGAACTCCAAAGAGCCGTCGAGAGCAGATCTGGTCAGCTTGTCGATGCCGCGACCGATGGCGCTACCGGACTTGGTGGCTGGGCTGGTTGTGATATCGGCGGCACCGTCGAAATTTGACCGGATTGGACCAAGCGCCACTGTTACGTAGCCAGTTGCGCGTGATCCCGTCATCCCGCCCAGTTGGGCACCGGGTATGCATGTCACCAACGTTGGGATGTCTTCGAGGATGCGCCAGACTGATTCAGGCGATGCATCGATCGTCACTTCCCGGGAGAGAGCGACGCCGTCGGCAACCGCATCTGGAATCTGCGTGACGGATGCGGTGTGCTGGCCGGACGCACTGATGGGCTCGGACGAACTTGATGCGGCCTCCGGAGAGGTTGCGGAGCGCGCTGTTTGTCTGGTGCGTGGCATTGGCTGCAGCAAAGCTGCAGGTGGATTTTGCGAGAGGACGTCCGCGACAGCTGCGACGGCGCCGGCATAACCGGTGCATCGGCAGAGGTTGCCCGATAACTCACGGCGGATCCGGTCGTTGTCAGCATCGGGCACGCGGCGGACGATGTCGTAGGATGTCGCCAGCATGCCGGGCGTGCAGTAACCGCATTGCAGACCGTGATGACGGGAGAACGCATCACGCAACCGGGCCATCAGTGGATCGTCGTCGAAGCTTTCAATTGTTCGAATGTCAGCTGAGTCGCATGCGGCTGCCAGGGTGATGCAGGAACGGCTGGGGCGACCGTCGATCATGACGGTGCAGGCGCCGCAGACGCCTTGCTCGCAACCCACGTGTGTGCCTGTCAGCAGTTGATCTTCGCGCAGGAAATCCGCCAGGTGCGTGCGCGGCTCGACGTCAGCTTCAACCGGCCGGTCATTCAATGTCAGAGAAATCTTCGCAGTGGTCATACTGGTCTCTTACTTCGGCTCTGAACCTGATTAATTGTTGTCTGCATGCGCAATCGCCAAAGCGCGATGAACCGCCGTGATATGCAAGGCAAGGTTTTCAGGCTCTGCTGGGAGGCCCGCTGCATTGAATGCAT
This sequence comes from uncultured Hyphomicrobiaceae bacterium, assembly GCA_905480435.1. Classification (GTDB taxonomy): domain Bacteria; phylum Pseudomonadota; class Alphaproteobacteria; order Rhizobiales; family Hyphomicrobiaceae; genus CAJQQK01. Next base: position 5,032 of record CAJQQK010000045.1, on the reverse strand, counting down.
CATGAAGCGCTTCACGAACCTCCATGCGTTCTCCGATTACTTTCTCGGCGACATCGCTCGACAGGATTATCGGCTGCTGACCGAGTGCGCCGAGGGCAATCCGCGATGCGCCGGCTTCCGAATTGATCAGCACGGTGGCGCTTGCCTTGGCGAACTCACCGACCTGGCGCATGTATTTCCAATAACCCCAGCGCGTGTCTTTGGCCGGCTTTGGCACGAACACGGAAACCAGGATCTCATCGGGTGATAATGCCGTCTCAAAAGGGCCGATGACGAAGTCACTCATCGGTACGTCACGCCGGCCGGATGGGCCCTCAAGCGTGACGCTGGCGCCGAGGCCGGTCATCACGATCACCCAATCAGCGGCAGGATCGGCATGCGCTAAGCTTCCGCCAATGGTGCCGCGATTGCGCACCCCGCGATGGGCGATGTTGGCAGCCGCAGCGCGGAGCCAGCCACCGGTTGGATCACGCACGGCGCCGTCTTCGATTTCAGCGTGCGTTATGGCCGCGCCGATCACCACGCCCGCTTCTGTTTCGTTGGCTTCGCGTATCTCCGGCAACGTTGAAACGTCGAGAAGTGAGCCGGGTCGCACTAAGCGCAAATTGAGCATTGGACCGAGCGATTGACCGCCGGCGATTAACTTGGCGTTCGCACCATCTCTTAGCGCGCCGCAGCCATCTGAGACGCTGACGGCTGCATCATATTTAAAGGCTACCGGTTTCAAGAGACTGCCTCCCGGCTTTTGGCTTCAGCGCGGGCGATGACTTTTAGGACACGCTCCGGCGTCATCGGCACTTCGGTTACTTCTGCGCCAATGTCACGAAGCGCGTCATTGACGGCATTGGCAATGGCTGCTGGCGGACCGATCGCGCCGCTCTCGCCGATGCCCTTTTGGCCGTAACGGCTGAGTGGCGACGGCGTTTCCATATGAATGATCCGGATCGGCGGAATGTCGGCTGCAACCGGAAGGTGATAGTCCGCCAATGTTGACGCTAATGGCTGGCCCGAACCATCGAATGGCATCTCTTCGAACAATGCCGTGCCGATGCCCTGGACTACGCCGCCAAGCACCTGGCCATCAACGATCATCGGATTGATCATGACACCTGCATCTTCGACGATGACATAGTCGAGCAGATCAACCTGGCCGAGATCCATGTCAACCTCAACGACGACCGCATGGCAGGCGTAAGAAAACGTGCCCGTGTCGGGTGTGGTTCTGTAGCCGACTGTCGCTTCGAGCCCGTGTGGGTCAACTGACGCAGGCAGGAGTTGCGGTTGGCGATACCAAGTGCGCGCGACCTCTTCGAGGCTAACCTTGGCCGTTCCAGCATAGGCTGCGCCATCGGCAAGGACGATATCTTCTGCGCGAGCCTGCAGCAGATGAGCTGCGATAGCGCGAACGCGATCCCCGACTTCGGCTGACGCTGTACCAACGGCGCCGCCGGCCATGACCGCGCAGCGTGATCCCCACGTGCCTGTTGAGTAAGGCGTGTAAGCGGTATCGCCGTGGACGACTCTGACTTTCTCAGGATCGACCCCAAGCTCCTCGTTGGCAATCTGGGCGAGTGTGGTTTCGAGACCCTGGCCGTGACTGTGTACGCCAACGCGCACTTCCAGCCAGCCGTCCGGTGTCAATCGCGCGGTTGCCTGCTCAAAGCCGGGCACCATTGGGATGCCCCAGCCATGATAGACCGACGTGCCGTGAGCGCCTTGCTCGCAGAAGATCGCAAAGCCGAGGCCGATACGTTTGCGCCCGGTTGCCAGCTTTTGGCGCGCGCGCACAGCTGCGACGTCGATCGCCTCGACGGTCTTGCTCAGCGCTTGCGGATAATCACCACTGTCGAAGAACTTGTTGGTGATGTTGGTGAACGGCATGTCGGTTGCCGGCACCAGATTGCGTTCGCGTATCGCTTCCGGGCTCATGCCAAGCTCGCCCGCAAGCGCGTCCATGACCAACTCCATGGCGAAGCACACGCCGGTGCGCGCGACGCCACGAAACGGGAGAATTGGTGGTTTGTTCGTCGCAACTGCAGTGGCCTTGCAGCGGAAGCCGCGCATCCGATAGGGGCCAGGCAGGATGCTGGTAACCTGGGCTGCTTCAAGGCAGGCTGAAAACGGGTAACTGGAATAGGCACCTGAATCGACCAACGCATCACAGTCGACCGCCAAAATCTCACCATCAGCTGCCGCATAACCCGTGATTTCGTAGGTATGTTCGCGGCAGTTGGCGCCACCCGTCAGGTGCTCGCGCCGATCTTCCAACCAACGAATGGGCCGATCAAGCTTCATCGCGAGAAAACCTGCGCAGACCTCTTCGGCCAGAAGAATGCCCTTATAGCCGAAGCCACCGCCGACATCGGGCGCGATAATGCGAACCTGGGCATGGTCCAGGCCGAGGCACTCTGCCAGCCCGGATCGCACGATGTGCGGCATCTGAGTTGCGGAGTGAATGGTCAGCTGCTCAAGATGCCGGTCCCATTCAGCGACGCAACCCCGGCCCTCGATCGGGGCCATGCATTGACGCGCCGTGCGGTAGCTTTTCTTAACGACAGCTGCTGCACCGGCGATCGCATTTTCGAAGTTTATGTCGGTGCGGGTTTCGAGAAACGCATTTTGCACCCAGTGATCATGCAGAAGAGGCATTTCAGGATCGAGCGCCGTCGTCATTTCGACGACCGCTGCAATCTCGTCCAGATCAACCTGAACGGCTTCGGCCAAGTCTTCAGCTGCGGCGCGGGTTTGTGCGAGGCACGCCACAATCGGCTCACCGACATGGCGCACTTTACTATCCGCCAGAATGGGCTGCACTGATGCCTGGAAGCCGGGCAGAGCCGAATTGGCGACGATGCCGGTTACGCCGGTTAAATCGGCAGCGACATACACACCCTCTACTGATCGAAGCGAATTTGCATCAGGCTTGGTAATGGATCTGATAGATGCGTGTGCAAGCGGGCTGCGAACGAAGGCCATATCGAGCATGCCGGCTCGGCGTATGTCGCCAACGAACCGGCCACGGCCACGCAGGTATCGATCATCTTCGTGTCGCCGCGTGCTGGCGCCAACGCCTTTGTGGCGCGCGGCATCTTGTGTCGTGCTGTCAGTCAAAACTGAAAACCCCATTTGTGGCAATACTGGCATAACAATATTGGCGCGGCACAACTGGGCGGCTCATCCGAAGTTGCAGTGCCACAAGCAAATTGATAATAGTTACTACTATCGTAAATGCAACATCTTCTCATATGCGGTATAGCTGAAACAGTAACTCGCATTCTAACCTGCTTGAAACGTGCAACCTGATGCGCCGCAATAGTGCGCGGCTTTATCGAATTATTGGAGTGACAGCCGATGCAGAATCCAGAGAGATTTGACGTTATCATCGAGAACGGCACCGTCATTGATCCAGCCAATAAGCGCAATGGTCGGTTCGATGTTGCGATCGCAGGAGGCAAGATAGCAGCGGTCGAGCCCAGTTTGGCCCAAGCCGAAAGTGCCGAGCGCGTCGATGCCACTGATCATCTCGTCATCCCGGGAATGATTGACACGCACGGACATGTATATGAAGGCGTGACCGGCACGTTCGGGCTCAACGCAGACATGGTTGGCGTGCATTCAGGCGTCACAACGGTGATCGATCAGGGCGGACCGAGCTGCATGACGATTGGCGGCTTCCGCAACTTCGTGCACGACACAGCAAAAACCCGCGCGCTGTGCTTCATCTCGACCTATCTGGTCGGCGGCCTGGAAGGGCACATGTACCCGGACCTCTATGGCCCGGGCGGCGTCAATGTCGAGCACACAACGCGCGTGGCGCTTGAAAACATGGATATCGTTCGCGGTATCAAGGCACATGCGGAAATCGGCGGGCAATCACGCTGGGGGCTTGAGGTAATCAAGACCGGTAAGCAGATCGCCCGGGATGTTGGCGTGCCGATCTATATTCACCTCGGTCAGCTCTGGCCGACAGCAGACTCGGCTGAGATCCCAGATGCGGATGAACTCATCCGAGAGCTGACACCGCTGATGGAGCCAGGCGATGTCATGGCTCACCCTTTCACGCGCCATCCCGGTGGTTTCGTTTCGTCGACCGGCAAGGTCCATCCGATCCTGCTTGAAGCGGTTCACAACCATGGTGTGCGGGCAGATGTCGGACACGGATCGCACTTCTCGTTCGATGTCGCCCGACGTGTGCTGGATGAGGACATCGTGCCCTTTACACTCGGCGCCGACATGCACGGCTATAACGTCAAAGTGCCGAGCAAGACCGCTGACAGCGTTGTGGAATCAAACCCGTTCTTCGGCGTTGCACCGTTCAATCTGACGATTGCGATGACGGAAATGCTGCACCTGGGCGTGCCTTTGGAAACAGTGATCGCGATGGTCACAAGCAACCCGGCCACCCTGATTGGCATGTCCGACACGTTGGGTGCGCTGACCGTTGGGAATGGCGCTGATGTCAGCGTTCTGCGGATCGACACGGGTCGCTTTAAATTGTCGGACAACAGCGGTGAACAAGTTGTATCTGAAAAGCTTGTTCGCCCGGTCTTCTGTCTGCGTGACGGTGTGCGCTTTGAGTCGAATTCGGCGCTGATACCGGATGCAATCGCTGCATAAGGTGCGCGCAAGCTGAGGCGAACCGACGTAACATTGGCACCAATAAAAGTGTCATCCCGATGCTGGTCACCGGGATCCATCGCTCCGCAAGCGGTGATGCTCGACAAGTGGCGCAGGCCAATCAAACAGCAAGCCCTGTGCCAGCAGCACGATGGGTCCCGGCAACAAGTGCCGGGATGACGTCTTAGGGTGTGTAAATGTCATCCGCAGCCTCTTGGAAAGAGGTCATGGCCTCGGATCCCGTTTAATAATTCCACTCGAAGCCAACTCCGAGTTTGCGAGCTATGACCGAAATTGGGTGACAGAATCTGAGAGAGGTGACGTATCGTGGCGGTTATCGAGACCAGCCATAAACTCCAGAGGAGCGATACGCCTATGTCGAACCCTACAGTCATCCCGCTGCGCCAGCCAGAGG
>CAJQQK010000044.1 GCA_905480435.1 uncultured Hyphomicrobiaceae bacterium | reverse complement strand
TACATGACACTGGAAACTCTCGGCGGCATCAGCCATGATGGTGCATCAGAACCGGCGGCCCTAACCGCTGACTGACCGTCCGGACAACGTTGCGACGGACCTGACCGGCACTGTTACACCACCTGATGGGACGCGATCCATCTCAATTGAGTGGTCAGACCACGAAGCTGGACAATAACGCTGAAAAACCAATGTCTACCACTATGGATAATTTGGGCTTTGCTGCCTTGGTCGCAGTAGCAGCAGCGTTGGTTGTGTTGTTGGCTAAGCGTCTTCGGAATAGATGAGTCTCGCAAGACATTGAGAGGCGTTGAATGACAGTCATTCAGTTCAAAGCAGAGCATGAGCCACCGAAGCGACGAAGGATCAGGATTGCTGTTGCTATCGATGATGAAGGTAACTGGGTTGCTGCGGGTAGCTCTGATGCAGAAGAGTCAAAATCCACTATCGATGATTTGATTGGTATCGATCTGAGTGATCTCAACGGCGATGCGCAACAGCAATATTGGCTTGTTGTAGACGTCCCTCTGCCACCAACTGAAGTGCTAGCTGGCCAAACCGTGGATGAAGAGTAGACGATGATTTGATGCTTGGAAAAGCCAACACCCCAACGTCGAAGCGCTATAACGATTGCCGGAGATAGCAACAATTTAAGTAGCTTGGTATTTCAACCGTGACGTGGAGATAGTCATGATGCCGAATCAATCGACATTTATTGAGTGGCTTGAAGACCATCTCGACAAGACCGGCATGTCCCAAGCAGAGTTTGGAAGACGGATTGGCTTGCCGCCCTATCAAGTGCCCGCCTGCTCATTGGCGAAGGCCGGTGGACGATTGAGCTTGTCAGGAAGATCGCGGAAGTTATCGACTCGCCACCACCCGGCGCCCATTACTCTAGCGCCGGCACCACGCGATTATCAACGGATCTGATACGACGATGACCGCAGTTCCGGAAGGTGGGCCGTAGTAAATTCACAGAGATATTACCGTCGGTCCGGCAGTTCCCTGCCAATAACTGGAAGCGTCACACCAAGAAGTTATCCGCAAAGTTGGTGACGGCGGCATATCAAGGGGTTGCCTAACGACCTCACTTCTCCACCCAAGGAGCGATATGCCGTGTACTTGTAAAGCCTAAATTGTTGATGGCCGTGAGAACCTTCTAAAGCGACTTCAACCATCCACCAAGCCCCAGAACCCGTGTTTGCGAGGATGCTTTTCTCGCAGCTTAGCCACGAATTGATCGTGGGATATGAAATCGCCATAGTCTGAAATCGCAGCGTCGCTGTCAGCACATTCGGACAAGTGTTGGGCCGCATAACGATAGCGTTTTGACTTGCCGCCATTCAATGTGTGTTGCACCATAACTCGCCGCATCAATGTTGCGGCGAGAGGATATTCCGGTGCTAAAGTATTCGCTGCTTCCGTCAATGTGTAATAGCTGTCGCCATCAAGTTCTGCTGCGCGGATCTCGATTGTTTTGGCGGCGCGGCTGAGAGCTGGCCAGCTGATCAAGAAATTGATCGCTCCACCGAGACGAGGATATCTCTCAGCGTGCGCCAATGCACGATCTTCGACTTCGATATCTTCAAAGTCAGGCAGCAGCTTGAGATATTTTTGCAGGCATTGTTTGCTCAAAGTCTGTTCGAAAGTATCCCATAGATGCTGCTTGAGCTCATCTGTGCGGCCCAACTTCTCAAGGCACTCCTCGTATGCCGCTTCCAGATCATACGAGGCGGTTCTGAATGCCTTACCACTCTCGGCCTCACGTGACCGATTGATGATGTCCATAGCCTCATCAACACGTTCCGCGTCTAGCAAGCGGCGAGCAATACCGGGAGCGATTGTACCGTATGTGAGTTGTTCATCAGTATAGCGAGCCATGTAGGCATCCACGTCGTCCTGGGCATCTGCGATATCTGCCAAAATAATTGAGCTTGACGTCTTGCGATTTCGCTCAACGAGTTCTTCAGGCGTCGTTGTGCCAAATCCCCAAGACTTATACCGTTCCAGCTCTCGCTCCGTGGCAGGGGTTACCGACCATTCCCTGGTGATCTGTTTGAGGTGCTCAAGTCCTTCATTGCCTAAAATCGGTTTGGTGGCGGGGATAATGCCATCAAATTCGCCATAACCAGCATCGATTACAGCATCCAGTATGCAGTGAGCAAGCGTTTCAGCGTCCAATTTTACTTGCGGTGAAACCGTTTCGATTAATCGAACCGTCAACGACATGATATCGCCAATGGCGCCATTGCTGTCGTCCGTGCGCTCATAGATAGAAGGGGCGATCGTCAATAGCGTCCATGCTAATTCAAAGGCTTCATTCGCATCATATCCAGCAGACCATTGAGGTCTTTCGCGAATTCACGCTGCTTTCGCCAATCAATAAAACTTGTGGAACGCCGCAGAGAGGCAAAGCGCTTGCGAATATCTACGGCCACATCTTGTGGTCCATTAGCTGCACTCAGCTCCATTCGCGCTCGTCGCTGCAATGCAGCGTTGCCCTGCACTAACTCCATGACCAGATCGGCTAGTTTCTCACCACCAAGCCGTTCCAGGTTCTTCTTGTTCAGAGTTTTCTTCGTCATGTCGATCTGCTGTGCTGACTGATAAATGCATATTGTAGTGCTGGTGTCAAGCGACACCCGGTTTTGACCCTTTTGCGCCACGAAGAACTGACCCACCTTTCGTGGTAGGCTAGGCTTTCGTCGGTTTGGATTTGGTTGCCGATGCTGGCTTGCTGAGCAGGCCGCTGCGACGTTTTTCCTTGAGGCGGTAGCTCTCCGCCTCGGATGGTGATGATGTGGCTGTGGTGCAGCAGGCGGTCGAGGATGGCGGTGGCAACGACCGCATCGCCAAAGACGTCGCCCCACTCGGCCACTGACCGGTTTGATGTCAGCAGGATCGCACCCGCCTCGTAGCGAC
>CAJQQK010000043.1 GCA_905480435.1 uncultured Hyphomicrobiaceae bacterium | reverse complement strand
GCCAGGGTACGTAGCTTCGCCCTCAATATCCTGCGTGCCAACGGCGAAAACAATATCTCGCAGGCCATGTGGCACAACGTCCTCGACATCACACGGCCGCTCAATTATCGCTTCATGTAGTTAGCGTTGAACAGCCCTGGGGTATAGGGGAAGTCAGGCCATGCAAGGGTCGCGGCATCGTCACCTGCTGATCATTCGGCATTGGGAAGCAACCCACGAATGAACTATGGTGTGCCGCTACATGAATCGTGACTGCTACGAAGGCCGCCCATTTGTCGTCAGTGCCTGCCAGAATTGTCGAGTTCGAGACGATCGACTCAACCAATACTGAAGCTCATCGGCGCGCTGTGGCCGGAGAGCGCGGCCCGCTGTGGATTCGGTCGGATCGGCAGGAACAGGGCCGTGGCCGTTCCGGTAGGGCTTGGTCATCGCCACCCGGCAATCTATCCGCAACACATCTGTTCACGCCGACCTGTGAACGCACAGTTCTCCACCAGTTGTCATTTGTCGCGGGGTTGGCTGCGTATGATGCCATTGCACCGCATCTTGGCAGTGGCGCGCCTCTACAACTCAAGTGGCCGAACGATGTCTTGATCGGTCCGGCTAAAGTTGGGGGAATACTGGTTGAAAGTGCAAACTACGATGGTGCGATCGTCGTGATCATCGGTATGGGTATTAATATTGCGGTCACACCAGACATTGAAGGGCGTGCCGTAACGCAAATCGATCTTTACGGAGCAGCGCCAACCCCGAACGAATTGATCCAGGTTCTGGCGAGAAACATGCGATCCTGGCTGGAGATTTGGAACGATGGCCATGGGTTTGCAGCGATCCGCACAGCATGGCTGGAGCGCGCGCATGCACCGGGGCAACGATTGACTGTAAACACGAACCAACGATACCTTGAGGGCACATTCGCAGGGCTCGCCGAAAACGGCGCCCTACTCCTGGCGACGGGAGAGAAAGCCCCCATCAAAATTGAACATGGCGACGTATCACTCGCGTCCACCTTACCTCTTTCGGAGAAGCGCGCATGAGCGACGCAAAAAACAATTCTGACACGGGCGGCGAAGACGAACTCGTTCTGGTCGCCCTCGGCGGTCTCGGCGAGATCGGCATGAACGTCTATCTCTATGGTATCGGGCCACCTGAAGACCGGCGCTGGCTGATGGTTGATCTCGGGCTGACGTTTCCGGGCGACAATGAGCCGGGCGTGGATGTCATTCTGCCGGAGCTCAAATTCATCGCAGAGCAGAATAAACAACTCGATGGCATCGTCATCACGCACGCCCACGAAGACCACCTCGGCGCGCTCATCGAAAGCTGGCCGCAACTCAAGTGTCCGGTCTATGCGACGCCGTTCACGGTTGGCATGTTGAAAGCCAAGCTGGCTGAATTCGGTGGCGACCTGAAACCTGACATTCGTGAAATACCGATCGACAGCAAGTTCAAGGCAGGCAGCTTTGACCTCGAATTCGTGTCGATGTCGCACTCAATCCCAGAAACATCGGCTGTCGTGCTGCGCACGCCGCACGGCACGGTGTTTCATACGGCGGACTGGAAGCTCGATGAGAATCCACTAGTTGGCCGCCCGACCAATGTCGAGCGCATCAAGCAGATCGGCGAAGAAGGCGTGATGACGCTGGTTTGTGATTCAACTAATGCGTTTCGTGATGGTACCTCTCCGTCTGAAGCTGAGGTCGCCAAATCACTAACCGACATTATTGCAGAACAGACCGGGCAAGTCGCAATGACGACGTTCGCGTCAAACCTTGCACGTGTCTATGCCGCCTCAGAAGCCGCCAAAGCAACAGGCAGGCGCTTGCTGGTGGCAGGCCGTTCGTTACACCGGGTCATACAAGTCGGGATCGATACGGGTTATCTCCCCGAGGATTTCACGTATCTGGATCAGGAACATTTCCGACACATGGAGCGCGGCGAAGCCTTGGTGATCGCGACCGGCAGCCAGGGCGAATCGCGCGCCGCGATGGCACGCATTTCCGAAGGCAGCCATCGCGACGTCAAACTTGTCCGTGGTGACACGGTGATCTATTCGTCGCGTACCATTCCGGGCAACGAAAAATCGGTGATGGCGGTGCAAAATCTGCTCGCCGAACGCGGCTACAAAGTCATTACTGATGCCGATGGGCTTGTCCACGTCACGGGCCACCCGCGCCGTGAGGAATTAGCGCAGATGTTTGCTTGGTTGAAGCCGAAAGCACTGGTGCCAATGCACGGTGAAGTACGGCATCTGCAAGAGAATATCCGCCAGGGGGCTGAAGCCGGCATCACCAATAGCCAGATGATCACAAACGGTCAGATGTTGCGTCTCGCGCCGGGCAAACTGAAGCAAATTGATGAGGTGCCGGTCGGACGACGTTTCCGTGACGGCCGCTTGGTCATTTCAGAAGGCGAAAACGCGGTGCGTGATCGCCGTCGTTTGGCGATTGTCGGGCTCGTTGCGGTCGCAATGGCGGTTGACCAACGCGGCAATGTCATCGGCGATCTGGATGTCGCCATAGATGGCGTGCCGAGCCACAATGCGCGTGGAGATTTGATGGAAGACCTGATCCTCGATGCGGTCGAAGGAACGGTCGACAGCATTCCACCGAAACGTCGCAAGGACCTTGAGGTGTTGCGTGAAGCCGTGCGCCGTTCCGTACGCTCGGTGGTCGACAATGCCTGGGGCAAGAGACCGATTGTCAAAGTGCTCATGACGGAGCTGCGTACCAAAGGCTAGGGGCTGGGCCCAAGGGCCCGCATCTCACTTGCACCGGCTCGATCTCCTGCTGTTGAACGCGGGAATGTACTAGAAAACGGCTAGAAAATCGGGAGTTCGAGCGATGATCGGCAGGTTAAACCATGTCGCGATTGCGGTGAAAGACATTGCAGCTGCAGCTGCTGTTTACCGTGATACGCTGGGCGGCGATGTTACGGATGCGGTTGCCCAGCCTGACCATGGGGTGACGACCGTGTTCATCAACCTGCCCAACACCAAGATTGAATTGCTGGAGCCGCTCGGTGAAGGTTCTCCGATCGCGAAATTCCTCGAAAAGAATGCAGACGGTGGCATCCACCATCTGTGCTACGAGGTCGATGACATTATCAAGGCACGCGACAAGCTCGTTGCAGACGGTGCGCGCGTGCTGGGTGATGGCGAGCCGAAAACGGGTGCTCACGGCAAACCGGTGCTGTTCCTGCACCCCAAAGATTTTTGCGGGACACTGCTCGAGCTCGAAGAGGCGTAACAGTCGTTTAGCCGAAGGGTGACCGCATGAGCATTGTTTTTGGCGCTGCCATATTCTTCGTAGTCTGGTGGATTGTATTGTTCGCGGTCCTGCCATTTGGCGTCCGCACCCAGGCCGAAGCGGGCGAGACCGTTCCAGGCACGCCAGCGAGCGCACCCGCGAAATTCCCGCTGAAACGGATGTTTCTTATCAACACGGCGGTATCAATCGTCGTATTTTGCATTATCTGGGCCGCCATTGAGTTCGACTTTTTCGGCATCTCTGAGCTGGCCAACAAAGTGCAAAGTTGAGCATAAGCACCCGGGATCAATCTCAATACTGCCAACAGGTCCGTGAAGCGGCCACATTGCGTTGCTGGCCATGAACCGGTATGAGCCGACAGTGACGGATGGCATCATTGTACGCCCCTTTGATCGCCTCATTTAGTCGTAAAGACCGCCTCCCTAATTGTTTGAGCCAAACCATGCATCTTTCCCGCTACTTTCTACCCGTCCTGCGCGACACACCTAAAGAAGCTGAGATCATATCTCACCAGTTGATGTTACGCGCGGGCATGGTGCGCCAGTCGAGCGCCGGGATTTATTCATGGTTGCCGCTCGGTTTGCGGGTCCTCGACAAGATCGCCAATATTGTGCGCGACGAACAGAACCGCGCGGGTGCCATCGAAGTCTTGATGCCCACCATCCAATCGGCGGATCTCTGGAAACAATCAGGGCGTTACGAAGATTACGGCAAAGAAATGCTGCGCATCGAGGACCGTCATGAGCGCGAAATGCTTTATGGGCCGACCAATGAAGAACTGATCACGACGATCTTCCGTGATGGCGTGCGCTCTTACCGCGATCTGCCGCGGAATCTCTATCATATCCAGTGGAAATTCCGCGACGAGATCCGCCCGCGCTTTGGCGTGATGCGGGGCCGCGAATTTCTGATGAAGGACGCTTATTCGTTCGATCTATCTGAAGAAGAAGGCCGGCGCTCGTATCACCGGATGTTTGCGTCGTACCTGAGAATATTCGCACGAATGGGACTGCAGTCGATTCCGATGGCAGCCGATACAGGACCCATAGGTGGCGACCTGTCGCACGAGTTCATCATCCTGGCTGAGACCGGCGAAAGCCAGGTGTTCTGCCACCAGGACTTGATCGACGGTGCGATCCCACCGATTGACCTCGACTATGACGGTGACCTGACGCCGATCGTCGACAAGTGGACATCGCTCTATGCGGCAACCGACGAGATGCACGATGCAGCCAAATTTGATGCCGAGGTGCCATCCGATAAACAGGTGTCAGCGCGCGGTATTGAAATCGGCCATATTTTCTTCTTTGGCACCAAGTACTCAGAGCCACTGAACTGCAAGGTCCAAGGCCCCGATGGAACTCCGGTTGCCCTGCATATGGGATCATACGGCGTCGGCGTGTCGCGTCTTGTTGGAGGGATCATCGAGGCTTGTCACGATGATGGCGGCATTGTCTGGCCAGTTCCCGTTGCGCCGTTTGAAGTTGGGTTGATCAACCTAAAATCAGGCGATGCGGGAACAGACGGTGCATGCGCGTCGCTCTATGAGCGCCTCATCAATGCCGGGATCGACGTGCTCTATGACGACACCGGCGAACGCGCGGGCGCCAAGTTCGCCACGATGGATCTGATTGGCTTGCCCTATCAGTTGGTGGTTGGGCCGATGGGCGTTGCAAATGGGATGGCCGAAGTCAAAGACCGTAAGACCGGCGACAAGCAGGAAGTTCCAATCGACACCGTCGCTGACACATTGATTGACCGCGTGAAGAGCCAACGTATTCTCTGTTAGAGCCTATCCGAAAGACAGACCCGCATGAGTTCTACCAGCGCAACACGTCCATTTGCGGCCTTCGAATGGTTGCTCGCGATGCGTTATCTGCGAGCGCGTCGTCAGGAAGGGTTCATATCAGTCATCGCCGGATTTTCGTTCATTGGGATCATGCTTGGTGTTGCAACGCTAATCATTGTGATGGCCGTCATGAACGGTTTCCGCAATCAACTGTATGAGAAAATTTTAGGACTCAACGGTCATGCCGTTGTGCAACGCGTCTCTGGTACCGGGCCGTTTGGTAACTATGAAGACATTGCGCAAAAACTGGTGAAAGTGCCGGGTATCAGACATGCAGTGCCGCTGATTGAAGGCCAGGTGATGCTGTCATCCCCAGCCCAGGCGCTGGGTGGTTTGGTGCGCGGCATGACGGAAGATGGCATCCGGGCGCTGCCATTGGTTGCCAACAATATCATCTATGGATCGATCAAAGATTTTGACAAACAGCGCGGTATTGCGATTGGTTCGCGCTTGTCTCAAGCACTAAATATTTCACTCGGCGGCTACGTAACCTTGGTGTCGCCACGTGGTGCGAAGACCCCGTTCGGAACAGCGCCGCGCACGCGGCCTTATCAGGTTGCCGCCATCTTTGAGCTGGGCATGTCGGAATACGATCGTTCGATGGTGTTCATGCCATTGCACGAAGCCCAGCGCTATTTCTCGAAAGGCCGACAGGTCGATGTTCTCGAAATCGTCACCGACGACCCGGAGAAGGTCGCAACGTATGTCGCCGCGATGAAGAAGGCAGTGCCCGGCGAGTACCTGTTCACCAGCTGGCAACAACGCAATCAGACCTTCTTTACGGTCCTCGAAGTTGAGCGCACCGTGATGTTCATCATTTTGTCGCTCATTATTCTGGTAGCCGCGTTGAACATCATTTCCGGGATCATGATGCTGGTCAAAGACAAAGGTCGCGACATCGCGATTCTGCGCACCATGGGTGCAACCAAAGGCGCAATAATGCGCGTGTTCCTGATCACGGGGGCCTCGATCGGCGTGGTCGGCACGTTCGCTGGTTTGATCCTTGGCATCATTTTTTGCTGGAACATCGAAGAGGTACGCCAAATAGTCCAGTATCTGACCGGCACCACATTGATGGACCCGAAGGTTTACTATCTCTCGCGTTTGCCAGCCGAAATTGATCCGACGGAGACGGCTTGGATCGTTGTGTTTGCGTTGGTTTTGACACTGCTCGCCACGCTCTATCCGTCATGGCGAGCATCAAAACTCGATCCTGTAGAAACGCTCCGATATGAGTGAGGAGATCGCGATGCAGCGCCACGTAGAGACGCATGTCCCGATCCTCCAACTGGAAGGATTGCAGCGCTCGTTCCATCAGGGCTCACGCGAAATCCGTGTACTGGATGACGCAAGCGCGGTGCTCAATCCAGGGCAGGCCGTCGCCCTCGTTGGTCCATCGGGTGCGGGCAAATCAACACTCCTGCACATCGCCGGGTTGTTGGAGACGCCGGACTCGGGTCGGGTTCTGGTCAATGGCCAGGATTGTGCGCGCATGAACGACGCTGAGCGGACCGCCGTGCGGCGCGACGAAATGGGCTTCGTCTATCAGTTCCATCAACTGCTGCCCGAGTTCTCTGCCAAAGAGAACGTTGTGATGCCGCAGATGATCCAAGGCAAGACGAAGCGAGCCGCCGGCAAACGGGCAGCAGAAATGCTCGGCCTGCTGGGCCTTCAATCGCGGCTCAATCATCGTCCAGCAGAGCTATCCGGCGGTGAGCAACAACGCACGGCGATTGCGCGGGCGCTGGCGAATGAGCCGCGTCTACTGTTGGCAGATGAGCCGACGGGCAATCTCGATCCTTCGACGTCAGAGCGCGTTTTTACAGATCTGATCAATCTGATTGAACACACCGGCGTTGCGGCATTGATCGCCACGCACAACATGGAACTGGCCGCCCGAATGCACCGCGTTCTGCGCCTTGCTGATGGCCGATTGACTGAGCTCGATCCACAAGCCCTCAAATAAGATGACAGCGCTGGACGCAAAGCCACGCATCCTAGTGATTGGTGGTTATGGCGTATTTGGTGGTCGACTGAGCCGTCGCTTGTCGGCGCACCATGATCTCGAGATCATTGTTGCGGGGCGCAGACTGAGCGCGGCGCAAGCGCATTGCAAAGAATACGGTGGCACTCCGGCTCAAATCGACACGAACGCTGATATCGACGCTGCAATTCGGAAGCTTCAGCCAGCGATTGTCGTCGACGCAGCTGGGCCATTTCAATCTTATTCAGGTGATCCGTATCGCATCGCCCGCGCTGCCATGCGCAATGGTGCGCACTACCTCGACCTTGCGGATGATGCGGACTTTGTTGCAGGCATATCGAACATTAATGATGAGGCCGTTACAACCGAGTGCGTGGCACTTTCCGGCTGCAGTAGTGTGCCCGCAATCTCGTCTGCTGCGGTGGCATCGCTCTCGCACGGATTAGCCAGTATCGACCTGATAGAAAGTGCAATCCTGCCGGGCAACCGCGCGCCACGTGGTCGCTCAGTTGTTGAGGCGATCTTGGCACAGGTCGGCAAACCGATAAAAGTGTGGCGGGCAGGGGAGCCGTCAACAATGAGAGGTTGGTGCGATGTGACGCGCGCCTCGCCGAAGGTCGCTAACCGCGAGCCGCTGGGTCGACGTTACGCCAGCCCGATCGGAGCGCCTGATCTACAGCTTTTCCCCAGCCACTACGCAACCCGCACAGTTCGCTTTAAGGCCGGGCTCGAATTGTCGATAATGCATCTGGGATTGGCGGCCCTTGCCTGGCTTGTGCGTTTGGGACTGATGCGCTCTGCGACGCCTTTATCGGGCTGGCTGCTGTGGGTTGCAGAGTGGTTGAAACCGTTTGGCTCCGATCGTGGCGCGATGACGGTCGATGTCGTGGGTCGCACGCATGACGGCGTTGGCGAGCGACGCACCTACACGATTATCGCTGAAGCCGGAGACGGTCCGGAAATACCGTCGACACCAGCATACGTGCTCGCACGGCGACTATGTCGCGAACCAGAGCGTATTCCGTTTGGCGCCCGCCCATGCCTCGACGAGATGACAATTGAAGATGTCGAGGAGGGACTGAAACCATTTGCAATCAACAGTGGCAGGACAACCGAAGAGATGTTGACGGTGTTTGAATGCGCGTTGTCGGACGGCTACTCAGAACTCCCTGAACCCATTCGCGATTTACATAACGTCCTAGACGAACGAGCATTCGTGGGTTCAGCGCGTGTACAGCGGGGCAATGGCGTGCTGTCGCGCCTTATCGGTTGGTGCATGGGGCTCCCGCCAGCTGCAGACGACATAGAGGCCCGCGTTGACATGAAACGCACGGTGTCAGGAGAGACTTGGCGGCGGCGGTTCGGTAACGCTGTATTTTGCTCGCACCTATCACGCAGAAGTGGCGCTCCAACCGGCCAAATCTGGGAACGTTTCGGGCCATTGAGTTTTCGGATCAATCTGCATAGGGATGGAGATGCGCTGCATTATCCGGTCGATGCCGTTCGGTTGCTGGGTTTCATTGCGTTGCCGGCATTTCTGGTGCCATCCAGTCAAACACGGGAGTACGCTGATGACAGCCGCGCGCCGTGTTTTGACGTGAGGATTGATCATCCCTTGGCGGGTTTCATTGTCCGCTATGAGGGTCGTCTGCAACCGATAGAAGCGCTTTCGTCAGGCGAAGCTGTGTGAAGCGGGCATTACCTCGAACCCCATGGTGCACATTTGAGGCAGGCGGGGTACATTTTCGGGCAACAATTCGATTCCCGGACCGGTAGCTTCTATGACCAACTCAGCACCACAATTTATCCATCTGCGCGTGCGCTCGGCATATTCGTTGCTGCAGGGCGCATTGCTGATTCCGAAGCTTGCGAAGCTGAGCGTCGAAAATGCATTTCCAGCCATTGCCCTGACTGATCAAAACAACCTGTTCGGTGCCCTGGAGTTTTCGAACAAGCTGTCCGATGCCGGCGTGCAGCCAATTGCAGGCCTCACATTGAGTGTCGATTTTGGCGATACGCTCGCCGACCCGTCGCGTGCAGCGCTGGCTGGTGCCAATGCGGATACGACTATTTCGGGTGACGTTGCGGTGCTTGCCATGAACGATGCGGGCTATGCCAATCTGATGAAGATTAGCAGTCAGGCGTTTTTCGATCCGACAGAAGTCCAAGCACCGCATGTCGGCATCAAGCGACTTGAAGAACATCACGAAGGTCTGATCCTGCTGACGGGCGGCCCAGAAGGCCCGATCAACCGGGCCATCATCGAAGATCGCGTAGACATCGCCGACAAGCGCCTCGATCAACTTGCGGAAATCTTTGGTGATCGTCTGTATGTCGAGCTGCAACGCCACGGCATGACGGAGGAGCGAGACGCAGAAGCAGCCCTCATCAAGTTGGCCTACGACAAAGGTATTCCGCTGGTCGGAACCAACGATTGTCATTTCGCGTCTCCAGATGAGTATGAGGCGCATGACGCGCTGATGTGCATTGCTGGCGGTAACTATGTCGTCGAGGATGATCGCAAGCGTCTCACGCCGGAACATGCGCTGAAGACAGCAGCCGAAATGGCGGCTTTGTTTGCCGACTTGCCGGAAGCCGTTAACAATACAATCGAGATTGCGCGCCGCTGTCATATGCGTCCGCTTGGCAAAGCACCGATCCTGCCGCGGTTTGTTGCAGCCAACGATGACGCGACCGACGAAGAGCAACTACAGATCGAAGCAGATGAGCTCGCGAACCAAGCGCGTGAAGGGCTCAAACGGCGCCTTGAAGCGACGGATGTTGCCGAAGGTTTTACGCGTGAGAATTACGACGACCGGCTCGAGTTTGAGCTTGGCATCATCAACAGCATGAAGTTCCCCGGTTACTTCCTGATCGTTGCCGACTTCATCAAGTGGTCCAAGGCACAAGGCATACCGGTTGGCCCTGGCCGTGGGTCCGGTGCTGGTTCCTTGGTTGCTTATTCTTTGACGATCACGGATCTCGATCCTTTGCAGTTTGGCCTGCTGTTCGAGCGGTTCCTCAACCCCGAACGTATCTCGATGCCAGATTTCGACATCGACTTCTGTCAGGATCGGCGCGAGGAGGTGATCAGGTACGTCCAGCAAAAGTACGGGCAGGACCGTGTTGCTCAGATTATAACGCACGGAAAATTGCAGGCCCGCGCAGTGCTGCGCGATGTCGGTCGTGTGCTGCAGATGCCTTATGGTCAGGTCGACCGGTTGTGCAAGTTGGTGCCCAACAATCCAGCCAACCCGATGACACTGCCAGAAGCCATGGAAGAGGAACCACGGCTACTTGAGGAGGCTGACGATGACCCGATGGTCGCGCGCCTGCTCGAGATGGCCCAGAAACTCGAAGGCCTCTATCGACACGCATCGACCCACGCAGCCGGGCTTGTCATTGGTGATCGCCCGCTTGATGAACTGGTGCCGCTCTATCGCGATCCAAAGTCCAGCTTCCCAATCGCTCAGTTCAACTGGAAGCTGGTTGAGGCAGCGGGCCTCGTTAAATTCGACTTTCTTGGCCTGAAAACGCTGACGGTTCTGCAGAAGGCCGTTGAGCTGATCAAGCGTGGTCGTGGCATTGATGTTGATCTACCAGCACTGCCGCTGACGGATGTAGCGAGCTACGATCTCCTTGCGCGGGCTGACACGGTTGGTGTGTTCCAGTTGGAATCAACCGGCATGCGCGAGAGTTTGAAGAAACTGAAGCCCGACCGTTTCGAAGACATCATCGCGATGGTCTCGCTCTATCGGCCAGGCCCGATGGACAACATTCCAACCTACATCAACCGCAAACATGGCGAAGAGCCGGTGGATTGCTTCCACCCCATGCTGGAAGAGATCCTTGGCGAAACCTATGGCGTCATCATCTACCAGGAACAGGTGATGCAGATCGCCCAGGTGATGGGTGGTTACTCACTCGGTGAAGCGGACGTGCTGCGCCGTGCGATGGGCAAAAAAGATAAAATCGCGATGGCGCAGCAGCAGGCGGAATTTGTCCGTCGCGCCGTTGAGAAAGGCGTCAAAAAATCCGATGCTTCCTTCATATTCGAACACGTCGACAAGTTTGCCGGCTATGGCTTCAACAAATCGCACGCGGCAGCCTACGCGCTGATCAGCTATCACACGGCTTATCTGAAGGCGAACTTCCGCGCAGAGTTTATCGCAGCCTCGATGACGCTCGATACGGCCAACACCGACAAGCTGGCCGTGTTTGCAGCTGAAGCCAAACGCAGTGGCATCGAACTGAAGTTGCCGTGCATCAATAGTTCCGATGTTGAGTTCTCGTCCGAGCCGCCAACCGATGAAATGGAATATGGCGCGATACGTTACGCGCTCGCCTCGTTGAAGAACATTGGCGCAGGCGCTGTCGAGACAGTCGTCAAGGAGCGTGAGGAAAATGGCAAGTTCGAAGACCTTTCCGACTTTGCGCGCAGGCTTGCGTCCCGGACGCTCAATAAACGCAACGTAGAAACTTTGGCAGCTGCCGGTTCCTTCCATTCACTGGAGCCTAACCGGGCCATCGTGCATAGCAATGCTGAGCAGATCCTGGCGCTCGCCAATCGCATGAGCGCCAACGCGGCCAGTGGCATCCAGGATCTATTTGGTGGCGCCGGTGGCGATGCACCCGCCAGTCTCGACATTCGGCCGGCGAAAGCCTGGACACCGATGCAGCGCCTGGAAAAAGAATTCGACGCGGTTGGCTTCTATCTTTCCGGCCATCCGCTTGATGAGTACGAGAGCGTATTGGAAAGCATGGGCGTGCAGACCTATGCAGCATTTGAAGCAGGCGTTGAGCACGGCAAGCTGGGCGGACGTATCGCGGCCATTGTTGTCTCGGCCCGCGAACGCAAGTCGGCAAAAGGTAATGCGTTTGCGTTTGCGATGTTCTCTGACACCACGGGGCAGTTCGAAGCGGTTATATTCTCCGACACATTGACAGCGAGCCGTACGCTGCTGGAACCGGGTACGCCCGTTGTTGTTGCGATCGAAGCTGAATATGATGGTGAAACGATCAAGATGCGTGTCGGCGGCATCCAAAGCCTCGATAGCGCTGCCGGTGCGATCAGTTGCCCGCTGCGTCTCACACTCGACGGACATGCGCTTTCAAACGGCAAATCCGAATTGCTGTTGGCTGAGCTGCGCGAAAGCTTAAAGCCGGGACGAGATGAGATCCGACTAGTCGTCGATATGCCCGACAAAGGACTACAGTACGATATCATACTGCCGGGTCGCTATGACACGACACCGCCCTCACGCGGCGTCCTCTCTGCGATCGAGGGCGTGTTGGTGATAGATGAAATTGCCGCCTGACACAGTTGAGTGCAATTTCATCAACTCCGGGATCCAATACTGGACGCCGCCGCCATGGCGAGTCATGGTTGGCCAACTATTCGGATAGTGTTGCAAGTGACGTTGATGAACAGGGTGAGGCTCATATCGCCGCCCACTCAACTCTAGGAGAAATCAAATGAAAACACTTGGATTGGCCATGGTTGCCAGCTTGGCCTTGGCAATTGGCGCTGGGGCAGCAAATGCTGCCGAGGCGCCTGCAACTATCGCAAAAACCACGACAATGCATGGTATGTCCGGGATTCAGCTGCCACGCACGCAGAAAGCCGCGAAGCCGGCCGAAATAGTCGTTGCCAAGCGTCGCCGTGGCCGCAGAGTAGGTGCCGGCCTCGCAATCGGTGCGCTTATCATTGGTGGCGCCATCATCGCGTCTGAACAAGCACGCGCAGACCGCCGGCGTGTCCGTCGCAACCGCAGAAACTGCCGCACGTGGCTCCGTCGCTGCAATCGCGGCAATGATCGGGCCTGCTGGCGTCACGATAATCGTTGCTGAGACGTCGGCTACGCCCTTGTCGAACAGTAAATCAAGAAAGGCGCCGCACGAAATTGCGGCGTCTTTCTTGCGTCAGGTCGCCTGTTCGCGTGTCTTTTTCCTTGAATAATTGCTGGTCTTGTACTATCAGGCTGCTCATCTCTCACGCAAGCCATGCGCACTGCAGATAAAAAGCCCTGCAAGCGCGCTCCGGTGGGCGGCTCTGTCACTGACCATTTGGTGATCTAGAGTGCGGTCTTCTCCGGCTTGCGGCGGAACAACCGGAAAAAGGAACTGCCCATGCTGCCCGCATTTACTATGCGTCAGCTCTTGGAAGCCGGCGTGCACTTCGGCCACCAGAGTCATCGATGGAACCCTAAGATGTCGAGTTACATCTTCGGGACCCGTAATAACATCCACATTGTCGACCTTACGCAGACAACCCCACTGCTGCATCAGGCCTTGGTTAAGGTTTCTGACACAGTTGCCAAGGGCGGCCGCGTCCTGTTTGTCGGTACAAAACGCCAAGCCGCAGACTCAATCGCAGATGCCTCTACGCGCTCTGCTCAATATTTCATGAACCACCGTTGGCTCGGTGGTACGCTGACGAACTGGAAGACGATTTCACTCTCCATTCGTCGGTTGCGCCAGCTAGATGAAATCCTGGCAGGTGACGGCACAGGCCGGACCAAGAAAGAGCTGTTGAACCTGACGCGAGAGCGCGAAAAGCTCAATCAATCGCTCGGCGGCATCAAAGACATGGGCGGCACGCCGGATCTCCTGTTCGTAATTGATACGAACAAAGAATCCATCGCTATCGCCGAAGCCCGCAAGCTCAAAATTCCGATTATTGCGGTGATTGATACCAATTGCGATCCAGATGGTATCGATTTCCCTATTCCGGGCAACGATGATGCTGGCCGCGCGATTACGCTTTATTGCGACTTGATTGCACGTGCCGCTCTTGACGGCATTGCACGCGGTCAATCGCAAAGCGGTGTCGACATGGGTGCATCTGAAGCACCGGCACTTGAAGAGCTGCCAGATGTCGCTGACGTTGCTGCACCTGCAGAAGCTGCTGAGGGTGCACGTTTCGTAGGTATCGAGGCGCCACGTGGCGAAGCTGACGACCTCAAACTAGTTGCTGGAATTGATGCTCGAATTCAGCAGCAGCTGAGCGGAATTGGCGTCTACCACTATTGGCAGATTGCTGACCTCGACGAGGCCAATCTGGCATTGTTGGCAGCTGAGCTGAAAATGGAAGCATCCGCAATTTCGGAAGCTGACTGGGTCGGCAGTGCGAAAAAGCTGGTTGCGGCAAACGCGGCCTGATTTCAGGCGCTTTGGACGTCAAACCTGACTTGAAAAGGATGGGCGACGCGGCTTTGTAGCTGCATTGCCCTCCTCGTTGCGACCGAAAGTGGGTCACGAACAAGAAAGCAATTGCTATGACAACGATTACGGCCAGCTTGGTCAAAGACCTGCGCGAGAAAACTGGCGTCGGCATGATGGATTGCAAAAAGGCGCTCACTGAAAACGACGGCAACATCGAGGCCGCGATTGACTGGTTGCGCGCCAAAGGTCTGTCCAAGGCCGCCAAAAAGTCCGATCGCATCGCAGCTGAAGGCCTTGTCGGTGTAACGGCATCGGGCAAACAGGGTGCCATTGTCGAGGTGAATGCCGAGACGGACTTCGTTGCGCGCAACGATCAGTTCCAAGACATGGTCCGCACGATCGCATCGTTAGCACCCGAGGCGGCGGGCGATCCAGCCAAGCTGCTCGCCATGACGTACACTGGCAAAACCGACACCGTTGAAGCGGTCATCACTGAGAGCATCGCAACCATCGGCGAGAACATGTCGTTGCGCCGCACCGAGGTGTTTGAGGTTTCAGAAGGCGTCGTGGCTGACTATGTGCACAACAAAGTCAGTGATGGTCTCGGCAAAATCGGCGTTCTCGTTGGCCTCGAAAGTTCAGGCGATGCAGAGAAATTGCTCGCCTTCGGACGGCAGATCGCCATGCACATTGCGGCCGTCTCTCCGCTCGCTTTGACACCCGATGAGC
Source organism: uncultured Hyphomicrobiaceae bacterium (assembly GCA_905480435.1). GTDB lineage: Bacteria > Pseudomonadota > Alphaproteobacteria > Rhizobiales > Hyphomicrobiaceae > CAJQQK01. The sequence continues at coordinate 33,046 of CAJQQK010000043.1, read as the reverse complement.
TCGATCAAGAGATCATCAGCAAAGAGCGCGCGATCTACCTGGAGCAGGCACAAGCATCCGGCAAGCCGCAAGAAATCATCGAGAAGATGGTCGAAGGACGCCTGCGCAAGGAATACTTCCAGCAGGTTGTTTTGCTGCAGCAGACCTTTGTGATCGATGGCAAAGCGACCGTCGATCAGGCCGTGAAAGCGTTTGAGAAAGAAATCGGTAGTCCGGTCAAAATCACCAAGTTCGTGCGCTATGGCCTTGGTGAGGGCATCGAAAAGAAGGAAGAAGACTTCGCAGCAGAAGTCGCAGCGGCAGCAGGAACCAGTTAAGCCTGGTCACGACCTGTATACACTGTCTACAGAAATGGGCCGGTTGACATCGTCAGCCGGCTTTTTCATGTGTCCATCGCCATGAGAGTCGCGCATATAGGTCCAAACCAACGCATCGTCGAGAGGCTCCACCATGACTGAACCGCTTAAATACAAGCGATTGTTGCTGAAACTCTCCGGTGAAGCGATGATGGGCGAGCAAGGGTTCGGGATTGATACCGCAGTTACTGAGCGTCTCGCCAGAGATGTCGCGGAGGCAGCGGCCGCAGGGTGTGAGATTGCGGTTGTGGTTGGCGGCGGCAATATCTTCCGTGGCCTGGCTGGCGCTGCATCCGGCATGGATCGAGCCACTGCAGATTACATGGGCATGCTGGCCACAGTCATGAATGCGTTGGCGTTTCAAAGCGCGCTCGAAAAATTCGAAGTCCCCTCGCGTGTCCTCTCAGCAATTCCAATGCCGACGGTCTGCGAGTCATATGTGCGGCCAAAAGCGCTGCATCATGTCGGGCTTGGTCGCGTCGTTGTTTTTGCAGCGGGAACGGGCAATCCGTTCTTCACAACCGATACGACGGCAGCACTCCGTGCCATTGAATTGGGCTGCGACGCGGTTGCCAAGGCAACTCAGGTGGATGGCGTCTACGCTGAAGACCCCAAAATAAACCCCAACGCTGAGCGGTATGATAGGCTGACGTACAGCGAAGTACTGGCACGGGATCTTCGGGTCATGGATGGTGCCGCCATTGCGCTTGCCCGGGACAACAATCTGCCGGTGGTGGTGTTTTCCATCAAGGAAGAGGGTAATCTACTAAAAGTCCTACGAGGAGAGGCGCGCTGTACTGTGATCGAATAGACGTGCCTTCGTGTGAACGAGACCGACCCCGCGCTAAACCAGCCGATATCTGAAGTCAGCTGCAGTGCGACGAACCATTTTGTGTCTGGCCCGATGACAATTCTGCCGGCGAACCTGCCAGCACTGGCACGCGATAAAGCCGGCATCTGATAAAGCCAGCATCTTATAGAGGAAGACCGATGGCGAAGAACGAAGAATTCAAGATCAAATCATACGAAAGCCGCATGCAGGGCGTGGTCGACAATATGAAGAAGGAATTTGGCGGCCTCCGAACCGGGCGGGCGAGTGCCGCTCTGCTCGAACCACTCGTGGTGGATCTCTACGGCCAGAAAATGCCGATCAACCAGGTCGGTAGCGTATCTGTGCCTGAATCCCGCATGCTCCAGATTTCTGTATGGGATAAATCAGCCGTAGCGGCTGTTGAAAAAGCAATTCGCGAATCAAACCTCGGCCTCAACCCGGTCACTGATGGCACTGTTTTACGTCTGCCGATTCCACCATTGACGCAGGAGCGGCGACAGGAGCTGGCCAAAGTCGCCAACAAATATGCCGAAAATGCCCGCGTCGGTGTGCGCAATGTGCGTCGTGACGGCAACGATCATCTGAAAAAGCTCGAAAAAGATGGCGATATCAGTCAAGACGAACAGAAGAAGTCAGGCGCTCTAGTGCAAACTGCAACGGATCGCGTCATCAAGGAAATTGACGAACTCCTGGCGACCAAGGAAACTGAGATCAACAAAGTTTAGATCGATCTATGCAGGCGCTGGTCAAAGGCGCCTATCAACGTGGCAAATCACTGAAAAGGTCCCAATCAACGTGACGGATGCTTCTGCGCAATCTGAGCTTGCCGGAATCGAAGTGGCGCCGCGTCACGTCGCGATCATTATGGATGGTAATGGCCGTTGGGCATCGGCACGACACTTGCCGCGCGCGCTCGGCCACCGCATGGGCGTCGAAGCCGTTCGCCGAACCATCAAAGCCGCCATGGAACTGGGGCTTGAGTATCTGACGCTGTATAGTTTCTCGTCAGAAAACTGGTCGCGTCCAAGTGGTGAAGTCAGCGATCTCATGAAGCTCATGAAGCGCTTTATCCAGCGAGATTGCGCCGAGTTGCACCAGTCTGGCGTGCGCCTGATCGTGATTGGTGAACGGGGTAACATCGAACCCGACATGTTGCGGATGATCGAAGACACGGAAAAGCTGACTGAGGCAAACACAAAGCTTAATTTGGTCATTGCGTTCAACTATGGTGCGCGGCAGGAAATCGTCGCTGGCGCGCAGCGGTTGGCGTTGGCCGCACAGAACGGCAAACTGGACCCTAATCTGATTACGGTCGAGAATTTCTCAGAAGCACTGACGACGAACGGACACCCCGATCCTGAACTGCTTATCCGCACCAGCGGCGAAAAACGGCTTTCCAACTTCTTGCTCTGGCAATTGGCCTATGCCGAGTTTGTTTTTCTTGACGTGAACTGGCCGGACTTTTCGAAGGACCATCTCACCGATGCCATAGCGCAATATCATATGCGCGACCGGCGATTTGGTGGGCTGTCCAAACAGTCATCAGCTTCTTGATCCGGGTCATCGGCAATTAATGTCCGAGCATCTGTCACAAAACGGGCCTGCGACGCCCTTTGTTCGACCAACCGGTGGCGAGTTGGTGAAACGTGTAATATCGGCAGTCATTCTTGCGACGATCGGCATCGGCGCAACCGTTGCCGGCCCTTGGCCTCTGGCCGTCGTCGTCGTTGCTGTATCGGCCCTTTTGGCGTGGGAATGGGGCCGGCTTGTGCGCAATTGCGAATTTGACGATATGCTGTTCGTGCATGTCGCGGCTTTGGTCATCGCGATTACGTTAGCCGCTGCCGGTGAGATGCAGTACGCACTGCTCGTTTTGGTCGTTGGTTTTGTAGCAATCGCTATCCGACGATCCAAAGAATATCGAAAGCTATCTGCACTCGGTGTCCCCTATGTTGGGATTGCCGCAACTGGTATTATCTGGCTCCGCGATAGTGAGCAGGGTCTGGCCGCGGTACTTTTGATATTCGCGTGCGTCTGGGCTCATGATTCCGTCGCGATGTTGGCTGGCCGGGCGGCTGGCGGCCCGCGACTTTGGCCGTCTGTTTCACCTAAGAAAACGTGGTCTGGTGCATTGGCGGGGCTGACCGCCAGTACGTTGGTTGCCGCGGTGGCAACAGTGTTCATACCGGGCACTGGTGTTATCTGGCTCTGCGCAATCGGCTTCCTTCTGGGCTTGGCTGCCTTGATCGGAGATTTAGCTGAATCCAGCCTTAAACGTCTCGGCAGAGTCAAGAATGCCAGTGGGTTAATTCCGGGACACGGGGGGTTTTTGGATCGAATGGACGGCGCGATAGCGAGCTTTGCGCTGGCATGCCTGATAGCCTACTCGATCAATCTAGATGCACCTGCGCAAGCATTGTTGCGTGGCTTTTCACTATAACAGCTTGGTGGTTGTTGGCCGCCGAACGGAGGCCGAACGAGGGGGTAAGGTGCAAGAACGGGTGGACCGCCGGAACGAAGCTGGCGCGTTGGTCACGCAGCCAAGCAAGGACCAGTTGATGGGAGACGGCCCGACACGCTTAAGTATCCTGGGCGCGACGGGATCTGTTGGACAGAGCACTCTCGAAGTGGTCAATGCGGCGAAGCGGGGCGCATTCCAGATCAAAGCTATTACTGCTAACAATAATGTAGATGTGTTAGCAGCTGCGGCGCGCACGCATGATGCCGAAATCGCAGTGGTTGCGAACCCAGAGCGCTACCAAGATTTGAAGGACGCGCTCTTTGGTAGTGAGACGATCGTGGCAGCTGGCCCGACGGGCTTGGACGAGGCTGCAGATCGCGACGTCGACTGTGTTATGGCAGCAATCGTTGGAGCCGCGGGTCTGCGACCGGCTCTGCGCGCAGCAACACGCGCGAAACGATTGGCAATCGCCAACAAAGAATGTCTGGTGATCGCTGGTGAGCTGTTCATGCAGGCGATGGCCGCATCAGATACAGAGATTATTCCAGTAGATTCGGAGCACGCAGCTGTATTCCAGGTCATCAACCAACGTGATCCAAGCACAATTGAGCGTATACTGCTGACCGCATCTGGTGGTCCATTTCGAACCTTCACGTTGGAGCAGCTCCGAGCGGTGAGGTGTGAAGACGCGCTGAAACACCCCAATTGGTCGATGGGTGCTAAAATCACTGTCGATTCAGCCACCATGATGAACAAGGGCCTCGAACTTATCGAGGCTCAGCAGCTCTTCGGTTTCGATTACGACCAGTTTGATGCCATCATCCATCCGCAATCGATCATCCATTGCCTCGTTGAGTTCTGTGATGGCTCGGTTGTGGCACAGATGGCTCATCCTGACATGCGCACGCCGATTGCACAGAGCTTATACTGGCCAAGTCGCCAATCAGATGACATCCAGAAAATTGACTTCAAATCACTCTCGGAACTGACGTTTGAACCTATCGATGAGCAGAAGTTCCCTGCGTTCAGGCTCGCGTGTGATGCCATGCGAAAAGGCGGTCCAGCACCAGCGGTGCTAAATGGCGCGAATGAAGCCGCTGTCGCAGCGTTCCTTGATCGAAAAATCCATTTCCTCGATATCGCCACAACCGTCGCGAAGACTATGGAAAAATCCGAACAAATGAATTTGTTTGGCCCAGCTACAAATATCGATGAAGCGTTGGAAATCGACGCTGAAGCGCGAAAGTTGGCACAAGATGTGATGGTAACCATCTAGAAGACACGCTGACGCTTCAGATTCGATCGTAAATCCGCATCAAACAGTCCAAACGCAGTGATATTGTCCGTTGCACGACCTGCAACAGTCACGCTACGGAAATTAAACAACTCGATCCGTGATTCGTTAAAACACTGGTCGATCCAGGAGCTATCCATGACAACCATCGCCAATTTGACATCGTCCATGGGCACCTCGTTGTTCTTTCTATTGTCATTTGTCTTCGTGTTGACGGTTGTCGTCTTCGTCCATGAATTGGGACATTTCCTGGTTGCGCGATGGTGTGGCGTCAAAGTCTCCGCATTCTCGATTGGTTTCGGTAAAGAAATCTTCGGATTTGTCGACAAACACGGTACGCGCTGGCGGTTTGCCTGGATACCACTGGGTGGTTATGTGAAATTCATGGACGATGCGAATGCGGCAAGTGTGCCGTCCGGAGAAGCCGCCAAAGACATGACGCCCGAAGAAGTCGAGGGCTCATTTCATGCCAAGCCGTTGTGGCGCCGTGCGGCTGTGGTCGTTGCCGGGCCGATGGCCAATTTTTTGTTCGCTATCGTTGTTTTCGCCTGCATGTTTTCTTTTATTGGTCAGCGCACGACGATTGCCCGGGTTGATGCAGTGGTCAAAGGCATGCCCGCCGATCTCGCAGGATTTAAGAAAGGCGATGTCATCAAGAACATCGCTGGCCGCGAGATTGCCAATTTCAATGATGTATTGCGGATCATCAGCTCCAGTCCCGACCGAAAACTGAATGTCGTCGTCCAAAGGGGCGAAAGCGAATTCAAGCTTATCGTCACGCCGCGGCCGAAGGTCATGAACGATCGCATCGGTGGCAAGGTAACGCGTGGTTTGATCGGCATCAGGCGCAGCCCTGGCCCAGACGGTTATACACATAATCGCGCTGGTCCTCTTGAAGCACTTATGCTAGGAGTGAAGGAAACGGAGTTCATTCTCACGTCGACCCTGAGCTATCTGGGAGACGTCGTCACCATGCGCCAACCACCGGATCAACTTGGCGGTATCATCAGAATTGCAGACGTTTCAGGAAAAGTTGCCCAAGTCGGCCCAGAGGCCTTGATACATTTGATCGCAGTCTTGTCGATTAGTGTAGGTCTGATCAATCTGTTCCCAATACCGTTGCTCGACGGTGGCCACCTTATGTTTTACGCAATTGAAGCTGTTCGGGGCCGTCCCTTGAGCGATGCCAGTCAGGAGTTCGGGTTCAAAATCGGATTCGCGCTGGTGTTGAGTTTAATGGTGTTTGCAACTTGGAACGATCGCGGAGTCGTGGCGCGTTGGCTCGACATCAAAACTACTCAGAATCAGAGCCAGTGAAACATTCTTGCCACTTCCCTAACGCCGTCGGAATCGGTAAACAATTTATGTTGCGTTAGCGCTGTTTCGTGTGGGCCGTATCGTCGAAAACCGGCGATGCATGGGCGCACTGCGATGGTTTGATGCAGCATTAGAAATGCAAGCATGCACTTGTTCGCCGATAAGGTGTATGCGTCTGGGGGATCGGCTTAGAAGGGCAAACGCAGGGATGCCTCACGCAATACAGAGCGCAGTCCGGATGCTGCGAATTGCAGTGTTTATTGCTGTTACGCTAACTGGCGTACAGCTGAGCACTTCAATCGCATTCAGCACGAGTGTGCACGCACAAACCATTGTGCGTGACATACAGGTGAATGGTAACCGGCGAGTGGAACCTGAAACAGTTCGCTCATATCTCGATTTTACGATTGGCGATCAATACGATTCGTCACGTGTGAACGCCTCATTGCGCTCGTTGTTCGAGACGGGCTTGTTCGCTGATGTGCAGATCACGCGCCGAGGTGCCGTGGTGATCGTTAACATCGTTGAGAACCCCGTGATCAGCCAGGTTGCCATTGAAGGCAACAGCGAGATTGATACGAAGACATTGAAGGGCGAAGTGCGCCTGAAATCTCGATCTGTCTATACGCGATCACGTGCTTTGTCAGATGCGCAACGCATCCTTGATGTGTATCAGCGACAGGGACGTTACGCGGCGACCGTCGAACCCAAGATTATCGAGCTCGATCAGAACCGGGTTAATCTGGTGTTCGAGATCACTGAAGGTAATGCGACCAAAGTCAAAAGCATCAACTTCATTGGTAATCGATCATTTTCAGATTCGCAGCTTCGCGACATCATTACGACAAGCCAGGCCACGTGGTTAGACTGGATCAAGGGCGCAAGCCCCTATGATCAGGATCGCCTGCGTCTGGATCAAGAACTTGTACGGCAATATTATCTGAAGAACGGCTATGCGGATGTGCAAGTCACTGCTGCTGACGCTGAATTGGATAGAGATGGCGCCGGTTTCATCATCACTTTCGTGGTCGATGAAGGTCCACTGTACAGATTTGGCAGTGTCCAAATCGAAAATTCACTTGCCGAACTTCAACCCGACACGCTGCGCGGAGAATTGCTGACCCAGGAAGGCGCGATATTCAACGCATCTCAAATCGAGAAGTCAGTTGAACGGGTTACATTGGCGGCATCAGAACGAGGCTTCGCATTTGTGCGGGTTCGCCCTCGTGCCGAACGCGACCCTGCAGGTCAGCTGATCAATTTGACTTACGTCATCGATCAAGGACCTCGGGTCTATATCGAGCGGATTGATATCGTTGGCAATGTTCGCACAAAAGACAAAGTGATCAGGCGCGAGTTCCGCCTTGTCGAAGGTGACGCTTACAATCCATTGCTCGTTGATCGTGCTCAAAAGCGCATCAAGGCACTTGGCTTCTTCAAAGCCGCCAAAGTGCAACGCCGGCCAGGTAGTGCAAATGACCGTGTCGTGCTCCTTGTGCAGGTGACTGAGCAGCCGACTGGTGAGCTCTCGTTCGGTGCGGGCTATTCAACGTCAGAAGGTGTGATTGGTGACATTGCGATCACCGAGCGCAACTTGATGGGCAACGGCCAGTTTCTCCGCCTGAAATTGGGTGGTTCATTCTCGCGAATGCAAATAGATCTGAGCTTTACTGAGCCACGCTTCTTGGACAAGAATATCGCCGCTGGCTTTGACCTCTTTCACAAAGAGCTCGATCTCAGCGACTCGTCTTCCTACAAGACACGCAAGACAGGTTTCTCACCTCGTATTGGATTCCCACTGTCTGAGAACATTTGGATGGGCGTGTCCTATACGATCAGCCGGGATGAGATTTACGAAGTAGAAAATATCGCTTCGCTGGCTGTGGAAGGCATTGCGATCACTTCCGCACTCGGCACCTCATTGCGCTACGACACACGCAATCACCCTAATAATCCAAACCGCGGCATCTATCTGTTCGGTTCGACGAACTTCGCCGGCCTTGGTGGTGATGTTCAGTATGTGCGTGTTCAAGGGGAAGGCCGGGCATACTATCCACTGTTCGAGAAAATCACACTGGTTGGGCGGGTTGTGGCCGGACACATCGAAGGCTGGGGCGGCGACGGTGTCCGTCTTCTTGATGTGTTCTACCGGGGTGGTGAAACCATTCGTGGTTTTGAAAAATCAGGCTATGGGTCGCGTGACCTATTAAGCGGGGATGCGCTCGGTGGCCAAACATATTGGGCAGCCAATGCTGAAATCCGCTTCCCACTGCCACTATTGCCAGAGTCACTCGGAATGGGTGGTGCGGTGTTTGCCGATGCCGGTTCGTTGTTCAACGCTACCAAATCCGCGAAAAGCGTCGTGGGAGCCAATTTGGCAGACGAGTCATCGATCCGTGCAGCGGTTGGGGCGAGTTTGCTCTGGAAGTCGCCAGTGGGACCGTTACGCTTCGACTATGCATTCCCGCTGCAATACGAAGATTACGACAAACTCCAGCGTTTCCGATTTGGCGCGTCAACCAAATTCTAGTTGAGCGTCCAGAAATAATGACCGCAAATAGCGGCCGGTCCATAATGACCGGCCGCTATTTGTTTTAAAAATCGGAAGCGCAACAATCGATCTGGACGCCAGAAGTGGAATAATCGCGATGTATTGGACTTGGCCAATATGATGGCCACTCGTAAACTACCGGTGAAATATTACACGACGCTGTCGCAGTGTTGATGGAACCTCAGACTGGCTGGCTTGCTTCCATTGATGCGTAACGGACAATGACAACGAGTAGAAAAAGGGCACTCGCGATGCAGCACCCTGGATTTTTCGACAAGTCAGGACCTTTCACGATCGCCGAACTGGCTGCTGAGTTAAATGCAGACTGTTGCCCGGCATCTGATGCACGCATCGCCGATATAAAGACCCTGCAAGATGCCGGGCCGGCTGATGCAACCTTCTTCAATAATCGCAAGTATCTGGAGCAACTCACGGCAACCTCTGCCGGAGCATGTTTGGTCGCCCCGGCCTTTGCGGACAAAGTGCCCAAAGGGACGGTCGCTCTGATAGTGCCTGAGCCCTACCAAGCGTTCACAGCTCTGCTGTCTATGCTCTACCCATATAGCGATCACCCGCATGTAGCAGACGGTGCAAACACTGCCAATATTTCGCCATCGGCCCGGATTGAAAAAGGCGTGATTATCGAACCTACGGCCGTGATTGGCCCGGAAGCAGAGATCGGAGCCGGTAGCCGAATTTGTGCCGGTGCAATCATCGGTTATCGCTGCATGGTGGGAAGGAAATGTTATGTCGGCCCGCGTGTTACTCTTACGCACACGCTGATGGGTAACAACGTCACGGTGCATGCCGGGGCATCCATTGGACAGGACGGATTTGGCTTCGCCATGAGCCCCGCTGGGCACCGCAAAGTGCCTCAAATTGGACGGGTCGTCATCCAGGATGATGTCGACATCGGCGCCAACACCACGATCGATCGCGGGGCGCTCAATGACACGATCATCGGGCAAGGCACAAAAATTGATAATCTGGTCCAAATCGGGCACAACGTGGTGATCGGACGTCATTGCGTGATTGTCGCGCTAACAGGTATTGCCGGCTCATGTGAACTGGGCGACTTTGTCGTCATGGCCGGCAAGTCAGGTTTAGCCGGGCATCTGAAGGTTGGTGACGGGGCACAGATCGCAGGGGCATCACATCCGATCAGCGATGTGCCGGCCGGCGCTAAAATAGGTGGAACGCCCGCCCGGCCTTATCGACAATGGGTGGCCGAAATGGCTGGGTTGAGGCGGTTAGTAAAGAATGAACGCGATTAGGTCATGATGTGCCTGTGGGTATAGGAGAAACCGGCGGCATTTGCATGTCAGACTCCGGTATTTTACCCCGAGAGACAGATCCTGGTTGTGCCGATCGTAGCACGGTGCGGTCCATACATGATCGACACGCGGTTGCCGACGGGTGCGACACGCTAGAAAGAATGAGACATGAACGACCAACAAACTGCAGAAAATTCGCTCGCCACAGCCGATATAGGCCGCCTTTTGAAGCTACTACCGCACCGGTATCCATTCCTTATGGTTGATCGGATGTTTGACATGGACCGCGATGAGAGCGCAACCGGCTTGAAAAATGTGACGTTCAATGAACCGTTCTTCCAGGGACATTTTCCCGGGTTTCCAGTCATGCCCGGCGTGATGATCATCGAAGGTCTTGCCCAAACTGCTGGCGCTTTATGTGTGCACAGCCTCGGGGAAAGCTATCGTCCGCAATTGGTCTATTTCATGGGAATTGACCGCGCCAAATTTCGCAAGCCAGTTGTGCCGGGAGATCAACTTTTCTACCACGTCAAGAAAATCCGAAGTCGTGGCCGAGCCTGGCGCTTCGCTGGCGATGCTAAGGTCAACGGCCAGACGGTCGCCGAAGCCGAGATTAGTGCGATGATTGTAGATACAGATGAAACGGCGCATCTTCATGCCGGATAAAAACACAATTCACCCAACCGCAATCATCGAGGACGGCGCGGTTCTCGGAGATGGATGCAAAATTGGGCCGTACTCTATTGTTGGTGCCGATACCGAAATCGGCAACGATTGTGAACTCGTTTCTCACGCGGTTGTGACGGGGCGAACAAAAATAGGTAGCGGCGCCAAAATCTTCCCCTTTGCTTCGATAGGACATCAACCTCAGGATTTGAAATACCATGGCGAGCCGTCCACTCTGACAGTTGGAAAGAACTGTATCATCCGGGAAGGCGTGACACTCAATCCTGGTACCGAAGGTGGCGGCATGAGTACCACCATCGGTGACGACTGCGCTTTTCTTGCGAATTCCCACGTCGGTCATGATTGCCACGTCGGCAACAGCGTCATTTTCTCGAATAACGTTATGCTGGCCGGACACTGCCACATCGACAATTTTGTCATTATTGGTGGCGGCGCAGCCGTCATACAATTTGCCCGGGTTGGCCCACACGCCTTCGTTGGCGGCATGTCCGGTTTGGAGAACGATCTCATCCCTTACGGCATGGCGATAGGCAACAGGGCGTATCTATCAGGACTGAACATCGTCGGTTTGCAGCGTCGTGGGTTTTCTCGCGAAGCAATCCATGATCTCAGGCGGGCGTATCGATTACTGTTTGCCGAGGAAGGCACGTTGGCCGAGAGAGTTGAAGACGTCGGGACTGAATTTTCCGAACATCCGGTCGTCAACGAAATTCTTGAGTTCATCCGTCTGGGAGGCAAGCGATCGCTATGCACACCTCGCACTGGCGGAGCGAATTGAACTAAGTGGCGGGCAATCAATCTCACGCATCCAACGAGGCGGAGCCCATATCCATTCTGGCATGTGGGGGTAGTCTGCCTCTCGAAGTGGCCCAGATCCTGCGCGATGCCGGGCGACGCATCAACATTGTTTCGATCAATGGTATGGCGGACGCCGACTACAGTGGATTTTCCCAGACGTCTGTGAGCATTGGCCGGATCGGGGCACTGTTAAAGGCCCTGAAGGCCAATGACGCGCGCGAGATGATCATTGCCGGCCATGCGCGGCGTCCCGATCTAAGAAGTCTCAATATCGATTGGGGGTTCGTTCGTCATATCATGATGATCATGTCACTGACGCGTGGCGGTGATGATCACGTCCTAAGAAAGATCGCAGGTTTTTTTGAACGCTGCGGCTTAACCGTGCGGAGTATTGCCGACGTCGCACCGGCACTGCTGACGCCACCTGGTGCCATTGTCGGACAGGTTACGACGACGAGGTACTTGGGTGCCGGGGTTGGTTTGCAGCTGGTCCATCAACTTGGCCCATTCGATGTCGGCCAAGCCGTGGTCATGGAAGACAATGCGGTGATTGCTATAGAGGGCGCTGAGGGCACTGATGGCCTGTTGGCCCGCCTGCCGCCGGCAGATAGCCGTTCAAAAGCCAATTCGACACGTACGCTCGTCAAAGCGGCCAAGCCTGAACAGGATTTGCGCGTCGACCTGCCAACCATTGGTGCGGCCACCATCGAGCGGTGCAAACAATCAGGTGTCCGGCATATTGCATTGGAAACCGGGCGCAGTCTGATCGTTTCTCGCGCGGAAACCATCAAACAAGCACATGCGGCGAACATAACTATTGTCGGATTGGAGGGCACCAAACCTTCCACGAGTACTGAAGAACCGAAGCATCCAACACGGCTGGTACATCACGCTTGGATCAAACCAACAGCACAAGCCGTGCGTGATGCCTCTAAGGGCGTGCGATTGCTTTCAGTTTTAGCGCTGACATGCCCTGTTCGGGCAACGATTGTGGCACGTGAGAACGTGCTTGCAATCAGCCTGGATGAAGCAACGGGGCATTTCATCGAGCGCACTGAAAAACTCGCGCAATGGGGTGATCGGCGCGAGAAACGAAAACGCAACAGGACGCTCGTACTTCATTCGATGGAAGAGCTGGAAACAGGCACACTCGATTACGTGCAGAATTCGAAAATCGCAGGTATCGCGTTTGTCCATTCGTATCAAACCTCTGCCAAATTCGATCAACTCGTGTCAGACGCGAATGCTCGAAACCTCTTCGTGCTGAGTCCGGAATGAGCATGAAAAAAAACAGTCTGATCGCGCGTCTCCAAAGTGATCGTTCGGACGCCCAACCAGAAGCAGTCTCGATCCAGTCAGAGATGGAAAACACACCTGTTGCGGTGAAGCATGATTTGCGCACAGTGGCACAAGACGAACTGACAATTTTCATCGTGGCCGGCGAGCACTCGGGGGACATCCTGGGAGGCGGTTTGATGCGCGAATTAGCGACCAACCGCAAAAACCAAATTAGGTTCATCGGCGTCGGCGGTGCGGAGATGGAAGCCCAGGGCCTGACCTCGCTGTTTCCGCTCGATGACATCGCGGTTATGGGCCCCATCGCAATCCTAAAGGCGCTTCCAAGGCTCACCAACCGAGTATATCGGACCGTTGGTGCAGCCGTTGCAGCCAAGCCAGATATTATTGTCATTATCGACAGCCCCGAATTCACGCACCAAGTTGCCAAACGACTTGCGCGGAAGTTTCCAGACACGCCAATCATCGACTATGTCTGCCCGAGTGTCTGGGCCTGGCGACCAGGGCGTGCCAAGAAAATGGCGAAGTTTATAGATCATGTCCTGACCTTGCTTCCGTTCGAACCAGCGGCTTTGGAGCGACTGGGTGGGCCCAGTGCGACCTACGTCGGGCATCCACTTTGCGAACGCCAAAAGTGGATACACTCGATTGCCACGGATGTCTGGGCGGCCCGCCTCGCGCTTGATCCGAACCGAGTGCCACTCGTTGTGTTGCCGGGCAGTCGGCGCTCTGAAGTTGAGATCCTCATGCCGGTTTTCGGAGAAACAATCGCAGCCTTACATCGAGCCGGTCACCGCTGCGATCTGCTTATGCCGTGCGTGCCGCACCTGCGCGAGCGAGTGAAGGAGCTCTCCTCAGACTGGCCAATGCCTCAACATTTTATCGATGGCGACGAAGCCAAGTTTGCCGCTTTCAAAATGGCTCGCGCGGCACTGGCCGCTTCCGGAACTGTTACTCTGGAGCTTGGTGTTGCCGGCGCGCCAATGGTCGTTGCCTATCGGGTTGATGGCATAGCGGCAAACCTTCGGTTTCTCCTAAAGGTACAGTCAGTCGTGCTGGCCAACCTCGTGCTTGAGGAAAATGCTTTTCCTGAGATGTTGCAGGAAGACTGCAATCCCGAACGGCTTGCCGCCGAGCTCATCAATCTCATCGAGGACACACCGGAACGGGCCGCCCAGCTCAACGCGCTTGAGCGCTTATCGGACAAAATGAAGCCACCGAATGAGACCCCAAGCAAGCGTGCAGCCGCGGTGGTGATAGATTACGCAACGGGACAAGGTCGACGTCAGGCGGGTTTGTAAAAAAAAATGGCCCCGCAGATCAAATGTTCTACGGGGCCATGAAGACAGCTGAGGGTTCAGTGATCACCCAATTTGTGCATTGAAACGACGCTCAGCGTTGTCCCAATTCCACGAACGAACGCTTGTCTGGTCCGATATAGAGTTGCCGCGGACGTCCAATACGCTGCTCAGGGTCTTCGATCATTTCTTTCCACTGGGCGATCCAGCCAACCGTGCGGGCAACTGCGAACAATACGGTGAACATTGACGTTGGGAAGCCCATCGCGCGCAATGTAATGCCCGAATAGAAGTCGACGTTCGGGTACAGCTTCTTCTCAATGAAGTACTCGTCCTCGAGTGCAATCCGTTCGAGTTCCATCGCGACTTGCAACAGTGGCTCGTTTTTGACGCCGAGATTGTCGAGAACTTCATGACAAGTTTCCTGCATGACTTTCGCACGCGGGTCATAGTTTTTGTAAACACGGTGCCCAAAGCCCATCAGGCGGAATGGATCGTCCTTGTCTTTGGCACGTTTGATGTACTCAGGAATTCGATCAACGGTGCCGATTTCTTCCAGCATATCGAGGGCGGCTTCATTGGCGCCACCATGAGCTGGGCCCCAGAGACACGCGATGCCGGCAGCTATGCATGCAAATGGGTTGGCCCCAGATGAACCTGCAAGACGCACTGTCGACGTTGATGCGTTCTGCTCATGATCGGCATGAAGAATGAAGATCCGATCCAGTGCTTTCGTCAACACCGGATCAATCCGGTACGGTTCGCATGGCACCGCAAAACACATCTGCAGGAAGTTTGACGAATAGTCGAGATCATTGCGTGGGTAGATGAACGGTTGGCCAACGGAATACTTAAATGCCATCGCCGCAATAGTCGGCATCTTCGCAATCATGCGGTGCGATGCGATCATCCGCTGCTTGGGATCATTGATGTCAGTTGAGTCGTGGTAAAACGCTGACAACGCCCCAACAATGCCAACCATGATTGCCATTGGGTGGGCATCCCGGCGGAAACCCGTGAAGAACCGCGTCATCTGCTCATGCACCATGGTATGGCGCGTGATCGTCTGCTCGAATTCTTTGAACTCGCTGGCATTTGGCAATTCGCCGTACAGCAGCAGGTAGCAGGTTTCGAGGAAGTTGGACTGATCTGACAGCTCATCAATCGGGTAACCCCGATAAAGCAGAACGCCCGCATCACCATCGATGTACGTGATCCGCGAACTGCAATTTGCCGTTGATGTGAACCCTGGATCATAAGTGAAACAATCCGTTTCACGATACAGACGCCCGACATCAATCACGTCCGGTCCAAGTGTACCTGAACGCACCGGCAGCTGTGGCTCCTTGCCGGCATAGGAGAGTGTTGCGGCTTTTCCGGGCGTGTCGTGCACGTTCATCTACAATCCTTCCAAGGTTGATCCTATCGGTCCCTGCTGCCTTGGGCGGCGCTGGGTCGAATCCGTGTATGCCAGCATTATAGATTGTGCAGCGCGACATGCCAGCGAATCCGGCAAATTAGAGGCAGATCGCCATCAACAATTCTTGTTTCTGATCAGAAGGCTGCGCTGCAGCAGTGATATGATGCCGGACCGCACGAGTTTTGACCGAAAATGCTATCTGTGTACGTTCATATTGCATCTCGCAATCGATTGAGCGCCTCTTCTTTCGGAAGCGTTGCAATGGCATCGAATATGGGTGTCGAGACCATTTCGCCCGTAATCGCTGCGCGCAGTGGCTGTGCAACTTGGCCCAGTTTATAACCTGCGGTCGTCGTATAATCCCGGATTGCAGCTTCGACCGCCGTAACCGTCCACTCCGACAGCGCCTCGAAAGCCGGCAAAAGTCCGGCCAGGCGTGCTTTCGCGTCGTCGTCTAAAAGTTTGGCAGCTTTTTCACTGTAACTGAGCGGTCGCTCGGCGACCAGGAAACGGGAATTATCAATCAAATCGTGCAACGTCTTGGCGCGTTCCTTGATTGCAGGCATTAACTGCTCCAAACGGTCGTAGCCGACGGCTTCGTATCGTTCATTCAAGGCAGCACCGTCGTCAAGATCACCAAACAACACTTTGAGATGCTCGATCAGCTCCTTATCAGCCATTTTGCGAATGTACTGTCCATTGAGATCTTCGAGCTTGGCGACATCAAAGCGGGCAGCAGATTTGCCCAGTCCTTCAAAACCGAACTGAGACACCATCTCGGCTTCGCTGAACACTTCCTGGTCACCATGGCTCCAACCCAGCCGTACCAGGTAGTTTTTGAGCGCATCAGGCAAGAAACCCATTGCGCGATAGGCTTCCACGCCAAGTGCACCGTGCCGCTTTGATAGCTTTGCGCCGTCCGCGCCATGGATGAGAGGCACGTGGGCAAAGACCGGCACCGGCCAGTTCAACGCACGGTAGATCTGCACTTGTCGGGCAGTATTGGTTAAATGATCAACGCCGCGCAGGACATGCGTGACGCCCATATCGTGATCGTCGACAACGACCGCAAGATTGTAAGTCGGCGTGCCGTCACTGCGAAGAATGATCAAATCATCCAAATTGGCATTCTGGAAGGTCACTTCATCTTGCACTTTGTCGTCGATGATCGTTTCGCCGACAGTTGCAGATTTCAACCTGATTGCAGGCGCCACACCGTCGGGTGCCTCGGACGGGGCACGATCACGCCACCGACCGTCATAGATCGGCGGACGGCCTTCGGCGGCAGCTGTTTCGCGCATCGATTGCAGCTCTTCAGGGGAGCAATAGCATCGGTAAGCATGGCCTTGCGCCAGCAACTCATCGACAACCTCCTGATGGCGTGACTGGCGTTCGAACTGAAAAGTCGGTTCGCCATCCGCGCCAAGACCGAGCCAGTCGAGGCCATCAACTATGGCTTTTATCGCTTCGTCTGTGGAACGTGCCCGATCGGTGTCCTCGACACGAAGCAAATACGTGCCGCCGAGATTTCGCGCTAGCAGCCAGTTGAAAAGCGCTGTTCTGGCCCCACCGATATGCAGAAAACCGGTTGGGGAGGGGGCAAAGCGGGTGATTGCGCCCGTGGATGAATCCGTCATGTCAATTTTCTTGCCGCTCTCGGACACAGCAAATGTGTGGATTCGGCAACCTCTGGATCGTGTGTTGATGCTGTTGCGACTGCCTACCACAACCCACTCGCGCCCGTAAGGGGCGGGCCAAAGTCTCACAGATGCGGCCACTAGGCGATTACCCAGTTGTAAGCCCCGAACTGTGCCTTCACCGTGCCGTCGATGTTCTCGCATCTGTCACGTAGGACGAGCATCTCTGGTTCCGGGACACCGTGGCGAGACCGAATTCCAACGCTTGTCTTTCCGTTGACCGAAGAGCGTGATCGCTGGTTTCTTTGGTTGCCGCCGTTGTTCGGCGTTGGTATCGCGACTTATTTCAGCCTGCTAACAGAGCCGAGTTGGTTAACGGCAATGCTGCCGCTCCTGACCGCAGCAGCCCTACGATGGATTTACCAAGAACGCGCATTGGTGACGTTGATTGTTAGCCTTGCTCTCATCGTTGCAGCAGGATTTCTGGCAGCCAAAATCCGCACCGAGTTTGTTCGTGCGCCGATCCTATCCCATCCACTTAAGAGAGCCGTTGTCATCGGACACGTACAGCGCGTCGAAGTACGAGCCGATCAATCGAAACGCCTCACGCTGCGTGTTGTCAAAATTGACGGAATCACACCGACCGCAACCCCAAGGCGTGTACGGATCCGTATCCGTAAAGGTCGGCAGACGATCAGCGCTGGCGATACCGTCCAGCTGGTCGCGCGCCTCGCACCGCCACCGGCAATCCCTCGAGGATATGACTTTGCGCGCGCTGCATACTTCCAAGGTCTTGGTGGGGTTGGCTTTGCCGTATCCACGCCTGAGTTGGTGGAACCAACAAAATCATTGCCATTGCCGATGGCATTCTCGATTGAACTACAGAAACTGCGGCAATGGATTGGCAGGCGGATAGAGCACGCATTGCCAGGTGAAGTTGGCATTATGGCCAATGCTCTGATGACTGGTGAACGCAGTGGCATCAGCCAAGAGACTAACGATCTCTATCGGGATGCCGGCATCTTTCACATCTTGTCCATTTCAGGCCTACACATGGCCATCATGGGCGGCTCTGTATTTATCGTGCTGCGGTTCATCCTTGCAGCAATGCCGCCGGTCGCATTGCGCTTTCCCATCAAGAAGTGGGCCGCCGCATCAGCGGCTATGGCGACATTCGCATACTTGTTGATCTCAGGTGGCGCCCATCCAACGGTGCGCTCTTTTATTATGATCCTCATCATGTTTTTCGCCATTATGTTGGATCGCCCCGCGATTGCGTTGCGCAACGTTGGGCTCGCGGCGCTATTGATTTTGATCGTTCTGCCGGAGAGCCTACTTAATGCGGGTTTCCAACTTTCATTTGCAGCTGTCACCAGCCTCGTGGCGGCCTACGAAGCCCACCGGGCGCGAACACAAAGGCGACGTCGCCTCGGGCACGTGCATTCAATCGACGGAACTCGACACCAGTGGCTTAGAGTGTGTTGGCTATTTATCACCGGGACCATGGCCACCACGGTGATAGCGGGGCTGGCAACAGCGCCGTTCGCAGCTTTTCATTTTCATACCAGCCAGCAGTACGCCGTGCTGACCAATATGTTAGCGATCCCGGTATCTAATTTACTCGTGATGCCGGCGGCACTAGCTGCATTCGTCGTGATGCCATTTGGCCTGGAGGCTTGGCCTCTCGCAGTCATGGGCACGGGCATTGAATTGATGAGCTGGTCGGCGCGTCAAGTCACGTCAATGCCGGGCGCCGTGACCGCCGTGCCGGCGTTTCCCGTGTTCGGACTCCAATTGATGATCGCTGGCGGCTTATGGCTGTGCATCTGGCGTCAGCATTGGCGTTGGCTTGGCGTGCCAGTCGCCATCATTGGAATTGTTGCCGCGACAGGTGTCGAGTATCCAGCAGCCTTGATCGGCAAAAATGGCGAACTCGTTGCGTTGCGCGATGCCCAGGGACAACTAGCAGCTGCCAAAGCACGGTATGGCACCTATGAGTACAGTCGTTGGCTCGAGGCCGATCCCCGCAAACCAGTGCAAGCTTGGGGACGCAAGCCATTTCGATGTGATCTTGAGGGATGTACAGGGTCCATTGGGAAACATCTAACAGCCCTACCGCGGAGCCCTGCCGCCTTGATCGATGACTGCCGTCGGGCCGCGATATTGATCTTGACCTTCCCAAAGCCTCAAGGGTGTAAAACGACAGCCACGGTGTTTGACTACCCGTTATTACGCCGTCACGGCACGCATGCGCTCTACATTCAACCAGATGCCACGGTGCGCGTCGAAACCGTAGAGCAATTCCGAGGGTCGAGACCTTGGACACTCGCCGCGCGGAACGCAAAACGAGAACGGCCCAATCAACCCAACAAGCACTCGACCAAGCCGGAACGCCAACGCATTCAACCGGAGATTGAGGGCGACGGGCATCCACTCTATTGGTTTCGCTGATAAGGTATTCACCCCGTGACTGGTGTAACGAGGAGGGTGCCTTCCGCCGCACGCGCTCAGTAGCGCCGTATCAAACCAACCAGCCGGCCTTGAACTTTGACGCGGTCTGGTCCGAAAATGCGGTCCTCGTAGGCCGGATTGGCGGCTTCGAGCGCGATCTCCCCGGAACGTTTACGTAAGGTCTTCAAGGTTGCTTCTTCATCGTCAACAAGGGCGACGACGATGGCGCCGTTCTCTGCGCTATCGCAACGCCGGATGATGACGGTGTCGCCATCATTGATGCCAGCTTCAATCATCGAGTCGCCCCGCACTTCCAGCGCGTAATGTTCGCCGTTGGTCAGCAAGTCGGGTGGACACGCGATATCGTGGCTATGGTCCTGAATTGCGGAGATCGGCGTGCCGGCAGCAATGCGGCCCATAACTGGCACTGAAACCGTACTGTCATTAACGATCGAACTTGAGGGTGGTGCGGTTGGCGCCGGTGGTGTCTCTGAGCGCCCGCCCTCAATCAGTCTCAGTCCAGGCTTGGCATCGGCTTGGTCACCACTTGATCTTCCATTGGGGTCGCCACCCGGCATCTTGAGCACTTCGAGTGCCCGGGCCCGGTGTGGAAGACGGCGGATGAAACCGCGTTCTTCGAGCGCTGTGATCAGCCGATGAATCCCCGACTTTGATTTCAGCGATAGGGCATCTTTCATTTCATCGAACGACGGCGGCACGCCGGTGTCCTGCAATCGCTCGTTGATAAAAACGAGAAGGTCTTTTTGTTTCTGTGTCAGCATCCTGGTTCCCCTTGGACTTGTGCCCACCGGTACGCACACGCATTTTTTTGGATTATGGACTGATCCTGGTTCGATGACCAACTTAAATGTTCCTATCTTGTTCCGCAAGTGTTTCTTTGCAACAGCAACAAAGGAACATACAAAAGCCGCCCAGTTGATGAGGCGAGGGCAGACCGGACCAAGATAGCCATCCGCTATCTGGTTGACAGAACGGAACGTGGACGGGTGATGTTCGCCTCAATTATTGTATCGAACGCGCGGGAGACTATGGGCATGCAAAGTGGCGGAATGAATGGCGGGACTGCGCTGGTGAACACGTTGATTGAATGGGGCGTCGACACCGCATTTTCTGTGCCGGGTGAAAGCTATCTGCCGATCCTGCAAGCGATCCAGTCGAATAGTAATCGTATTAATCTGATCACGCCGCGGCACGAACAGGGCGTGACGTTCGCAGCCGAAGCTTACGGCAAGTTGACGGGGCGTCCGGCAGCCGGCTTCGTCAGTCGTGGTCCGGGCTCGACCAATGCCTCGATCGGGATTCATACGGCAGCTCAGGATTCGACACCTCTGGTGCTATTCATTGGTCACGTGCCAACCACCACAAAAGGGCGAGAAGCGTTCCAGGAGGAGAACTACCACCAGATGTTCGGCAGCATGGCCAAGGCTGTGTTGGAACCGGAGACACCTGGCGAAGTCGCGGCCGTTACGGCGCGTGCACTGCAGATTGCAACAAGTGGGCGACCCGGGCCTGTGGTTGTCATTATGTCGAAGGACATTACAGACGGTGATGCCGGGGATTGCGTCATTCCAAGCCCCGGCGCGCGAGCCAGAACGGCGCCCGATGACGATGGTGTGGCGGCGGCAGTCGCGTTGATTGATGCAGCTGAACGACCGCTGATTGTATCCGGTGAGATGATCTCAATTGAAGACACACAAGATGCGTTGATTGCATTTGCGGAGGCGAGCGGGGCGGCTGTCACGGCGGCTTACCGGCGCCAAGATACATTCCCAAATGATCACGCGGCCTATGCCGGCCATCTAGAGATCAACCGGGTTGCGTTCCAGGGACGACTGTTCGAGGAAGCCGATCTGATTATTGCAGCCGGTGCCCGCCTCGATGGCATCACCAGTCAGGAATTCGGTTTCATCCAGCCTCACCAGAAACTCATACACATATTTCCGGATGATCGGGCATTGGCAAACATGGCGCCGGATCTCGCAATTAATGGTCATGTCGGCGCAACACTGACTAAACTTACAAGCGTAGTTGCAAAGCCGACAGCGAAGCGCACGGCGTGGCGTGACGGGTTCCATGCCGAATATGACCAGTTCGCGAAGCCTGGCAGTCTTTCAATTTTTGGCCCAGTTGATCTATCTGCTGTCGTCGTCGAGATGCAGCGCCAGGTGCGCGACGATGCGGTTATCCTATGCGATAGCGGTACGTTCGCGCGTTGGGTGCATCGCTTCTATCGGTTTACGAACCCGCACACCCAGGCAGGTCCGATGTCGGGTGCGATGGGCTATGCGGCACCTGGCGCACTTGGCGCGAGCGTCGCAAAGCCCGGCGCGCAGGTCGTTGCGTTTGCCGGTGATGGCGGTTTTCTGATGTCCGGTCAGGAGCTGGTCACCGCGGTTCAACACAAGCTGCCCGTGAAATTCATCCTTTGCGATAACGGTGCCTGGGGCTCGATCATGGTCTCGCAGCAGCGACGCTTTGGTGATGAGGGTGTTTTTGGCACACGGCTCGAGAGTCCGGATTTTGCAACAGTGGCGAAAGGCTATGGCGTTGCGTCGTTCCGGGTTGAGAAGACAGCGGACTTCGGGCCAGCCTTCGCCGAGGCACTGGCAGCGGACGGCCCAGCGCTGGTGCATGTCATGATCGACGAACGCGATGTCAGCCCGTTTACGGATGAAGTGAATGTCTGACATGAAGAACGGCCGCATCTAACGCGTGGCTTTGGTTGACTGAAATGCGAGCTTTGCGCCAGCCGCGCCATAGGTCCCGGCAACAAGTGCCGGGATCACACCGCCTTGCGTACGGGATCCCCGAGGACATGCATCAAGCGATTGGCCCAGCCGAACAGTGCACTGGAGAGCACGAGGTCCAGAATTTCGGACGCATCAAGACCAGCCTCCTGCAGCGCTGACATTTCCTTTGGGCCGGCCTGAGATGGCGACTTCGATAGGGCGATTGCAAAGTCGAAGATTGCTCGGTCGCGCGGCGAGAGATCCGCGTTCTCGCCATTGGCAAAGATTTGATCGATGACCGTGTCGTCTTTTTCAATCTGGACATGACGGGAGGCGTGCACGGCGGCGCAGTAGATGCAGCGGTTGACCATTGACGCGCCGATCGCACCAAGCTCGCGTTCGGATCGGCTGAGGCCGCCTGCGTCGTACATGATCGCATTGAACAGTGGCGACCGCACTTTCAACGATTGCGGATCATGTGCCAGGACCAGGACATATTCGGAGACCTTGGTGTTCGAGGGCGTGACCTGGAGTGCATCGAGCTGTTCGTCGGTCGCGGTCTTCAAGTCAACCGGTTCGACGCGTGGCCGCCAGTGTGGGACAGTCTTCGTGAATTTGTGTAGGACGTCGCTCATGATTTCATCTCCGCCAGTAACGCGAGCCCGGCGGTGAGCCGCACTTGATAGGCCATAAAGGCAACGACCTCGGTTAGCCGGACAATATCGGCATCCGCAACGCCAGCCGCCTGCAACACCTTGATGTCATCGGCTGAGATATCCTTGGGTTGCGTCGCGACCTGATCGACGAAAACGAGCGCCGCAGATATCGCTTTATTAGAGCTATTGGCACTCGGATCGGCAAGAGCGGAATGCGCGCTTGTCCCACTCATCTCTCGGTATTTGTTGGCGAGCGCATCGGATCCGTTCAACCGGGCAATGCGGCTCGCCAGCGCCGTGCGTAAGTCATGTGGCCAGGTGCCGGGATCAGCAGGGCGCAATACGGCATCTTCGGTCGCTTGTGTCATTTCCAGGATATTGGCGCGCCCGGCAATCGCAGCACCGGCGGGACCGTTCTGTGTCGCGCCACTGGAGGCGACTGCGGTTGAGTGCCAGACGTCGGGATTGGTGGTCATTCGGCTCGGTTCCTTTACATCGACGGCAAGCTTAGCAAGTTGCAGACCCGTTGTCCTGGAGTGATCACGAGAGACGAGACCCCAGTCTGCTGTTGTCCGTGGAGTTGGCTTGACGCGCAGGGTCGCCGGGCTAACATGCAGTAAGCGGCAATTAAAAGCAGAACACTCATATTAAAGGGAATGACGCCATGGAGTTTGGATATTTTTCAATGCCTTCGCATCCGCCCGAGCGGGATCTGAAGCAGGGCTGGGAATTCGACCTGCAGGTTCTGCGTTGGCTGGACGAATTAGGCTTCACCGAAGCGTGGATTGGCGAGCATCACACCGCGCCATGGGAACCACACCCGGCCCCAGACTTGTTGGTGACGACCGGGTTTCGTGAAACCGAGAACCTGCGTATCGGACCGGGCGGATTTCTGCTGCCATATCATCACCCGGCTGAACTCGCCAACCGTATTGCGTTGATGGACCACATCTCCGATGGCCGCCTCAATTTTGGTGTAGCCGCCAGCGGACTGCCAAGCGATTGGGCGATGTTCAACGTCGATGGCATGAGCGGACAGAACCGGGCGATGACACGTGAAGCGCTCGATATCATTTTGAAGATGTGGGAGAGCGACGAGCCGTTTGAATATGCCGGCTACTACTGGACGGTGCGCAACCCGGAAGAAATGTTTGGCTTCCTGCGTCCGCATTTGAAACCGAAGCAAAAGCCTAATCCGCCGATCGGTGTGGCTGGCTTGTCTAAGGGATCCGACACGCTCAAACTTGCAGGCGAAAAGGGTTATCTGCCGATGAGCCTTAATCTCAATCCGGCTTACGTCAAAAGCCATTGGGAGAGTGTTGAGGCTGGCGCCAAGGTAAGTGGACGCACGCCGGACCGCAATGACTGGCGGCTGGTGCGTGAAGTGTTCGTGGCCGAAACCGATGAAGAACCTGGCGGCTTTCTGTCGACGCCCAGATGGGCCGCATGATGGGTGAATACTTTTTGCCGCTGCTCGAAAATTTCGGATTCTTCGAATATCTGAAACATGCCGAAGATGTGCCGGATTCAGATGTGACGCCGGCTTATTGCGCCAAGCACAACTGGATCATCGGCTCGCCCGATACGGTCGCTGAAAAGATTGAAAACATTTACGAGGAAGTCGGCGGCTTCGGCCAGCTGCTGGTGTTTGGATTTGATTACGTCGACAACCCGGAAGCATGGCGGAGCTCGTTGGAGTTGTTGTCCAAGGAAGTGATGCCGAAGGTGGCGCATTTGAAGCCGGGTATGCCGAAGGCCGCTGAGTAGGGGGAGGGGCTCTGCTGAAAAATATTGTCCACGCCATGCTTGAGGACGTTGTTACTAGGTATGGCGTGGACGGGTGTCATCTTATGCCGAGACGGCTGGCCTTGATTTCTTGAGCTTTGTTTCTGTTGTCTTGAAGCCCACAATCTTCATGATGCCGCCGTGTTTGCGTAGCTTCACCGTAATTTTCGCGGAGCCGTTCGTGAATGTTCCGACAAACTCAACAGTTGCTGTCGTGCCCTTTGTCGTGGACATGCCAAAATGGGTTTGACTGACTTTGTCAGTGGTTACCAACGATCCGAGCCGGCTGAAGATTTTGAACGCCCGGCGCCCCTGTGCAGAGCTGGCAACTCTGATGAGACTGGATGAAACGATTTCGCCTCGTCCCTCAACGGTCCAATCTTGAGAGATTTCTCGAACGGCTTCGATGGCAGACGTCTTGTTCTGATCAGAAGTTGAAATTGCCTGGGTGCCGAGAAAGCCAAGGCCTGCGACCAGGGACAGAAATCCCATCATCGAGATCGCACCGAAAATCATCATAATCCGTTTCATGTCATCTCTCCTTGAAGCTGTGTGCTTGTGTGTTGAGGAGAGAATGGCGTGGATTGGCGATGCGCGCTGTTAGGTAGGTCACAGTTGGGCAGAGGAGGTTAATGGTGGATGCTGTCAATCAACCATGACGATCGCCACAGCTCTCAACGACGAAAGCGACTCGTGGTGAACGGGAGGAGATCACTAGTGTCAATGAATTTTGCTTTGTGCATATGAGCAGTAGGCATCATTCAATTTACACAACACCGTAGCTCGTTCATGGAAATTCTTCGGTGCAAGCCGAGTTGCTTTGCCATGGACATAAACATTTCGGTCACGGATAGCGTAACCTGTTTTGATGACCACGCGGATCGTGTCGCCGAGCTTTCGTCCGCGATAGAAGTAGTTGTTGCCGACACGGAAATACATGTCGCCAAGGGTTCTGACTGCCAGTTTAGGACCAAGAATATTGCCATCGACTACAAAAAATCGTTTGTCGTTATGTCCAAATCTATTGCTGACGAATGTCATCGGATCGATGCCAATCAAGATCCGTCCGCGATAATAAACACGATGACGATCCCTGCCATAAGGTTGGTAACAATTGACGAAAGATCTGTCTTTACTCAAGTAGCCTTTAAATGATCGCAGATGTACGTTTTGAAGCGGAATATCTATCGCCATTTGCAATCGAGCACCTCTTTCGACATAGGTCACATCAGAGCTGGTAACCACATAACGGGCTGTGATGAGACAGCGGCTCGCGAGTGCAGGGGAGGCAAACCATGCCATCAATACAAGACCCAGAAAGCTTAGCTTAACAATCGATTTCCCCACGTATCAATCCTCAATGATCTCGCCGCACAGTCAGGAACACTATCGGCGCATATTGGTCGGCTTGTTAACTCTCGCTATCTTCTTCCCTGTGCCATCGGTCTTCGTCGCCGCTGCAACCTTCGAGCGCTTCTTAACTGGTGCCTTGCCGGCCGCAACCTTGCGCGGTGCCAACTTCTTCGCCGCCGCTCCGCGTCGCTTCAGAAGCTCCGCCAAAAACTGACCCGTGTAGCTTGCTTTGTTGGCCGCCACGTCTTCAGGGGTACCAACAGCAACGAGTTGCCCGCCGCCGTCGCCGCCTTCGGGGCCGAGGTCAATGATCCAGTCGGCGGTCTTGATGACTTCAAGGTTGTGTTCGATGACGGCGATGGTGTTGCCGGCTTCGACGAGCTCATGGAGCACTTCGAGGAGTTTGGCGACGTCGTGGAAATGCAAACCGGTGGTCGGTTCGTCGAGGATGTAGAGCGTGCGGCCAGTGGCCCGGCGGGAAAGTTCCTTGGCGAGTTTGACGCGTTGGGCTTCGCCACCTGAAAGCGTCGTCGCCTGTTGGCCGACCTTGATGTAGCCGAGACCAACACGGCGCAGTGTCTCCATCTTATCGCGAATGGACGGGACGGCCTGGAAGAAGATGCAGGCCTCTTCGACAGTCATGTCGAGGACTTGCGCAATCGACTTGTCGCGGAACTTGATGTCGAGCGTCTCGCGGTTGTAACGCGCGCCCTTGCATTGGTCGCAGGTGACGTAGACGTCGGGCAAGAAGTGCATCTCGATCTTGATGACGCCGTCGCCTTGGCAGGCTTCGCAACGCCCGCCTTTGACGTTGAACGAAAAGCGGCCCGGTAGATAACCGCGCGCCTTGGATTCGGGCAGACCGGAAAACCAATCGCGGATCGGTGTGAAGGCGCCAGTATACGTCGCCGGATTGGAGCGCGGCGTCCGCCCGATCGGGGACTGGTCGATGTCGATGACTTTGTCGAGATGTTCAAGACCGTCGATGCGATCGTGTGTTGCCGGTTGCTCGCGGGCGCCGGATAGCTTGCGTGCCGTTGCCTTGTAGAGCGTGTCGATCAGGAACGTGGATTTGCCGCCGCCGGAGACGCCCGTGACACAAGTCATCAGGCCGAGTGGTACCGAAGCAGTGACGCCTTGCAGGTTGTTGCCCGTCGCGTTGACGACAGTGACTTGGCGATGCTGTTGGATTGGTCGACGATTCTTCGGGATCGCGATCTGCCGGGCGCCGGTGAGGTATTGCCCCGTAAGGCTGTCCGGATTGGCTTTGACATCATCGGGCGTGCCCTGTGCGATGACCTTGCCGCCGTGGATGCCGGCTCCGGGACCAATATCGACGACATGGTCGGCGGCCAGGACTGCATCTTCGTCGTGCTCGACGACGATCACCGTGTTGCCAAGATCGCGGAGGTGGCGCAGCGTGCCAAGCAAGCGTTCGTTGTCACGCTGATGCAACCCGATCGATGGTTCGTCAAGCACATAGAGGACGCCGGTCAGGCCGGAGCCAATCTGCGAGGCAAGTCGGATGCGTTGGCTCTCGCCGCCGGAAAGCGTGCCTGAGGCCCGCGACATCGAGAGATAGTCGAGGCCGACATCGTTGAGGAATTGCAGACGTTCCGAAATCTCTTTCAGGATGCGGGTCGCAATTTCTTTTTGCTTGGCCGTCAGCTGTTTCGGGAGCTGCTTGAACCAGTCATTGGCTTTGCGGATTGAGAGATTGCCAACCTCGGCGATGTGCAGGCCACCGATCTTGACGCACAGCGCCTGGTCTTTGAGGCGAAAGCCACCGCACGCTTCGCACGGGTAGTTGCCTTGATAGCGGGACAACTCATCGCGCACCCACTGACTGTCGGATTCGCGCCAGCGCCGTTCGATGTTGTGGATGACGCCCTCGAAAGGCTTCGAATTCTTGTAGGTGCGCACGCCGTCTTCGTAAACGAAGTTGATTGCCGTTTCGCCCGTGCCAAACAGAATGGCGTCGCGCACATTTTGTGGAAGCTCGCACCAGGGGGTCGACATCTTGAATTTGAAATGCTTGGCAAGTGATTGCAGCGTCTGCTCGTAGTAGGGCGACGTCGCGCCCGTCTTGGCCCAAGGCTGAATGGCGCCCTGGCGCAACGACATGCTCTCATCGGGCACGACACGTTCGGGTTCGAACTGCAGCTCGGTACCAAGACCATCACAGGTCGGGCAGGCGCCAGCCGGTGAGTTGAACGAGAACAGCCGCGGCTCAACTTCATCGATGGTGAAACCGGAGACGGGACAGGCAAAGCGCGATGAAAAGACGATCCGCTCATGCGTGTCGTTCTTGGATTTGTTGGCGCCTTTGGTGGCACTCTTCGGCAGTGCTTTGTCGGCCAACTCCGCGATAATAATGCCATCGGAGAGGCCCAGCCCGGTCTCTATGCTATCGGCCAAGCGTGCGGCCATGTCAGGGCGCACAACGATGCGATCGACGACGACGTCAATGTCGTGCTTGTACTTTTTGTCGAGCTTTGGCGCGTCCAGGATCTCGGTGAATTCGCCATTCATTTTGACGCGCTGAAAACCCTTCTTCATCAGCTCGGCAAGCTCTTTGCGGAACTCGCCCTTGCGGCCTTTGACGAGTGGGGCGAGCAGATACAGCCGCGTGCCTTCTTCGAGCGCCATGATGCCATCCACCATCTGCGTGACGGTCTGGCTCTCAATCGGCAAACCGGTGGCAGGCGAGTGCGGGACGCCAACACGCGCAAACAGCAAGCGCATGTAGTCATAGATCTCGGTGACGGTGCCAACGGTCGAGCGTGGATTGCGGCTGGTGGTTTTTTGCTCAATGGAAATCGCAGGTGACAGCCCGTCAATGTGGTCGACATCCGGCTTCTGCATCATTTCGAGGAACTGGCGCGCATAGGCCGACAGGCTCTCGACGTAACGGCGCTGGCCTTCGGCATAGATTGTATCGAAGGCGAGAGATGACTTACCCGAACCCGATAAGCCCGTAAATACGATCAACGCGTCGCGCGGAATCGTCAGGTCGACGTTCTTGAGGTTATGCTCACGTGCGCCGCGAACATGGATAACTCTGCTGTCGTGTGGGCTTTTGGGGGCCATGGGCTATTGGACGCTATCTCTGCTGTGGGACTATGCTGACTGAAACTATGCAAACTGGGGCTATTTGTCCGGAACGACCGAGAGCGTGGCCCTAGCGGCGTTCTACCGGACTGACCGACTTGCGTAAATGCAACTCAATGTAGCGCACTCGGACGTCGCATGCCCCGGAAAATGCCGGCCATATCCACAGCGAACGATTTGTTAACCAAGATTTCGGCACTATCAGTCCGACAGCTGATAGTCGAATTTCTGCAAGCCTGAACCGAACTGCGATCAGGACTGCGCAAACTGCGAGCCGAAGGGGACATCAATGGCCATGGTACGCGAGACGATTGAAGTAAAAGCAAGCTCGCCAGTGAGTTGGCACGAAGCCAACCAGCAGGCGATCGCGCATGCGAGCAAGACCATCAAAAACATCAAGTCGTCGTGGATTAAAGAGATGAGTGTTGATGTTGCCGACAACGGCAAATCAATGGTCTACCACGTCAATTCCCGGATCACCTACGAAACCAAACAGTAAAACACTCGGTTTAAGAGCTAACTATCGTCGGCGTTGAAGGCACGCTCGATATTGTGTGCAACCTTTGTTTGCCTATCTCATCGCCGACGCATTAAGCTATCCGCGAACTATTTTATATCGCGGAGGGTGACTTGTCCCCGAAACATACGCTGTTATTGCGCTTTGCATTGGTCAATATTGTAGCGCTGGGATTACTCGGCGCGGCCTGGATACAGGGTTGGCTGGATGGCTTTGGCGAAAAGCGCACCTGGATCATTTCACTCGCAATCTTGGCTGTATTCATATGGGGACTGGCGCTTGCTGGTTTTCGACTGCTGCACATCAATCGAGCCCTGGTCTCACTAGATGGTGGTGCTGTCGCTAAGGCGACGCCATACGGGGCGATATTCGAGCGTTTGCGAAGCGCTGGCAGTGACGAACGGGCGCTTGCGACCAACATGGCGCGAATGGAGATGGGTAACCAGATCGGTGCGATCCGTTACATCGCCAACGCCTTGGTGTTTCTCGGGCTGATTGGCACGGTGATCGGATTCATTATCGGCCTTTCTGGTATCGACGCGGCTGCAACCACAGATGTCGACAAGATCGCACCGATGATTACCGAGCTCATCAATGGTATGTCGATCGCGCTCTACACGACGCTGCTTGGCGCGGTGCTCAATATTTGGCTCAACGTCAACTTGCGCATCGTGACCGATGGCTCAGTGCAGCTACTCTCGATGCTGGTGGACAAAACCGCTAGTGGAATTCAGCCGGTGACCGGGCAATGATGGACCCGTTCGGCGATAGCCTCGAAGATGACACAACAGGCACGATATTCCGTGACGTCATCCTGCTCGCGTTGATCGGTTTTGTGGCCATGGTCGTGATGCTGCTGCCGCATATTCATAAAGCCAAAACGGACGCCGAAGACTACAAGCCGCCAGGCAATGTGATCGTTGAGATGCATTGGCCAAACGACATGCCCTACGATGTCGATCTCTGGGTCAAGGCACCGCAACACGAGCCGGTCGGCTTTTGGAACCAGGGCAATAGTGTTCTCAACCTGCTGCGCGATGACCTTGGTGCCGGACGTGATGCCTCGAACCGCAATTATGAGATGATCTTCAGCCGCGGCATTCCCGCTGGAGAATACATCGTGAATGTTCACATGTATGGGCCGCTGCCGAGTGGCACCGAAGTGCCGGTCAAGGTCGTCGTCGCGGTGCGCGAGAAATACGGCACGACACGGCAATTGCTGCAGACGACGATCAAGCTTCGTTATCGCAATCAGGAGGAAACTGCCTACCGTTTCAGGCTGACCGACGAAGGTGATTTAGTCAAAGGCAGCGTTTCCACACTCCGGCGCAATCTCATCACGCGGCCCGGCGCAAACAACTAGGATCCCACCCACCGAGGTATAGATCATGGATGCCATTTACTATCTGTTCACAGCAGCCCTCGTTGTTTTTGCCTGCCAAGCCACCATCGCAATCTGGTCACCACGCTCCATCTGGCTGCGCATCTCAGCGGTTGTCGCAACGGCTGTATTCGTGCCACTCGCCTATGTAACGTTGACCGTGCTACTCAGCCGGCCGAAGCCTGTGGATTTTGCCTGGTTCGAGCGCCATGCCGAAAAGGCCAGCGTGCTTGGTGTCAGCCTCGATGAAGGCCGCGCGATCTATCTCTGGCTGCAGGTTGAGGGGCACACGATGCCGGGCTATTACGTGCTGCCCTGGCGCCAATCTCAAGCCGAGCAGCTTGAAGATACGCTACACGCAGCGGTGCAAAGCCGGGCGCAGGTTGTACTAAAAAAACCCTTTGCCAAAAAATCGCTACAAGAGAAGGGTTCATTGTCGATCGAAATCGTTCCTCCGGCCTCGCCGCCCATGAAACCACCGCAGGTTCCTGCGCGGGTTTACAATCCACGTGCCCAGGATATTTGAGCGAGATGTGATATATGAGCGGACCGTTGGACGCTTTATCTTTGAAGCATTGGATCTCACGACGTAATGAACTGGCTAAAAAAACTACTTCGTCCGGACAACCGGATAGATCACAAAATCGACAAGCTCATCGATGAGAGGCTCAAGCAGAAATTCATCATTCATACCATTGACCTGCCAGCCTACCGGTTTGTGGATCTGATGACTGCCGTCAATGCAGTGATTGAGCCGCGTGGCGATGTAACGAAAATCGAGACGCAGCAGCATGAAGGTCTCAATCAGATCATTCATGACATCGACACACACTACGATCGCACGATGCGGATTTCGCCCAAGGTCTCCTGGCCAACGGGACCCGATACGGAAGAATACCTGCCGATCGACACGTTCTGGGTGTGCCCCGCGAAACAAGCAGCGGACTGTCTCGTCGCACGACTGACGTTCAACGAATACGCGCAGAAAACCACGATAGAGGTTGCTTGCGGTGATACGGATGCGGGCAAGAAAGTGCTCGATGACATCGTCGATGAAAGTCGCCGGAATTCGATCTATCGCGGGCACAACCTCAATCTGTCGTACGAATCCGGCAAGCGTGATGAATATGGCGACGTCGAAAAACCGGAACGGTTCCAGATTACATTCTCAACCATAGAGGATGTGACGGCCGAAGACATCGTTCTAACAGATGAACATTTGACGGTTCTGCAGCGCAATATTATCGATCTTTATACGCGGCGTGACATCCTTGAAGAAAACGGTATTCCGGCACGTCGTGGGATTTTACTGCATGGGCCACCCGGCACGGGTAAAACGTTTGCCTGTCGTTTTCTGTGTCACAAGCTTGAAGGCGTGACGTGCTTGTTCGTGACGGGATCATCACTGCTCAATGTCGGCGCGATCTTCTCGTTTGCGCGGTTGTTGCAACCAGCTGTGCTGTTTCTCGAAGACGTCGATCTGATCTTTGCAACGCGTGACATCAATCTCTATTCGACGGCGCTGGGCGACCTGCTCGACCAAATGGATGGACTGCGCTCACGAGAGAACATTTCAGTGGTGCTGACGACAAATGCGATCGACCGACTAGAAGCTGCGATCAAAGATAGACCGGGCCGCATTTCGCAATGCATCTATATGGGGGCGCCAGCACCGGCCCAGCGCCGACTGTTCCTCGCCCATCAACTTCAATCTCATAACGCGAAGGCAGTCGATGTCGAGCAGCTGGTGCGCGATTCAGATGGCGCGACACAGGCGTTTTTGAAGGAGTGGACCTATCGTGCCGTGCAAATTGCATGTGA
>CAJQQK010000042.1 GCA_905480435.1 uncultured Hyphomicrobiaceae bacterium | reverse complement strand
ATCGAAGGCATCAACTCCCTCGTGCAAGCCGCCAAAGCAAAGGCACGCGGCTATCGCAATCGAAAGACGCTCAAGGCCGTCACATACCTCATCGCCGGCAAACTCGACCTCAAACTACCCACTTGAAACAGCGAAGAGCCTGCTTTCATCAACGGCTTGGGGCAGATTCTACCGATGATTGCGGCAAAACGTGAGTGTCTTCCTGGGCCAGGAAGAATGGCTCCGTGGCGAAAATAGGCTGCGTCAATTCGCTAGAATTTTCGAAATTGAGAAAATTATCTGCTATCGTCATAAGTCAATCATTGCCAAGCTCAACACAGGCAATTTTCATCGATGAAACTACAGGATTCCCGCCCTCTCACCGAGCGCCTCTTAAATGCATGACGATCTGATATTTGATGAGAACGGAAAGTCGTGGCCAACGAACTCGATGGAGCTACGCCACCATTTGGGGGCAACCGCCTCTGCGCCAGAACTGTCCGAATATCTCACCAAAAACTCAGGTTACGTCCGTGTGGTTAGCCATAGCGACCGGGCCTTGATTGTCTTTCGGCCCTCTGTTGTCGACGATCGCTCCATTGTCTCCCTCTACTATCACCTCGTTGACCATCAATTTCGCTCACTTGCGTTGAAGGCTTTCGACGATACGAACAATTGCTGGCGCTATGAGATCCTGGGTAGTTGCGACAATGCTGTTCGAATAATTGGTGCAATGTTGGAAGACGAGGTTACGAGGCTGCACACCTCTAGTTATCTCAGTCGTGAAGTACCTTTTCGCTCGGCCAATCAGCATTCGTTGCTGCAAGAGGGGATCGACTTTCACCAACGCCTCAACGGCCATTTGTCATCGCACCATATATCGTCTCTCCCTGAACACCTGATGGGGCGGCATATGCTCTATCGCGTCAACAAAGGCGAAGGCGAGATCATTCTGGCTTCAATTGGTGGCTCGTTCCCCAAGCCCATTGAGAACTATCTCTACCAGGCGATTGGCCGGGACATACGCGATCGCCCGGATTCTGCTTACGGCAACGAGTGCGCAGCGGACTACGCATCTGTTGCGAGCAGCAATAAGCCAACTTGCTTCGAAGTTGACACCATCTCGAAGTGGGCAGCTGGAGACCTGCGGTTACGTCGCCGTTACCGCAGGGTCATTCTACCGTTCTCGGATGAGTTCGGCCAGCAGTGGCTCTTAGGGCAATCGCTGCCCGACAACTCGGTCAACCTTCGAGCCATGGCCGGTTAGGTATTCGTCGACGTGGTTGACCACCGCCCCGCGAGACATGCTGAGAACCGCGAAGTGTTTCTCTATTCCAGCCTTGTCAACGAGTACTGCACCCCGCTCAGGTTCTTCGTAACCGAACCGTTTTGCAAATCCGCGGGCCAAGACATCTTCAAGCATGAGGCCGATCATATGGTCGAAATCCCATTTGGCGAGAGCCAGCGCTTTGCTGGTGCGTGGAATGAGGGAAGAAAGCGATTGACCACGCACGCTCGGGTGACACCACGCAGCGCCAGCAAAAACGACACGTCCCGTTACACGGTTTGATCGCTTGGCTGAGACGGAACAACGAGCGTATTCCTGTTCCCCTGCTCGTGCTTCCTCGCTAAATATTCTTAGGCTCTCGAGCTCTTCAGTGTAATTTGTGTCTTGCCATTCGAACAATCGGCAGGCCCCGGTGGCGACCGGCAGGCCGTCTTGATTGCGCGCAACCAGCACAAATGTATTGTTCTCATCCAGGTCGTTGAGCCGCGGGTCAAATAGCGGCAGCACACGACGCCATTCATCCTGGTTCCGTCCATTTATGTCTACCAGATCTTCGACCGTTTCGACGCTCAGCGAGATGTTGTGCGCGTCGGCAGCAGCGGCGACCTGCAAGAAGTAACGCCCAAGTAGGCTGACCGGCTCGTGATCCACGCGGAGCCGCCGAAGAAACAGTTCATTGTTGGCGGGCTGTGATTGTTCGTTTCTGAGAGTGACTGACATATTTAATTTCGTCCTTATCTATGAATAAGAGACGAAAGTCTGCCACATTTTTAGAGGAATATTGTATAATATCCGTGGGCGTTTTAATCTGATTGAAAATCAGCGATTTGCGCCAGTCAACTCAACTTGGAGTACTCAATTCATGCGCGTGAAGCATGGTGACGTTGATGTTCAGGTGGGGCAGGCAATGCAAAGCCGCCGTGTCGAGCGTGGGTTGTCAGTTCAGTATCTGTCGCAAATATCCAAGATCTCAGAGGGCCGCCTTGCGCGCTTTGAGCAAGGTTCCGCGCGGGCCAGAGTTGTGGAGCTAGCTAAGATTGCAGACTGTTTAGCCGTTCCTATTGGTGTCTTTTTCCAAGATTGGCTAAAAGAGGGGTGTGCGAAATCTATACAAAATCGAAAAACCATTGCTTGTGGCGGCAAGTTCGATAGTTGAGGGATCGCTCAACGCAAGCCCCCTACCGCTGGTTATGGTCTTCAAAAAAAACAACTCCAATTGAGCACATCAAGTTCGATATTTGACGTATCGCTACTCAATCTCCGGGCGCAGTGTTCTGCGCCCTCGCCAGCCCCTCTCGCAGGGCCGAGCGCAGCGAGGAGGTGTCGCGAGAGAGCGCCATTAGACCTCAGGCGCGGTTCTCCACCTCAGCCTAAGTCAGCACTACTCTAATCTAATCGTTGTCGTTCGACGGTGGTTTGCTTGCTGTGATGATTTCGCGGGTCAGCCGGTCGATCTGTTGTTCCTGCTCCGTCGAGATGCTCTTGCCTTGCAATCTGTCGGGAAGTTCCTGCAGAAACCGGAACACGTCAGAGGTAATGCGTGCGTGGATCGGTGGCACGCGGCGCAGTTTTTCCATTACTGGCAAGGTTTCCAGGTCCAGTCCCGTTGCGCCGGCTTCGATTGCAGCGATGACCGTTGCTAAGTCCCAGGCGATCGCCTTGCGCGCTTCAGCCAGCGCAACCGCCCCGTGGGGCACAGCAGCTGGCATCTGCCGCTGCTGAGCCACGGCACCGGAAGCGATGTATGTTCCAGCTGCCTGTTCAGCGAAGCCATACGGCATATCAAGCTCAACCGGCGGCGCCCCGATTGTATCGCACAACAAGTCGTTTGGTGTGGCCGAGAGAAGGTTGCAAATGCGCATCAGCAACTGAAGATCTGGTTCAACCTCGGCGCGTTCATAGCGCGTGTAACGGTTTTCATCGATCTCCAGCGCTTCCGCAAAGCTGCGCGCTGTCTTGAAACCACGCGGTATCCGGATAGCCCGTAGGCGCTGCGCAAAACGTGATCTGATGTCGGAATTTTTCTTTGTCATGTTGGCTTGCGCATTCCGGTGATCGCGACCGGGTATTCCGGTGCATCGCGACCAGTTGGAGGGTGGCGGTTTGAGTGCCGCTGGATAGCTTGGTTGATGTCAGCGTTTCATGGTCTCGTCAAGCTTGCGGTCTGCCGGGATCATTCG
>CAJQQK010000041.1 GCA_905480435.1 uncultured Hyphomicrobiaceae bacterium | reverse complement strand
TGCCGGATGACCTCGCGAATAAAATGGGCCGGACCGTCGTGTTCGGCGTCATCAGAGGTATTGGCGTCAGAGTTTTGCTGGCTCATAGATAACCTGGAGTGTGGTTGCGTCTGCAAATGTGGAGCTGGAACAGTGTTCGTTAAGGGGGCACAGGATTCCCAGACCCTCTCTTAGACTACGTCTGCTAGTGCCACCAGCCCCGAAGATGCAGGCTCCGCGCTGGGCTGAGCTACCTGAGCGGGTGTCAGTCGACATAAAGTGACGCAGGGTGGTCAAGAGATGTTGATCGATTGCGATAGGGTTGTGGTTGGACGTGGACTGCTGATTGACGCATTTTGTGCACGAAATCAATTTTGAGCTCACAAAGGCCTGAACCAACTTGGATCTCTTACTTGCATTCGGCGCCGGATTGCTGACGCTGATTAATCCGTGCGTCTTACCGGTGTTGCCAATCATCCTTGGCTCGGCGATGCGTGAAGAGCCATTGGGGCCGGTCGCGCTCAGCGCGGGGCTCAGCTTTACCTTCGTGGTGCTCGGCGTTGGCATTGCGGCTGCTGGGCCGGCGATCGGGCTCGATGCTGATCTGATGGCGCAAATCGGTGCTGTTGCGATGATTGCGTTCGGGTTGGTTCTGCTGTTGCCGTCGTTCAATGTGCGATTTGCTGCTGCAACTGCGGGCATTTCAGGACAGGCGGAACAGCAACGTGGCGTCGTGCAGCAACACGGCCTGGGTGGGCATTTTCTTGGCGGCATGCTGCTTGGTGCGGCCTGGTCGCCCTGCATCGGGCCGACACTTGGTGGCGCGATCTCGCTCGCATCACAAGGCGAATCGCTTGCCTGGGCGGCCGCGATCATGACCGCATTCGCAGCGGGCACGTCGAGCATCATACTGTTGCTCGCTTATGGCACGCGCGAGGCAATTGCGCGGCGGCAGGCAAGCTTCCGGAAAATTGCCGCAAATTCCAAGTCGATTATGGCAATCGCCCTCATCGCAGTCGGACTCGCTATTTTGTTCGGGCTGCATCATGTGATTGAGGGCTGGGTGACGAGCCTATTGCCGATCTGGCTGCAGGACCTATCCGTTTCACTATGACGTTCGGTTAACTGGAAGAGGAGAACGATTTGAGAAATATTATGTCAGGCCTTTTGGCGCTGGCGTGGCTTGCAGTGTTGGTTCCGATGTCGGCGCATGCCGGATCAGGGACGAGCTCTTATAAGCCCGGCGCGATCAAGGCTGCCGTTGCGAAGGGCCAGGCGGTCCTTCTCCATTATAAGTCTACGTGGTGACCAACCTGCGCGCGCCAAGGGCGTGTGCTTAGTCAGCTCCGTGCGAGCTCACCCAGATACAACAACGGCATCACCTTCATACGGGTCGATTGGGACACGTACAAAAGAAAGTCAGTGACGACCAGCCGGAGAATTCCGCGCCGTTCGACGCTGGTTCTGATCAAAGGCGGCAAAGAAGTCGGACGCATCGTCGCCGGCACGAGTAAATCGCGGATCAAAGCGTTGCTCGACAAAGGCGCGAAAGCCACGAACTAGTGGCAACTGACGTTGTGAATGAAGGCCTGTCTGGTACCGCTGGACAGGCCTTTTTTTATGTCTTTGCTCACTAATTACAGCGTTGCCGCAAACGATAGGATCGCGTCGGTGAACGCGTCGTTCTTGTCACCTGCCACCATGTGCCCGGCGCCTGCGATGTCGGCAAAATGGGCATGCGGAACGAGCGCCTTGAAGGCTTCGATGCCTTCTTCAGTGAGCACATCGCTCTTGCCGCCGCGGACCAGGAGTGCCGGTACTTTCAGGCGTCCGGCTGCTGTTTCCAGTGCCACCGCATCGCGTTCTCGGCCTTCAGCGGTGCGTTCCAGAAAACGCGGGTCCCAATGCCAATACCAGCGACCGTCGTCGTGAAGGCGCAGGTTTTTGCGCAGGCTGTTGGTGTCTTTGGGGCGACTGCGTTCGCGCAAATAACCAGCAACTGCATCAGCTGCGTCATCAAGGGTTGCGAAGCCGGAAGCGCCACTGCGCATGAAATTTACGATGCGATCGACGCCGGCTGGATTTGTGCGCGGCGCGATATCAACGAGAACCAGTGCTGAGCAAAGCTGTCCATCATGCATATCTTCTGCAAACAGCGCTGAAATGCCACCAAGCGAGGCGCCAACTAGCATTGGTTTGGTGCCGATCTGTTCTGCGATCTTGATGATATCGCCGCCGAAATCAGTGCGGTTGTATTGTTCGGTCCAGGCGCTTTCACCATGGCCGCGCAGATCGACGCTGATTGCATACCAACCGGCCGCCGCAATTCGAGCAGCCGTGCCGCCCCAGGCATGCCGGGTCTGGCCACCGCCGTGCAGAAATACGACCGGTGCATCATCCGGGGTTCCCCAGCAGTCTGCGACCAGTTCATTGCCATGCATGCCCGTGAACACACGTCCCTGCCCGCCTTCGATCATTCCGCCGGCCCTCATTCATCCAATTGCTGAGCAAGTGATATATGGCTCGCTACTTTTAGCAAAGCGCTTACCTGATCGATCATGTTGTCCGTATTGCCAGCAATGAACCCGAACCTTGGGCTTGTTGGCTTGCAAGCCGGGGGGCATGCACTAAACTGAGTGTGTTCGGCGATGCGTCTGTCATGAGCTTGTTCTCAGCCGGATAGTGCAATTGCGAGCCGATAACGGAGCGAGAATTTATGCAAATTACCGTTGCGGGGCAGTCGTTCCCCATTCGGCCCGGTTTGGCGAATGCCGTTGAAGAAGCGTGGCAACGATTGGCGCAGCCGGGCACCTGGTGGTCGGGTGCGGAACGCATCGCGATTGCAGCCGAAGTGCGCAACGCTATGGCGTGCACGCTGTGCCAGCAACGCAAAGCCGCGCTGTCGCCTTACACGGTTGCCGGCGAACATGTTTTGGCTGGCGTCTTGCCGGCAGAAGCGGTTGAAGCCATCCATCGGCTGCGCACCGATGCCGGACGTATCACTGAAGAATGGGTTCGTCGCATCGTGGACGGTCCGCTTGGTGAAGAGTGTTATGTCGAGATTGTCGCCATCACCGCGATCGTCACGGGCCTGGACACGATGGACGAGACGCTCGGTCGACCACTGTGCGCGTTGCCGGAGCCTGTTGCTGGCGAGCCATCGCGCATGCGCCCGGCAGGCGCCATTCGAGATATGGCCTGGGTTGCGACATTGGTGCCAGGAGAGATAGCGGCAGGCGATCTGGATCCATTTGTTGTGCACGGCGACAAGAATATTCATCGCGGCGTTAGTCTGGTCCCTCAGGAAGTGTTCAACTTCTTCGATCTGGATGTGGAGCTCTATCTGCGAGACGAAGAGATCCGCGACTTTGACAATGAATACCGCGCCATCAGCCATGCTCAGATTGAGTTGATTGCAGCGCGCGCGTCATCGATCAATGCGTGCTTTTATTGAACCACAAGCCATCTGGCACTGCTCCGTGAGAGCGGTTCTGCATCGGGTGACGCATACCAGCTGGCGGCTGTGATGGCGCGCGAGGCTGGTGACAGCCATGTTCCGCATAGCGCTGAGTTGTTGCGGTTTGCTGATGCCGCGTTGGCTGGTGACGAGGCGGAACTGGCTGCCGCGCGTCAAGCTGTATTGACGGCTGTCGGACCAGCAGCCTTCGTTGACGTTTGCGCAACCGTTGCTTCGTTCAACGCGGTCGTAAAAATCGCGGATGGTTGCGGCATCTCATTGGAAGACGCCAAAGCCGAGCGCACGCACGATCTTCGCCAAGAGCTGGGCGTTAACGCGCTCAGATCTCATTGAGCTGCGACACTGGCGATGTAAGCTGACTATAGACGCTCAGCCGGCGGTCCAATCTCAGTGACGAGATCACGGATCAGCGGCTTGTTGCTGAGCGGCGCAATATGCATATCGCGCGGTTCAAGACGTGCCAGGCAGGCATAGACAACCTTGTCGTCGATGCGCATCATGCACTCCTTGCAGGCATTGGCGCTGATGCAGGAAAACCGGAAGGCGAGCGTCGGGTCTTTGTGCACTCTGATCCAACGCAGACCGTCGAGCACAGATTGGCCAGCTTCGAACGGCACCTCGTAGGTCTCAGTTTGAGCTGTCGCGCCGTTGCCGCCGCGTTCGATGTTGAGTGTTGCCAGCTCGCTCATGCCGCTGTCTCCTGCGTTGTGATTGTCGGCCCACGCACGATGGTCGGGCTGTCGGCCTCCCATTCAACGAACTGATTGCAGCGCCATTCATCGAGCATGCCGGGATGGTCTTCGCGCTGGTGGGCGCCGCGGCTTTCTGTGCGGGCGAGTGCTGCCTGAGTGACAACGCGCGCGACAGGCAACATGGTGCGCAGATCGAACCAGTCGATGCGCGACGGTTCGAACGCACCCGGTTGACCTGGCGGGACGTCACCAAGTCGATCTTCAAGATCAGCGATGCTCTCTAGTGCTGTTTTTAGCCCGGCTTCGGTCTTAAAGGGGCCGACGTAGTCCGACATCGTTGCTTGCAATTCGGCAATCATTGCGGCGGTGTTGATAGACCGGCCACGCGTGTCGGGATCAGCGTGCTGCACCCGTTCGAGCGCTGCCTGTGCATCTCCCGGATCAAATTCAGGCTGGTCGACTGTGTTCTGAATTGACGCTGCCGCCGACCGACCTGCACGCCGGCCGAATGCGAGCACTTCAGTGATCGCATTGCCGGACAGCCGGTTTGCACCGTTGGCGCCGCCAACCGCTTCGCCAGCTGCGTAGAGACCTGGGATGCCAGTGCCCATCTGTTCATCAACCGCGACGCCGCCCATGTGATAGTGTGCGATGGGCGACACTTCGATCGGCATCTTGGTCAGGTCGATACCATTTGCCATGAGTTTCTTGATGACCGGGCCGAACGCTTCATTCAGTGTTTCTGCGCTGAGATGCATGAAGCTGAGATACGCCCCACCACTCGGCGTGCCACGCCCAGCTGCGACTTCTTTGGTGATGGCGTATGTCGCAGCATCGCGCGTGATGACATAGCGTCCGTCCT
The DNA here is from genome assembly GCA_905480435.1 of uncultured Hyphomicrobiaceae bacterium. GTDB lineage: Bacteria > Pseudomonadota > Alphaproteobacteria > Rhizobiales > Hyphomicrobiaceae > CAJQQK01. The sequence continues at coordinate 9,348 of CAJQQK010000041.1, read as the reverse complement.
CGCTGGAGCCGTAGCGTTCCGTGAACTCTTCCATGTTGCCGTTGAGTAGCCGGCCGCCGAGTTTGTAGCGGAACGGGTCCCACATAATTGGATCGAGTCCAATCAAGCGTGGCGCAAGGTGTCCAATCGGAAAGAACTGCACAAACTCCATATCAATCAGACGGGCGCCGGCGCGCATCGCCAGCGCATAGCCGTCACCGCTCATGTTGAATGACGCACTGCTGCGCCGATAAAGCCGCGTCAGTCCGCCGGTCGCGATGATGGTTGCTTTGGCTGCGATCGTTACTGGCCGCCCCGTGCTGATCTCGATGGCAACGGCGCCTGTCACGACGCCCTTAGACTTGATGAGATCGACGATCAGCATATCACCCACACGGCGGACTGAGTCATGCCGATGCAGCACTTTGCGTAGTGTCTTGGATACAGCCGGGCCGGTGTTGAGGAAGTCGACGTAGACGCAGCGTGGGCGATCGTGGCCTGGTGCGTGTGCTGATTTGATGGCGCCGTTCTCGCGAGCCCAGCCGGCCCCCCATTCGTCCAACTCGAGAATGCACTCCGGACCATCCTCGCATAACATGCGAGCGAGGCGCTCGTCACACAGACCGCGACCTGACGCAAGCGTGTCCGCTAAATGATGCGCTGGAGCGTCCGGGCCTTGCGAACCAAGCGCGACCGCGACCGTCATCATGGCCATGACGGTGGCACCGCTTCGTCCGATCAAAGAGCGGTCTGCCAGCAGCACGTTTGAGCCGGCTTTGGCTGCTTCGATGGCGGCATACATTCCGGCACCACCAGCGCCGATAATGAGGACGTCAGTTGAGAGGTGGGTTGGTTCAAGCGTGGTCGTCATTAGTTTTATCTGGCTTTCGTGTGCTTCTGCCTTCGTGGCATTGTGCCGCAAAGCGACGATTTACCAGACGGTCGATGCGGTTGTTGCGCTGCGTACAGACTTCGCATGCAATATAGAACACAATTGCGCCTTGCCAATCCGTATTGCGGGGATAGTTCGTTGACGGCAGTGCCCGCATATAGCTTGTAATTCTTCGAATGGAACATGTTGTCGCTCCAATAGTCGAGCATTCCTGCAAGTAACCAAGCGAATGAGTAGAGGTAGTTTTATCTGAAAACCTTCCCATCTATGCCGGATGTTCTGGTAAACAAATTTCGAAACATCTTGCCGCCAGCGAGCCTGTATCTGATAGGCCTGGATCTGATAGAATGAGTTATGCAGAAATTTAAAACCGATTGCTTGCCAATCATGGCTGAAAGAGGCCCGGCTGGGGGCGTGCTGGCTGTCCGGGCAGCCTTCGTTGCCTGTGTCGCCGTATCCATGCTGATGATGGCGCAGGGCGCGTCTGCGCAGAAGCGTGCGGCGGCCGTATTTGTTGACATCGTTGATCAACGCCTGATCCGTGACACGCAGGCTGTGATCGGGCGTCTGGTTGCAACGCGCCGGTCCGATATCGCAACGCGGATCGCTGGCATCGTCGGGCAAGTCAATTTCAAGGTTGGCGATCGGGTTGCTCGCGAGCACATGTTGGTGACGTTGGATGCAAGCCAGAAGGACATTGAGAAACGAGCAAACCAGGCAGCGATCGCCGCTGCTGAAGCTGGATTGAGCGTTGCACGTGCCAAACTGAAACTGGCCGAGCTGGCGTTTCGGCGTCAGTCCGATTTGAAATCTTCAACCGCATTTTCGCGGAGCCGCTTCGATGATGCAAAGCAAACCGTCGCCCAGTTGCACAGTGAGCTTGGTCAGGCTGACGCCCAGCTGCAGATGGCGAAAGTTGGTCTTGATCGCGCCGACTATGAGCTTAAACACATGGTGATCGTTGCGCCGTTCGATGGCATCGTTATCGCGCGGCAGGCGCAGCCCGGCCAATACATGCAGGCCGGTGGTACGATCGCGACATTGCTCGACATCAACGATTTGGAAGTTTCGGCGGATGTCCCCGGTGTGATTGCCAACACATTGCGACCTGGCGCGAAACTGGATGCGGTGTTTGAGAGCGGCGTTGTGCGCCAAGTCGTCGTGCGCACGGCCATTCCGGTTCAGAACGGATCTACGCGGACGCGCCAAGTGCGTTTCAAGGTTGAGTTGACCGATATGAAGCCGTCTCAGATTGCCGTAGGCGCAACCGTTACGCTTAAAGTGCCGGTCAGTGCGGAGCGGACCGTCATGACGGTGCCGAAAGACGCGCTGCTCCGTGGGCGTGGCGGCTGGAAGGTGTTTGCGGTCAAGGACAACAAAGCCGTTTCGACGCCTGTCGTACTTGGACAGGCCGTTGGTGATCGTATGGAAGTCGTTTCGGGTTTGAAGCAATCTGATGTCGTTGTCGTGCGCGGCAATGAGCGGCTCCGGCCCGGGCAGAAGGTGCGCCCGAAACGTGTCGCTCCGTCGCCACCACGGCAAGGTTAGCGGAGCACCCGATATGGATCTGATCCGGATTGCTATTGATCGTCCGATTGCTGTTATCGCAGCGGTTCTGATGACGGTACTGTTTGGCCTGCTGGCGCTGTCGCGTATTCCAATCCAGTTGATCCCTGATGTGCGTAAGCCGGTTATTCAGGTGCAGACCAATTGGGGCGGCGCTGCGCCTGCGGAAGTTGAGCGGGAGATTGTCAACCGGCAAGAGGAAGAGTTGAAGGGCGTTGATGGCCTGGAGACGATGATTTCGCGTTCCGAGACAGGGCGCGCACGGATTACGTTGGAATTCGCGATCGGCACGAACATGGATCGCGCGTTGTTGCTGGTGTCGAACCGGCTGGACCGTGTCACGGGGTATCCAGACGAGGCCTCAGAGCCATCTTTCAAGACGTCTGGGGCGAATGATAATCCAATTGCCTGGATTATTCTGAAGCGCGGCAAGGGCAATACGAAGCCGATGTCGCACTATGGGACTTTTGCGAAAGACATCGTCAAGGAACGTCTCGAGCGCGTGAACGGGGTTGCAACCTCCAACATTTTTGGTGGCGTCGATCGCGAACTGCAAATCCTTGTTGATCCCGAACAGTTGGCGAAATATCGACTGACGGTTCCGGAAGTGCTGAACAAGCTGCGCCGCGAGAGCGTGTCTGTGTCCGCTGGTAATGTCGATGAAGGCAAGCGGCGCTATGTCGTGCGCGTTGAAGGTGAGCTCGATACGGTTGAGGCGGTGCGCAACATTGTGCTGCGCAGTCGTGTGGCGCCATCTGGGGTGTTCTCCAACGATGATCCAGACCAGTCATTGGCTCGCAACTCTGAGCTTTCGAACAATGGTGCCAATAGTGGCAGAGGTCGCGTTTTTCTGCGCGATGTGGCCAAGGTGGTGTTTGGCTATAAGGAGCCCTCAGCCCGGATCCGGCACATGGGTGAACCGGCGATTGCGATCAATACCGTCCGCGACACGGGTGCCAATGTCATCTCCACGATGGACGGCATCAAGCGGACACTTGCTGAACTACGGGCCGGGCCGCTGAAAGACGAAAACCTTACACTTATCCAAGTCTACGATGAGACGGTTTACATCGACGGCGCGATCGATCTCGTCATTCAAAATATCTGGATCGGCGGCATCCTGGCTGCTGTCATTTTATTGCTGTTCCTGCGCTCCTGGCGTGCGACGCTGGTGATCTCGCTGGCCATACCGGTATCGATCGTTGCGTCATTCGTTGCGATGTCAGTGTTGGGGCGCACGCTCAACGTCATTTCGCTGGCCGGTATCGCATTCGCGGTTGGCATGGTGGTTGATGCGGCGATCGTCGTGCTTGAGAACATCTATCGGTTGCGTCAGGCCGGGGTTGCACCGAAGGAAGCTGCCTACAAAGGCGCGGCGCAGGTCTGGGGTGCCATTTTGGTATCCGCACTGACAACGGTTGTGGTGTTCATTCCGATCCTGGTGATGCAACTCGAAGCCGGGCAATTGTTCCGGGATATAGCTGTTGCGATCTCGGTTTCCGTTCTGGTGTCACTGGTTGTCGCGATGACGGTTATTCCAGCTTTGTCGAGCCGCCTGCTCGTTGGCCGGCAAGCACATCTCACCGTTCTGTCGCTGCCCGGTGTCGATCATATCGGACGTGGTTTTTCGGCGCTTGTTCGTGGCTATGCCCGCGCGACCGTTGCCAATCGTTTCGTTGGCCTCATTGCGGTGAGTGCGATTACGGCTGGTGCTATATACGGATCTGCGGCCTTCCTGCCAAAACTGGAATATCTCCCAGAAGGCAACCGTAATCTTGTCTTTGGCATCATATTGCCGCCGCCTGGATACAACCTGCCAACGACGACCAAAATTGCAGAGCGGCTTGAGGGTATTGCGCGACCGCTTTGGCAAAAGGAAGAAAACGGTGACCGCTCGAAGCCGCCAGCGATGGAGAGCTTCTTCTTTGTTGCGGTGCGGGGCACGACGTTCGTTGGCGGATCATCCAAAGATCCAACACGCGTTGCCGAGCTCATTCCGGTCCTGTCGAAACCGATCTTCGCGGAGCCTGGCACCTTTGGATTTATGAATCAGCGCTCCTTGTTTGGCCGTGGCATCGGCGGTGGCCGCGCGATCGAATTGAACGTGTCCGGAGACAAGATCGAGGACATCCTCGAAGTGGCTCTAAGCCTGACCGGTAACATTGCGCGACATCTGCCACGCAGCAAAGGCAATCAGTTTCGCCCGAGGCCAGGGCTTGAGCTTGGTGCACCGGAATTGCGTGCGATCCCGGATCGCGTGCGGCTTGCAGATGCAGGCGTTGATGCGCGCACTTTGGCGCTATCGCTTGATGCCTACAACGACGGTGTGCGCGTCAAGGAAGTCACGATCGGTACGGACCGCATCGACCTGATGCTCAAAGGTCTGTCGGCATTCAACAGTGATCGGCTAACACAGGAAATTGGCGCTTATCCGGTTGTGACGCCAAATGGCCGTATCGTTCCAATCTCGGCATTGGCTGACATCAAGATGACTGCCGGGCCGGTCGAAATCCGACATCGCGAGCGCCTGCGGACGATTACACTGGAAGTGCGCCCATCCGCCAATCTACCACTCGAAACGGCACTTGCGATCATGCGTGACAAGGTCGTTGGGCCGGTCACCAAACAAGGTCTGCCGCCTGGTGTTCGATTGTCACTGACGGGTGCTGCCGATCAGCTCACCAAGACGTGGAACGCGCTCAAGATAAATCTTTTGCTCGCAATCGTGATTGTATTCCTGGTGATGGCGGTGCTGTTTGAGAGTTTTCTACTGCCGTTGGTGATTCTGATTTCGGTGCCGGTTGCAGGAGCGGGTGGTGTTGCCGGTCTCACAGTTCTCAATCTGTTTCAGCCGCAGCAGCTCGATATGTTGACGTTGCTCGGGTTCGTCATTTTGATTGGCATCGTCGTGAACAACGCGATCCTGTTGGTGCACCAATCGCTCTATCACCTGCGCGAAGAAAATATGAGCGTTAACGACGCTATCCTCGAAGCGACGCGCAATCGTATCCGGCCGATCTTTATGAGCACGCTCACCAGTGTCTTCGGGATGCTACCGCTGGTGACATTCGCTGGCGCCGGCTCGGAGCTGTATCGCGGATTGGGTTCAGTTGTTGTCGGGGGGCTCTCGCTGTCGGCGATCCTGACGCTGCTACTCGTCCCACCATTGTTGCGTTTGACCTTGAGTGCGCCTGTCGTTTCGGCAGGGCCCGTCCCAGCCGAATGACCGAGGCCAATGATCCAGCTGAGTTACACTCGTCTGTCATCATTGGTTGATTAAGAGGTTTGTGCTGATTATATCGGCGTTTCTATGGTCTGGACACCAAGCACATGGGATTTTTATGCCGATTAGAGTGATAGATGCGCGCCCTTTTGAAGGGCAGAAGCCGGGCACATCCGGTCTGCGCAAGAAGACATCTGTGTTCATGCAACCGGGTTATCTTGAAAATTTTGTTCAATCGATCTTCGATACGATTGGCGGTGTCGCAGGCAAAACACTGGTCGTCGGCGGTGATGGCCGTTTCTTTAATGCAGAGGCTACACAAATTATTCTCAAGATGGCGGCCGCCAATGGGGCAACCCGCGCCATCGTCGGGCAAGGCGCACTCCTGTCGACGCCGGCTGTCTCTTGTATCATTCGCAAACGTCAGGCCGATGGCGGGCTTGTGCTATCGGCAAGTCATAATCCCGGTGGCCCTGATGAAGACTTTGGTCTCAAATACAACGTATCGAACGGCGGGCCGGCGCCGGAAGCGATAACGGATGAGGTTTTTAGGCGCTCTGCGGAAATCTCATCGTATCGAATTCTCGATGCGGAGAACATTGACCTGGAGCAGGTCGGTCAAACGGCCCTCGGAGACATGGCCGTTGAGGTCATCGACCCGGTCGCCGACTACCAGTCATTGATGGAGAGCCTGTTCGATTTCGCTGCAATCCGGGAACTGTTCGCGTCCGGCTTTACGATGCGCTTCGATGCCATGCATGCGGTTACGGGCCCTTATGCCAAAGCCATATTCGAAGATGCGCTCGGCGCTCCGGCTGGAACTGTTATCAACGCGGTGCCACTTGCAGATTTCGGCGGCGGCCATCCTGATCCCAATCCGGTCTGGGCGAAGCCTCTCTACGACTTGATGTTTTCTGGCGACGCGCCAGACTTTGCGGCAGCGTCTGACGGCGATGGCGATCGCAACATGATCCTTGGCCGTGACACCTACGTGACACCATCAGACAGTCTGGCCGTGCTTGCTGCGAATGCTCACCTTGCACCGGGTTACAAAGCCGGCCTCAAAGGGATTGCCCGGTCGATGCCAACAAGCCGCGCAGCAGACCGGGTGGCCGAGCATCTTGGTATAGGCAGCTACGAAACGCCGACCGGCTGGAAGTTCTTCGGTAACTTGCTTGACGCAGACATGGCGACAATCTGTGGTGAAGAAAGCGCTGGCACCAGTTCCAATCACATTCGCGAAAAAGATGGCGTCTGGGCAGTGCTGCTGTGGTTGAATGTGCTGGCTTCCAGGCGACAGTCAGTCAAGCAGATACTGGCGTCGCATTGGGCGCAATTCGGCCGCAACTATTACTCACGGCATGACTACGAAGCGATTGATGCCGCTGATGCGGCAAAGTTGATGTCGGACCTGCGCGACAAACTACGGACGCTGATTGGCACAGCGATAGAAGGCATGTCGATCAATTCAGCTGATGATTTTGGCTATCTCGATCCAGTGGACGGATCGAATACCGAGAGCCAAGGCGTCCGCATTGAGTTTGATGGCGGCAGCCGTGTTGTGTTGCGTCTGTCCGGAACCGGTACAGTCGGTGCAACGTTGCGCGTCTATATCGAGCGCTTCGAGGCTGATCCCACCCAGCACGATCTCGACCCTCAAGCGGCCTTGTCTGCGCTCATCGCGGCGGCGGATCAGTTCGCCGAAATCAAAGTGCGAACGGGGCGAACTCAACCCGATTTGATGACCTAGGAAAACGATGAATAAAGATCACGAGGTTGGCACTGGTGCCTTCGATGCTGTGGTGTTCGATTTGCTGACGGCGCTGATCGATTCCTGGACGTTATGGAACGATGTCGCTGGTTCCGCCGAAGATGGGTTGCGTTGGCGTAAAGAATATTTGCGGCTCACATACGGCGCCGGTGTTTACCGCGACTACGAGGCAATCGTCGCCGAAGCAGCCAGCGTTGCCGGCATGGCGCCGGACTGTGCCGCGAGGCTATCAGGGCGCTGGGGCGAATTGGCTGCCTGGCCTGAGGCGTCCTCGATCCTTGCCGAACTCGCCAAGCGCGCGAAGCTCGCTGTTGTCACAAATTGCTCAATCCATCTCGGTCAAGCTGCAGCAAACAATGTCTTTTCCGGATTTGACGTGGTCATGACAGCCGAGCAGGCCGGCTGCTACAAGCCCCGGCCTGAGCCCTACGCGAAGACACTGGAAGCACTCGGCACGCAGCCTGGACGGACCCTGTTTGTTGCAGGATCCGCCGCTGATGTCCCTGGTGCATCGGCCCTGGGTATGCCTGTTTATTGGCACAACCGAATTGGGCTATCTGCTATCGACGACGTCACGCCAGTTTATCTCGAACGGTCACTGGATCGACTTCTCGAAATCGTTTAAGGGCTCGCGTTGTTTGGCGGCTTTGCGCGCGTCAGACATTTGCCCCACGGATGGCATTGATCACAGCGTCGGTGACCTCTCTCGTGGTGGCGGTGCCGCCGAGGTCGGGCGTATGAAAGCGAGCATCTGCCGTTACATTTTCAATCGCTACCATCAGACGCGTTGCGGCCTGCTGCTCGCCCAGGTGCTCAAGCAACATCACCGACGACCAGAACGTGCCAACCGGGTTGGCAATGCCTTGCCCCATGATATCGAACGCCGAGCCATGGATGGGCTCGAACATCGAGGGGAACGTGCGCTCAGGATTGAGGTTCGCCGTTGGTGCAATACCAATCGAGCCTGAAAGCGCGGCAGCCAGATCAGACAGCACGTCGGCATGCAGGTTGGTTGCAACAACCGTGTCGATCGATTGCGGCTTGGCGACCATTCGCATCGTCATCGCATCGACCAGCATCTTGTCCCACGTCACATCCGGGAATTCGCTCGCGATCTCTGCGGCAATCTCGTCCCACATTACCATTGCATGGCGTTGGGCATTGGACTTCGTCACTACGGTCAGAAATTTGCGCGGACGCGTTTGCGCGAGACGAAATGCAAAGCGCATGATCCGCTCAACGCCTTGCCGCGTGAACATCGCAACGTCTGTGGCAACTTCCAGTGGTGATCCCTGGTGGACGCGGCCACCGACGCCGGCGTACTCACCTTCCGAGTTTTCGCGCACGATGACCCAATCAATCTCGCCTGCATTGACATGGCGCAGTGGCGATGTGATGCCCGGCAACACTCTGGTTGGCCGCACGTTGGCGTATTGATCGAACGGTTGGCAGATCGCCAATCGCAGACCCCAGAGTGTGATGTGATCGGGGATGTCTGGATGGCCAGCCGAACCGAACAGGATGGCGTCATGATTGCGGATTTGATCGCGCCCGTCCTCGGGCATCATGCGGTCATGTTTTCTGTAGTAATCGCCACCCCAATCGAAATCGTCGACGTCGAACTTAAATCCTTCTTCACGCTTGGCGATTTCGTGCAGTATTTCAACGCCGGCAGCTACAACTTCAGTTCCAATGCCATCACCGGGGATCGCAGCAATTTTGAACGTTTTCAATTTTGGTCCTCTTTGCGCTTACACATCTCAGCGCGGTTTGTAGGGCTACCCGACGTTTCAAGTGGGTAGCCTGAGGTCGAGTTTGCCAGCTATGAGGTAGGTGACGGCCTTCAAGGTCTTGCTGTTTCGGTAGCCGCGTGCCTTGGCTTTTGCGGCCTGGACGAGAGAATTGATGCCCTCGATG
>CAJQQK010000040.1 GCA_905480435.1 uncultured Hyphomicrobiaceae bacterium | reverse complement strand
ACACCGCGATGGCATCCTCGCGTGGTTCGACAGCGGCATCAGTAACGGTCTCATCGAGGGCATCAATTCTCTCGTCCAGGCCGCAAAAGCCAAGGCACGCGGCTACCGAAACAGCAAGACCTTGAAGGCCGTCACCTACCTCATAGCTGGCAAACTCGACCTCAGGCTACCCACTTGAAACGTCGGGGAGCCACTAAAGCATGTCGCATTATATGCGCCTCGCTCGGACATCTCCGCGGGGGCGGCGCGACGCGCCGGGTCGCAAGTGCTCCCTGCGTGCTGAATCCTGTTGGATGCGGCATGCTTTAGTCGGGCTAACACTTCGAGAACAGCGTTGTTACGCAGCGCCATGTTGATTTCGCGGCTTTTGACACTTTTCGCGCCGACTTCTTGATCTGCTTATTTGTTGATGCTGCCGTGCGCTTTGCCATTTCCACGACCGTTGGTGGCTCTCGCTGTTTGTTCGGCGGAACCACTGGAGCCGGCGTCTGCACTGCCGCCTCATTGTCGGCAGCATTCGTTGGCGGACCGGCTGCCGCATTCTGCGGTATCATATGCACTTGGCCGTTACAGGGACCAAGCTGATTGCGGTTCACGCTGCAGCTTGAATGCTGATACTGACGCGCAACATCCTGTATGCAAACAAATTGCATGGAGCGCGCGCTGCGTGCGGGCGTCTGACCGTTCGCATCAGGCGCATATGAGCACGAATAAACCGCTGACGGCCCATCACAACTTACACAGACATTGTCCGCCGAAGCTGGCGCGACGCATAGCCAAAGGGTGGCCGCGAATGCGGCTCCCATTGATGTTTCTCTGCCCAACGAACAATTCATACGCGTCATTGCCCCCTGAATTACGGCTCTTGTGAAGTGCGCCCATAACACGTCAAGTATGATGCAACTCTGCATAACTTAGCACGCGACGGGCATGAGACCAGCTTCACCTCTCGAAAAATTGACGTTTGGCTGCGCCATACCCCAGCCCAACCGCTGATCTTCACTACTGATCCAGACGAATTGGGTACAAATCCTCTGCGGGATTGTGGCTCAAGCCAGCTTTTGGCAGGTTGTCGGTTCTATCCAGTGCCACAGCGCAGCTCGCGCCTTTCCCACTCTTAAATTTGAGGCTCACCATGATCCATGTCGTCGCCATTATCACTACAAAACCCGGAAAGCGCGCAGAAGTTCTCGAAGCCTTCCATGCCAACATTCCAGCTGTTCATGCAGAAAAAGGCTGTGTTGAGTACGGTCCGGCGATTGATGCGCCGGATATGGGGCCAATCCAGACTGCGGTTGGCGATGACACATTTGTCGTCATCGAAAAGTGGGAAACGAAGGAAGACCTCAAGGCCCATGCAGGCGCACCACACATGGCTGCGTATGCCGCCAAAGTGAAGGATCACCTCGCCAGCCGCGTCATACATGTGCTGACCGACGCATAAAGTCGCCCGAGCACCGCCGAGGTTGCCGGTTACGTGAAAATCCGGCCAGAGTCGATAATGACAGTCTGGCCGGTCATCGTATCCGTCTGACACATCGTCACCACCTGATTGGCAATGTCGTCTTTGTCGGCCGGCTTCTGCAACAGGGCTGCGCTATTTGCTCGTTGAATGTTCTCAGGTCGCAGTCGTGATGTGAGTTTGGTGCCCTCGATCAGCCCGGGCGCCACGCCATTGACCAGCACTTCAGGTGCCAGAGCGACAGCCATGCATTTGGTCAGATGATTGAGGCCGGCTTTCGACACAGCGTATGCGATAGATGAACCGGAGGGAGCAAAGCCCGCCACAGACGTAATATTCACGATACGGCCGCCGCCTTGCTGCTTCATAATGGGTGCCACAGCTTTACACATCAGCAAAGGGGCCGTGAGATTGACCGTCATGATCTCATTCCAAATTTCAAGATCGAGTGCATCCAAATCCTGAAACGGAATGGCCTTGTTGAAGGCTGCGTCATTGATCAGTATATCGACGCGCCCGAACCGCGCCGCGACGTCCGTCACCACCTTTTGTATCTCGCTCGCCTGCCGCAGATCACACGTAAATGCTTCGCTGTCGACGCCATACGCTCGCATGTCGGCTGCGACCTCGCGGGCAAGATCAAGATTGCTTCCTCCGACAACAGCTACCGACGCGCCGGCATCTGCAAGCGCGCGACATATCCGCTGGCCCAGGCCACCATTGCCGCCTGTTACAAGTGCCACTTTGTCTTTTAGGTCCATGTTCAATCCCTACCTTCCGCCATTCAGCAGAGTATCACTGAAATGGGTCAGCGACGCGCGACCCAATGCTCGACGCAATCATCACGCATTAGTGTAGCGCGATCATTCATTGGGAACGCCATGCCGCGTCACTTGTTGTGCGATTTTTCTTCGGGACGGTTGATCCCCGCTGAATAGTTCGGACTAGATACGTTGTGCACTTTCCCTGTGGCACGCAGGCCGTTATAAAGACGGCAATATCGATAACTCGCTGAGTTGAGGGGCACCGCGTCCGTAATGAAGAGTAATCTGTTCGGGTGGCTGTTGGGCCTGCCGATTCTAGCTCTACTTTGGGGGCTGGCTGTCAAAGGCGAGAACACGTCGATCGTCGACGACCTCGATAGACGTGCAACAGCCGGGCTGGAGCGCGCTCAGCTTAACTGGGCCAAGACACAATTTGATGGGACTGAAGGGCGGTTGACGGGAGCCGCTTATTCGGAAACCGAACGCGCGCTTGCCTTGAAGATTGTGCGCCAGACATGGGGTGTCTGGAATATTACAGACAAAACCGCCCTTGTCGCAGAGGCGCCTAACTACGTCTGGGGCGCCGCCGTCCAAAACGACAATCTCGATCTCACTGGTTACGTGCCGAACGAACGAACTCGCCGCCAGATCCTGCAAGTTGCCAAGCAGCAGTTTCCGCGGCATACCGTGCGCGACAACATGCGTCCTGCTCGTGGCGTGCCAGGAGAGAAAATATGGATTGGCGGCATCAGCTTTGGCCTACGCCAGTTGATGCAATTGAAACAAGGCGGCCGTGTTGATCTGCGCGGCACCGAACTCGATATCAAGGGCGAAGCTGAAAGCGTCACGGCCTACCGCACCATCAAAGGCGACGTCTCGCGCCGGCTTCCGAGCGGGATATTGCTTGCTAAAGACGAAGTGAAACCGCCCCGCGCAAGCCCATTTACATGGCACGCTATTTACAAAGCCAATCAGGTTGAAATGGCCGGGCATGTGCCACCTGGCAAAGCGCATGACAAAATCATCGAGACGGCGAAAGAAGCTTTTCCCAAAGCCGCCATTGTCGACAAAATGACTGCTGCCAGCGGTGAACCCCGGGGCTGGCTAGACGCGATTTCTGTGGCGCTGCACCAAATGGCGAAACTTGAGACCGCCGACACGCGCATTACGGATAACTTCGTCACATTTTCTGGTCAGACCAAGAAAGAGGTGACGTCTGAACGGGTGGGCTCAGCCTTGCGTGTCGGCATGCCCGATACTTTTAAACTCGAGCACAAGATCTCGTTTCGCGAACCAACTTTGCCGACCGTCACTCCCTTTACAACGACCGTCGCAACGGATGGAGAAAAGGTCAGTCTCTCTGGATTTGCGCCAGATGAACGTGGGCGCCGACGTATTGTGGCAGCGACAAAGAAATTTTTCCCAAAGCGCGAAATTGTCGATGCACTGTCTTATGCCAACGGTGCACCTGCTGGCTGGCTGGCCTGTGCCGATGCAGGCGTGCTCGGGCTTACCCAACTTGACAAAGGACGTGCAGAATTGTCCGGCACCGAGTTGCGGCTAACTGGCGAGACACGCGATGAGAAGGTCGCAGCCGACCTGCCCGCCAAGGTACGCGCAGCTGCCAATCGTGCCTGCAAGGATACGATCGCAGTTACTGTCAAAACCCCGCCAGAGCCGCGTCTCGAGTGGCAGGCTGTTAGCATTGACGACCGAATTGAACTTAGCGGGCAAGTGATTAACTCGGATGTGAAGGCCAAGCTGCTCGCAGACGCTGCCAAGCTGTTCGCCAAGCGCCAAGTCGTTGACAATATGCGGATCGCACCAGGGCGCAGTACAAAATGGGTGAAAGTGGTGCGGCTTGGCCTTGAGCAGCTGGCCAAAATGCGTTCCGGGCTCGTCCGGCTCGATGGCCTCGTGCTGACACTCGACGGCGTTGTCCGGGATACCGCGGTCTCCACCCAAGTCAAATCCAGGATCGAACGGGGGATCGCAGCGGGCTATACGGGCCAGGCAATCATCGAAGTAAAGTCCGATGCCATGATCTGGTCTGAGCAAGAGGCCAAACGCAAGAGTGAGGCGGCCGCGGCTGAGGCGGCGCGCACGAAAGCAAAAGACGCCAAAACGGCTGCCTCATTGCGAGCCGTGCAACAACGCGCGGCCGCTGCAGCGGCTAAAGCCCGCGCAGACGCCGAAGAGCGCCAGCGCCTCAACGCAGAAGCCCTCCGCAAGACGGCAGAGGCTGCCCGGCGCAAAACCGAGGTCGCGCGCCAGCAGAAAATTGACGAAGTCGCTCGTCAGAAGGCTGCCGAAAACGCAGCGCGACGCGCGACTGAGACGCAAGCGCTTGCTGCGCGATGCAAAAAACAGCTCAATGACACCGCTGGCACAGGTATCATTCAGTTCAAGATCGGCAGCAATCGTCTCACGGAAAACAGCACCAGCACGCTGGACAAGCTGATCGCGACCTGTCGCAAGTGTCCCGGCACACAGCTTGAAATCGGGGGGCATACTGACTCCAGTGGGCGCGCGTCGAAAAATCTTGAGCTTTCCAGGCGCCGTGCTGAAGCGGTACTCAACTACTTCGTTGCGCAGGGACTGCCGCGCGATCGGTTCATCGCCCGTGGATATGGCGAAACCCGGCCGCGGGCCTCCAACAACACGGCGGCGAACCGAGCCCGTAATAGACGTATCGAATTTGACGTGGTGACGAACTAACAGGCTATTGGGTTAAGGCGCGCGCAAGGGAGATAACGATGGACTATGTATTTCTGAAACTGATCTGGTATATCGCCGCCGCTTTCGGTCTCGGTCTGGCCGTTGGATGGTTTTCCTGTCGTCGAGCGAAAAACTGATTTTCATTGATCTGCCAGCCCATCTACATGGTTCAAGACGATGTGGATCAAGACGGGCGTTGTGAAGGTGAACCTTATGATGTCGGGCGTATCAGCATTTCTTTGGCAGGCAGCGCTCATGTTGCTGGCTGCTTATTTCCTTGGCGCGTTCATTGGCTGTTGGCTACGCCGCCGGTTGGGCAAGCCACCTAAGGTCGCTATGGAGGCCGACACAGAAACGAGAGCGGCTGCGACAACCGCCGGCGCGACTGCGGCCGTGGGCGCTGCTGCCGTTGCCGCAACAGCAAGCGGTGTAACCGAGCGCTTCGGACGTGCCCTGGAAGGTGACGATCCGACGCCATGGACCGATACAGCTTCAGATACCGCCCAAGCCGAGCAGGAGCAGTCTGAGCGGAATACCGGCGCAATGGGCGATGCTGCCGCCAGGACCGCCACGACAAAGCCCGTGCAGCCGGAAAGCCCGTCTGAGGCCTCTCCTACAGAAACACCTGACACTCAAACAGTTGAGGACGCGCCGAAGCAGTTTACGCCACCGATGTCGGCTGCGGCCGCAGCTGCACTCGCCGCGCGCCTAGCCGCAAATGCGGCTGAACCATCGAGCGCCACCGAAGCGCGCCCAGTCGAAGCTGACACGCCAACCTCTACGGTTGCGAAAATGGAGACCATCGATCCTCCAGCCGCAGTGAGTGTGCCTGATCTGCCGGCAGCAACCGGCTCCAGCGGACAAGCGATCGTTGCAGCACCGATGTCCCAGTCAGACGCTGCGCCTTCCAGCTCGTCCGACGACCTGACATTGATCGAAGGCGTTACGTCGGCTGATGCGCAATCTCTCAGCGCTGCCGGTTTTACGACATTCGCTGCGATTGCGACTTGGTCGGCCGCGGACGTTTCCGCAATGAGTAACGTTGTCGGCGATCGCCGGATCTCGCGCGAAAACTGGATCGAGCAAGCTCAATTGCTGCAGATCGGCACGGGCACAACCTTCTCGCGACACTCTCAACCCGATCTTGCGCCCCGTCCCGACGCTGTGTCTGTCACACCGGTCACCCCAGACACTCCGTCTCAACCAGCTGCTGAAGCGGCCTTGATGCCTCTAACTGAGCAAGAGGAGCCACCAGCAGAAACCAGCGCATCTGAACAAGGTGCCGCCGCCGCACCACATCAGAAAAGTGGCTCTGACAGCGCGAATAGCGCCGCTCTCGCCGCAGCCGCTGCTGCGGCCGCAGCAGCGCTCGCCCCGATGACCGCTCGTGCACCTACAGCCGATGCCACAGCCAAGTCAGACCCGGAGACTTCTAACCAGAAACCAGATGTTTCTGATCGGGCAGCATTTTCCCGCGAGCGCCGAGGATATGCTGATGACCTGCAGCAGATCGACGGTATCAACGCGGAAGTTGAAAAATTGCTCAATGAGCAAGGCGTCACCCGCATCGCTCAAATTGCGGGCTGGCCAATTGGAGAGCAACAGCGGATCGACCGGTTACTTGGGGGCATGAACCGCGTATCACGCGAAGGCTGGGTCGACCAGGCGCGGCGTATCAGTGGTTTTGTTGATCCTGAACCTCAGCCTGCTCCCGCAACAGAACCCGGGCGTGCACCAGAGCCAATAAAAATTGCGCCTGAAGAAGCACCGATCGTAATCAAGCCAACGCCGACTTCCGATAGCGTCGACGCCACTGCAGCAGACGATGCAGTCGAGGCCGATCCGGAAAGCGCTCAACCTGCAGACGAAGAACCGCCTAGCAGTGTGCTTCCGCTCGGCAACGTTCCGGCTGCGGCAAAGCCTGTCCGTGGCCTGCGCTCTGTGCGCTCGGAAGCACTGGTTGGCGCCAACACCGTCGACAGCGATGGCGTGAATGACGACCTCAAACACATTCGCGGTGTCGGCGTGCTGATCGAGAAGCGGTTGCGCGCGATGGGCTTCACCAGCTTTGCGCAAATAGGCTCATGGACCCAGTCTGATGTTGATCGGGTCAATCAGAAACTCGACTTTCGGGGACGCATTGAGCGCGAAAACTGGATCGAGCAAGCGCGCATTCTGGCAGCCGGTGGCCAAACCGATTTTTCGCGGCGCCAAGAGCGTGGCGAAACTTAGATTGGGTTGCATTGAACGGTTGCCCAAATCAAGTAGTGACACCAACCAAGAGCGTTGCGCTCTAAGCGCCGACGTCCCGTTCTTTTAGAAACGCACGAACCACATCCTGCGTTGGGCCATCCGTCAGCGTTGGGGCATGCCCCTGCCGCGCGATGGTGTGTGCCCGGCAGTCGGGATGCCGCTCGGTCATTTCTGTTACCGTCGCCTCGCTCAGCAGATCGCTCAGTTCACCACGCAGCACCAGGCACGGCGCATGGTTGAGGGCATTGAATTGTTTCCAGAGCACCGGTATCGGCCCATCTCCGAGAACTGAAAATGACCGCCCGATTTCCGGATCATAGCCAACCGCCGGCTTGCCGTTCGCCTCATTGAAGCGCTGCTTTGCAATCTCCAGCCATTCCTTGGCGCCGATATCCGGAAACAGCGCTTGCTCGGCACCGGCGATGCGTTGGCCAGCCGACTCCCAACTGAGTGGCGGCGGATGCTTGCCGACAAAACCGGCGAGACGCATCAGGCCGTCGCGTTCGATTACTGGCCCGATATCGTTGAGAATAACAGTGCCGATGAGCGAGGGCTGGACGGCTGCCAACACCATGGCAATCAGGCCACCGCGCGACGTGCCAAGCACGGCCGCATCATGCAGGTGCTGCGACGCCATAAAGTCCTGCACGTCCAGCATCTCGACAGGCACCGCATATTGGCGCCAATCTTTCGAGAAGTCAGAATGGCCACGCCCCCGGGTATCGATTGTATAGACGGGACGGGCTGCCTCGTCTTTGCCGGAAAGCGCGACGGCAATATCGTGAAAGTCGCGCGAGTTTCGCGTCAGCCCAGCCAAGCATACAAGCGGCCGCCGTTTCGAGCCTGGCGCCGGATAATGCCGGCCATAAATCTGCATTCCGTCATAGACCCGAACGCGGATCTCTTCGAAAGCTTCGCTACCACTATTGCTCATATAGAATTCCTCGCCCCTTCGATCACCCGCCGCTAAAGCACGTCGCGTTTTAAGGCGCATTGTGAATCCTTGAAAACGCGACATGCTGTAACGCACAGACGTCTCGTCTGAACGGATCCTAGTTCCGCCCACGGCGAAGGTCCCGATCCAGCCGCAGAGGGTCTTTTTCACCCAGTCTGGCGCGATAGATCTGCACGTTCGAAAGCACCTTGCGCACATAAAGCCGCGTTTCCTCGAACGGGATGCCATAGATCCAATCGAGCGGTTTCACATTTGCTTTGCGTGGGTCGCCGTATTTGCGCAACCACTGCCGGGTGCGGCCAGGTCCAGCGTTGAAACCGGTCAATGTCAGGATATAGCTGCCGCCGAATTGATCTCGACGATCGGCAATGTAAGCACTCGCAATCCGCGCGTTGTACGAAGGCACCGCTATCAGATCGCTCAGTTTACATTTGATGCGATACTGCTTGCAGATGTGGCGGGCGGTGATTGGCATCACCTGCAGCACACCGCGTGCGCCGGCGCGCGAAACAATCTTGGTATTGAACTCGCTCTCCTGGCGGCCAATTGCCAGCAGCATCGAGGGCTCAACCGGTTCACGCAACGGCTCATATGCCGGTAACATATGCACCGGATAAGCAAATTCGTAGAGATTAAACCCTCGTGAGATACCAGACTTACCGGCGCGTACTTCGCCTTGCCCGTCGCCCAATGCGCTCGCCAGCTGCGCCAGCAGTGCTAACTCTCCCGCGCTTTTCAGTTGTCGGCCGAATGTTCTGTAGAACGCCAGAATATCGCGTCGTGGCAGGCCAACGGCGTAGGCTATCACCAATCCTTTGACGGCATCATCATCCAGAAATCGCTTGGTCTCGGCTGATGTTGGCAGTGTCGCTGAAGGCAGTTCGATCGTACGCGATTTCGGTAAAACCGCGCGGCGCGACAAAAGCCCGTGGAATGTATCGCGGACGTTAGCGCTCGCCTTGTAGTGGATGCGCGCCTGCTTCTTGTTGCCAATTTTCGCATAAGCGCGTGCCAACCAGAATTCAGACATCGACTTGCTGAGCGGGCCATCCGCTTTGTCGACCATGCGCTTGAAATGATCACGCGCCTGCTTCGGTTGCCCAAGCCGCATCAACGCCAACCAACCAGCAAAGAACGCTTGTTCCTTCGCTGGGTTTGCACTTTCGGGACGCACGTCCCTGGAGATCTGATAAGCGCGTTTGACGTTACCTTTGGCGAGCCAATAGCGCGCATGGCGTTGGCGCTCCTGCCACCAGGCATCGCGGTTTATATGGTCCTTATGCTCACCCGGCACAGCCTTTAGGATCTTGTAGGCATGCGCGTAGTCTTTGTTCTTGCGTGACCGCGTGATGCGCTGGAACGCCAGCCCCCAGTCTCCCTTGATGAGCTCCGGTAACTTTACGATGGCACGGAGTTCTTTGAGACCGCCCTTGCCTGCGAAACTCTTAATACGAGCTGCTGCTTTCTGCCGTTCCGGTTTGCTCAGTTGCGGCAAAAGCCTGGTTGCGGCCTGCACACGACTGCGCCGGATCGATCGATTGCGCGGATCCGCAATCAGTAGTCGATCAAGGCGGCAACGATGATCGGAAGCTTTCAGCACACGAGCGAAGCGCGCTAAAAAATCCGCTTCAAACGTTACCGGAATACGTTCTCGGCACCATGCTTTTGCCGCCAGTTCGGCTGCTTTTTGCTTGGCACCAAGCGCGAGCTGGGCCGAGGCAAGCGCCGCAAGTCCCGCTCCTGACACCGGTGGGTTCGCTGCAAAGAACGCCTTCATCTGCTTGGCGCTGCCACCATCCCGCAGCAGCTTTGCTTCGTAGAGGCGTTGCAGCAGTCGGCGCCGTGGCCACATTGGATTGTCTCGTAGGAAGGCGGCATAAGCCTCAGCTTCAGCCGGCCCACGGCGCAACAATCGCTTCCATTCGATAAGCGTCGCCGCAATCGCGACCGTTACTTTTGCCTGTTGCTCACGCGCCGCATCAAACTTGCCCTTGGCAATGAGCTTCAACGCCTGTTTGGTTGCATCGAGCTGCGCCTTGTCCAGCTTGAAGTCGAGCAATGGTTGCAGCTGTTTGGTTAAAGATGCGCGCAGCTGTTCCTCGGCTGGAGACGCATAAACCGGCTTTGCCGCGGCAGTTGACTTGGCCTCTGTCGGCGCAATTGCGGGTTTTAGGTCGATCGGCTTCTTGGCCACAGCATTGCCGGCACTCACAATCGTAACAAGAGTGGCAATCGCAATGAAGCCTGCCAATACGGCGCATCTAAGAATCAGCATAATACTCGCAACGTTGTATTGACGGGGATTCCAGTAGGCCGTGTGCGTTGGCCCTAAAGTCGAGGCAGCCCAACGACTGGCGCCGTGTAGCATTTGCCGCCCTGAATGAAAATGCATCGTTGTTGAACATTTTGGGATCAATGCACCGCCAAGACACACCCACGACACACCCGAGGCTACCGGCTGATAAGAGCGGACTGCATCACCAGAGGATGCCTTGCAGCAGTTTATGCCCGATTGTTGCGGCACAATTGTTGCGACTTGCCCCAAAGTGCGCAATATTTGCCGCCAACAAATTAAACAGATTTGGTCGCACCAATTCGGGAGATAGAAATGTTCAAGGGCTCAATCCCAGCGCTAATAACGCCGTTCAAGGACGGCGCGCTGGATGAAGCGACTTTCTCGCGGTTTGTCGACTGGCAGATCTCGGAAGGTTCGCATGGTCTGGTCCCGGTCGGCACAACCGGCGAATCACCAACCGTGAGCCATGATGAGCACAAACGCGCCGTTGAAATATGCGTTGAGACCGCCAACAAGCGCGTGCCGGTTATTGCTGGCGCCGGGTCCAATTCCACCGCGGAAGCGATCGAGCTTGCAAAACACGGTAAATCGGTCGGCGCCGACGCCGTGCTGGTTGTCATGCCCTACTACAACAAGCCGACACAGGAAGGTCTCTACCAGCATTTCAAGGCGATCAACGACGCAGTTGATATCCCAATCGTTCTCTACAACGTGCCGGGACGCACGGTTTCAGACATGCAGGTCGACACGATGGCGCGCTGCGCCAAGCTAAAGAATGTCGTTGGCGTCAAGGATGCAACGGCTAATCTGGCACGCGCCTCGTTGCAGCGCGCCGCCTGTGGCAATGACTTCATCATGGTCTCGGGCGAAGACGCGACAGCGCTTGGCTTCAATGCGCATGGCGGCACCGGCTGCATCTCAGTCACAGCCAACATTGCACCGGCACTTTGCTCGCAGTTCCAGGAAGCCTGCCTCAAAGGCGACTATGTGACGGCGCTTGGCATTCAAGACCGATTGATGCCACTACACGACGCCATATTTGTCGAAACCAGTCCTGGTCCGGTGAAATATGCCTGTTCACGGCTCGGCTTCGGCGATGGCTTTGCGCGCCTGCCGATGGTGCCAATTGCTGAGGAAACCCGTAAACTTGTCGATGACGCCATGGCGCACGCCGGTTTACTCACGGCCAAAGCCGCCGAATAGATTGCACGGCCTTATCAAAACCGGCCGCTGCCCCTATATATTGGCGACTACGACTTCAGGCGCGTTCCGCAAGGTGCGCGCCTTCATTGATTAGAAGCCGTTCTGTCCGGATACATCATGGCCGTAAAGCGAAAAAAGAAAGAGCCGAACGGCGTGATCGCCGAGAACCGGCGCGCGCGCTATGAGTTTTCGCTCGACGAAACTTATGAAGCCGGAATTCAGCTAACGGGCACCGAGGTTAAGTCACTTCGCGAGGGACAGGCCAACATCGCCGAGAGCTATGTTTCGCCCGAGAACGGTGGGGTCATGCTGATCAACGCCAATATTCCTGAGTACCAGCAAGCAGGGCCCTTCTATCAGCACGCGCCGAAACGACCACGACGGTTGCTGCTGCACAAGAAAGAAATCGTCAAAATTTCGCAGGCCGTCGACCGGCAAGGTATGACGATGGTGCCGTTGAAGCTCTATTTCAACGATCGCGGCCTCGTAAAGCTTCTGATTGCCGTTGCGCAGGGCAAGAAGCTGCACGACAAGCGAGACACCGAGCGCAAACGCGACTGGAACCGCCAGAAGCAACGCATCTTGAGGGACAAGAGTTAGGATCTGCGCATGATCGACTTCATGTCCGCGTATCCAATCGGCATCATCGTCGCAATTGCCGTGATTCTGATTTGGCTGCGCGAAGGTTAGAAATTCCCTCTTGCACGCACCATACTGCTGGACTTTTTTGTTCACTACCGGTGACGGCGATCAGCGCCGTCGCTTACGGCTCCTGCCAGGGGACGGTCGCTGTCACAACGCCGTAACGCGCATAGTCCCGGTATAGCTTTTCAAACCGCACGGTGGCGCCAATGTCGTCAGCTGCGGCGCGCATCTCGTCTTCCAGATCGGCACGCGGATAGACGGTAAATTTCTTCAGCCATGTAAACATCAGCTTTTCGAACCATTTCGGCCAGCCGGACTGCTGTCCGAAATCGACCACATGCAATTCACCGCCAGGGCCAAGCGCCTTGAGGCCTTCGCGAACCGCCGCCTGCCACGGCGGTATCATCGAGAGCGAATATGAAATGAACACGCGATCAGCTGTTGGTATTCCAAACAGTTTCAGCATCGTGAAATCTGTGGCATCGCCTTCGGTCACGTGAATGCGATCCGACAAGCCGGCCCGCTCAATCGACGCGCGCGCCGTGACCAGCATCTCCTTGGAGATGTCGAAGCCGTAGAGCTGCGCATGGGGGTAGCGTTTGGCGGCCAGGATCAAGTTGCGCCCCGTGCCACAGCCCACTTCCAGAATGGTACCGCCGACTGGTGGTTTCAAACCGTCGAGCATGCGATCTCGGCCGAGCAGATAGTATTTGCGCGTCGCATCGTAGATATAGCGCTGGTAGCGGTATATCCCGTCCATATGCTGACCGTGCTCTGCCGCATCGACGTGTTGCTCACTCGGGTCTTTGTCCGAGCCGTGGCTTCCGTTGGCGCTCACGATCAGGCGCCTTTGTAAATGTACTGGTGGAACCCGCCATAGATCGACGATCGGTCACGCTTGGTCCAGGCGCGGCATTTCTCTTCGTCATATGTGAACTGCGAGAGGATTTCGTCAGGCACGCGGCCCGGCAGGATGCTCTCTTCGCCAGCTGTCCGGAAAATAACGCGAGCGCCTGGCCGTGAGACCCGTGTAATCTCGCGCCACAGTCCGATCAGGATATCGTCCGTCATCCAATCTTGCGCATCAAGCAGCACGTATGCATCGAGCGTGTCGTCATCGGCTGCTTCGAGATACTCGGTGAACGAACGGTGCAGGATTGACAGCCCGTCAATGCGTTCTTTCAGGTTTTCATAATTTTCGCGCTGCAGATAAGGCGGCAATGGCCCCGATCCACCACTCGAATAGCGCCGGCCAAAAGCCTGCCAGGCAAAGTAATTGTCAGACAGATCGAAGTCACACGCCAGGCGCTCAAGGCGCTCCAGCAGCACTTTCGACATGTATTGCTCGTCACCTTTCAAGGCTTCGAACTGTGATGGCGGAATGCCCAAACCAAACAGTGCCGATGGCTTGTTGAGCAACCATCGGATGTGGCGCTTTTCGAACAGAGGCGCCAATTCGCGATCGAAAATCTCGCGCTGCTCCTGCATCGAACGCGCTGCCAGCAACTTTCGTGGATTGCGGCCATGCATGCGGGCCAGCATGTGGCTTGCGCCAATGAATGTGCCAAGCAGGCCGTGGCGATAGAAATTGCGGCCAAAATAACCAATCCGGCGACGCCCGATCAGATTGCGCGATTCCCAATATTTCCGAGACGTCTCATCGAGGTGCGGACGGATATAGGTTTGATAGGCACCAACATTGTCGCGCGCATCAGCTTCCGCAAAGAATTTATGGAATGTCTGATAGTCCGGGAAATAGCGTAGCGCTGCGTATTTCAGGTTGTTGAGCGCGACATGCGCCGGGTTGAGATCAACCGCTGTAATCTCAACTGGTGCGGCCGTCAGGTAGCTCATGACGTTACAGCCGCCTGATGCGATTGCGATCAAGTGCTCATCAGCCTTGAGTTCAAGCGCTTCGAGATCGATGACCGGATCTTCCCAGATCTGCGGATACACCAATCCTGAGAACGCCAGCGTGAACAAGCGCTCCTGGATACCGTCCTTCGATATCGGTTTGTGGCGATGAACCGCTTTTCGCAGGCGCTGGTTCTTACCGGCTGCGGCTGTTTTGGACGCCGCGCCGCCCACCTGATCCTGAATGCCTGACATGGTCGGCAAGGGCCCCCATCTAGTCGTGAATGTTCGTTGCAAGAGCGAGACAGAGCAGCACCGTTCGTCCATGGCCGAAATAGAGGTTAAGCCAATAGATCTGGTCGCTCGCACATTCGTCTCTTGTCACTAATCTAAGAGGCCCTTCCTAGCACATCCAACCCATCACATTGCAATGAAAGGTTAACCATCCAGGCCTGACATCACGCCGCGCCCTGCGTTTTTTTCAATCTTCGTCAAGCACTCAGCACCACCAAACGACCAACCATTTGATATACATATACAAACCTTATATTCAGAGATGTTCATCTAGCGCAAGGTTGCCTGTTTGATAGCAGATGCGCGTCGATCGAATGTCCTTCCGGCTTGCCCTTTTGGCCAAGCTGGCCTATCGATCGCGATCAACACATTCTGTGGCGCGCACCGGTATCGACTGCCGCGGGCACAGCCCGATGAGATTCAAGGAATAATCGACCATGACCGCCCGTTCTGCCCGTAACGTCGAAACGCAGAAAAAGAAGGCTCGGCGTAAGGCTGATCGCCCGAAACTGTCGCGCCCAACTGGCAACACACCTGCTGTGCGCCGTCAGCTGAAAAAGCTTGCCGGCCTGCGCAATGGCCGCGCCAAAGAGGCTGTTGCCGCTAGCGAATAAGGCTACGCACCCCTATATATATCTTGTCACGGAGGAGCCAATCCATGTCCGTTCAAGAGATCCAGGGTGCCCCGCTCTATCCACCGGCTATCACACCGCCGGACGCGCCGCAAAAACCAATTGATTTCCTGCGCACGTTTGTGCGCAACCCGTTGCTGACGCTGCCTAAGGCCGCCTATCAGCAGCGGTTTTTGGTGCACAGCCCGACGCCGCGCATCAAAATGGCGTGGATCTGCGACCCACCGACAATTGAAGACATTCTGGTCGACAAGCAAGGCCGTTTCAAAAAGAACGCTATTGAAGGGCGTGTGCTCGGTCCGGTGCTTGGCGAAGGCGTGCTGATCGCGGAAGGCAATTCGTGGCGATGGCAGCGCCGTGCGATCGCGCCGCTGATGCGAGCTGGCGACATCGGCACCTATGTTCCAGCAATGTCACAAGCCGCTCTTGAGCAAGTTGAGCGCTGGCGGAGTGCTGAGAGCGGCATAGTGCAGCGTGTCGACAAAGGCATGGTTGATCTGACGTTCGCCATCATCGCGCGTACCATGTTGTCTGGCGGTGAGCCTGCTGAAGCCGAGATGATCAAGTACGAAGGCGACCAGTTCGTCAGTCGCACATCCTGGGACTTGGTCTATACGATCTTGAACCTGCCCCGATGGCTGCCGCATCCGAACATGTGGCGGAGCCGACTTGCCGCGAAACGTGTGCGCAATGCAGTTTTCGCGATTGTCCGACGCCGGCGCGCGCAATCGGAATTGACCGACGACTTGCTTGGCCGACTGTTGCGCGCCAGCGATCCGGAAACCGGACAGACGATGACCGACGTGCAAATCGTCGACAATCTCGTGACGCTGCTGGCGGCCGGCCACGAGACCACCGCCAAAGCTTTGACCTGGACGCTCTATCTGCTGGCGCGTGCACCGGATTGGCAAGAGCGCGCCCGCGTGGAAGTTCTAAGTGTCGCCGGGCGTGACCCGATCGAAGCACACCATGTCGAAAGATTTGAGATCCTCGATCGCGTCTTCAAAGAATCCATGAGGCTTTATCCTCCCGTCATCGTTGTTGCCCGCACGCCAACCGAGCCGGTCACGCTGTTCGGTGAAACATTTGAGCCCGGAGACCAGTTGCAGATCCCGATCTGGTGCCTTCATCGCAACGAGGCGTTGTGGGACGATCCCGAGCGGTTCGATCCTGATCGCTTCCTGCCCGAGCAGGAGCGAGACCGTCCGCGTGCGCAATATATGCCGTTTGGTGCCGGTGCCCGCATTTGCATCGGTATGTCATTTGCGATGACAGAGGCGAAGGTTATCCTCGCGACGCTGTTACAGCACGCCTCGTTCGAATGGGATGGAGCGTACGTGCCGGAGCCGTTGAGCCGCGTTACCCTGCGGCCCCGCGATGGGATGCCGCTGAAGGTTCACATGCTCTAGCAGCGACACTCGTCAGCAGCGACTGCGGGCGAATTTCGATAGACCACGGCACTGAACCTTGCCAAGTTCACCGATGATTTTGAAACGGCCATTGTCATTGACGTCAGCCAGCACCAACGTTGATGTCCCGATACCGGCGCTTACCTTGTCACGTTTCGGATTGTAGGCCAGGAACCGATAGGCAAAGCACACCTTGCACGCGTCACCTGCCTCGGTTTTGCGGAATTCAAGCATCGAAATGTATTTATAGATCCGCTCTGGCCAGCGCCGCTCCCATGCTGCCATCTTGCGCCGCACCTCGCGGCGGGACAGATCTTTCTCGCCGTAATAATCAACGACGCGACGCGCATAAAGCTTGATCTTTTCCGGCGCCGATAGCTCGAAAGCCCGGTCTTCGAGGAATTGCTCCAATCGCTCAGCCTGACATTGCGCCAATGCAGAGCTCGTCGCTGCCAGTAACGTTCCCAGAAACACAAAAACGGCGAGCTTAATGCGAAACATATCGGTATCCCCGTGTCCTGGCCGTGCTTTCGTCAGCATCGCACCAGACCGTGATCAGATCAATAGCAAGAGACTGCTCGGTCCCTAAAGCCCGAGCTTCGCCTTCACGATCGCTTGCACTGCCTGCGGATTGGCTTTGCCGCCTGTTGCTTTCATCACCTGGCCAACGAACCAGCCTGCGAGTTTTGGATTGTCGATCGCCTTCTTGACCTGATCCGGGTTGGCTGCCACGACCTCGTCAACAGCCGCTTCAATCGCGCCCGTATCCGTCACCTGTTTTAAGCCGCGCTCTTCGACGATGGCTGCCGGTGCGCCACCTTCCGACCAGACGATCTCAAACACATCCTTGGCAATCTTGCCGGAGATTGTGTCACTTGAGATCAGATCGATAAGCTCGCCCAACTGAGCCGCACTGACTGGTGACTGCTCAACTTCCAGACCTTCTTTGTTGAGGCGTCCGAAGAGTTCGTTGATCACCCAGTTGGCCGACATCTTGCCATCTCGGCCGGCAGCAACCGCCTCGAAATAATCAGCGTTGTCTTTGTCGACAACGAGCACGCTGGCGTCATAAACGGACAACCCCATGTCAGCCATGAAACGCGCGCGCTTTTCATCCGGCAGTTCCGGCAAGCCGGTTTTTAGATCGTCGACATAAGCCTGATCGAACTCCAGCGGCAACAGATCGGGGTCCGGGAAGTAGCGATAGTCATGCGCTTCTTCCTTCGAGCGCATCGAACGTGTTTCGCCTGCGCGCGGATCATAGAGCCGCGTTTCCTGGTCGATCTTGCCACCATCCTCAATGATGTCGATCTGGCGGCGTGCCTCGATCTCGATCGCCTGCCCAATGAAGCGGATCGAGTTGACGTTCTTAATCTCGCAGCGTGTGCCAAGCTCATCGCCGGGTTTGCGCACAGAGACATTGACGTCGGCGCGCATATTGCCCTTTTCCATGTCGCCGTCGCAGGTATCGAGATAGCGCAGAATGGTACGCACTTTCGTCACGTAGGCCTGTGCCTCTTTAGCCGAGCGCATGTCGGGCTTCGAGACGATCTCCATCAGCGCGACGCCCGATCTATTCAGATCGACGTAGGAATAATCGGGATGCATGTCGTGGATTGATTTGCCGGCGTCTTGTTCCAGATGCAGCCGTTCGATGCCGATCGATTTGGCATCGCCATCAACGTCGATCTCAATTTCGCCTTCACCCACAATCGGATGATAAAGCTGCGAGATCTGATAGCCTTGTGGCAGGTCTGGATAAAAATAGTTTTTGCGATCGAAGGTTGAGCGCAAGTTGATCTGGGCATTGAGGCCGAGCCCCGTACGCACTGCCTGCGCCACGCATTCGCGGTTAATCACTGGCAACATGCCCGGCATTGCAGCATCGACCAGCGAAACATGACTGTTCGGTGCGCCACCAAATTCCGTCGAGGCGCCAGAAAACAGCTTGGCTTTCGAGTTGACCTGCGCGTGCACCTCAAGCCCGATGACGATTTCCCAATCGCCTGTCGCGCCTGCAATGAGGTTATCCGTAGCTGCCGCCATGATTGGCTCTCTTATCGTTCATGTGAGATCTGAGATATTCGATACCAGAGCCGTGCGACACGGGCAATGTGGCTTCAATTACAAAGCCTACTGCTTTGACCAACGGGCAATTCGTGCAAAGAAAATAAGCTGTTCACAATCATCAAGGGACGACAGACCGTGCGCCAAGCCGATTGGTACTTCGATTTCATCTCGCCATACGCCTATCTGCAATTTCATCAGATGGCGCGGCTGCCGGCCGATATCACGGTCAACTATCGCCCGGTGCTGTTTGCCGGGCTGCTCAATCACTGGGGGCAGCTTGGGCCAGCCGAGATCCCGATGAAGAAGAGCCATACGTTCCTGCTGTCGCGCTGGCGGGCGGAAAAGGCCGGGCTTGCGTTCAAGGCGCCGCCGCGTCACCCGTTCAATCCACTCACTGTGCTGCGCCTAACAATCGCTCTAGGCGCAGGACACGCCACAGTTGGCACCATTTTCGATCACATCTGGGGCACTGGTCACGATGGTATGGCGCCCGAGAGCATGACCGCCCTCGCTGACAAGCTTGGCGTCTCCGATTTGCAAGCTGCCATTAGTGATCAGGCCGTTAAAGATACGCTACGCAAGAACACAGAGGATGCAGTCGCAGCCGGTGTCTACGGCGTGCCGAGCTTTCTGATTGATGGTCAGCTGTTCTGGGGCGATGACATGTTCGACATGATGCTGGAGTGGCTCAATGATCCAAGCATGCTTGATCATCCAGAAGCCAAACGCATCACGGCACTGGAGCCTGCTGCTGAACGGCGGCGTTAATCAGCAGCTTCTGGATCCGGAAGCTCAACTTGCGCAAAGTGATCGCTGAGATGAACATCCGTCGTCTCAAGACGGCCCGGCCCAAGGTTGGCAAATTTATGAGGCACGTTGGCCGGGCCAAACAAGATATCACCTGCTTCGGCCTTGATTTTCTGGTCACCGACAGTGAACAGCGCCCGGCCCTCCCGGACAATGAATATCTCATCGTATTTGTGGACATGCAGCACCGGACCGGCACCGACTTTATCTGTTGAATAAAACAGGACTGTCGCCTGAGTGCCAAGGTCCTTGCCCTCAACCCGTCCCCGCCAAAACAAGGAGGGATCTCGTGCCCAGGCGGCATGCTTTACTATTTTTGCTTCGCCAGACATATCTCATCCACTATTGCGGCGCACGTGCATGCGACCCTGTCCACTTTCGGATCGGCAAGCCTTTCTTCAACCAGCCGGCGCCATAGCCACTGCCCATCATGCCTTCGGTGACATTGATCAAATTGGTAAAGCCGGCTTTCCGCAACCGCGCCTGCAGCCAGGTTGTACGCCCTCCCGTGGCACAGATCAGCGCCAATGACTTGCTTTTGTCGCCGCCGGTCGCTGCGAGCAGCTGGCGCAGAAACGTGCTGTTATTTTGATGCATCGTGATCGCATGACCGCTCGCCGGCACGCCCGATGCCCGCCATTCATTTGGCCGACGCACGTCAACCAGCACGATCTCGCCGGATTTCGCCCGTTTATGTGCCTGGCGGACCTCAAGGAAATTGCCCTGATTGCCGGACATCGCGTAGCGTGTCTGCCAGGCCCAGAGCCCGGTTGCCGTCACGATCAAAAGCGCAACAAGTCCCAGCGCACCGAATTTTGTAAACACCGCCGACCGCATGAGACCTCCATCGCGTCAGGATTCGAGCTTGACGGACATACTACCAGCACCGTCCGAACAGAGTTTTCAAATTTCCGTGCGGTTGATTTTCCACTCGATCACATTCGGGTGCGCATCGTTCTTGCTCAATGAGCTCGCCCCCTTACAGCGGGAACATTTTCAGAAAACCCGCTTCGCCGGACTTGCTAAAGCGCACAACGCGAGAACCTTCTTCGCGTGTTGCCCAGCGCATCGCATAGAATCGATCAAGCAATGCACTACCAAGACTACCGGCCAAGTGACTGCGGCGCGCGCTCCAATCCAGACACGGTTTGCACAACGGTCGTCTTGAACCGCTCACAGCCGTGATGTCGACGCCGAGATCCGTCATGAACTCGCGGCCCGTGAGGCTGAGCTCAAGTGTATCCGCGCCATCCACCAGCAACTTTCGCGCGCGACAGCTGTCGAACATCTGCACCGCCAGTTCGCCTGCGAGGTGATTGTAGCAAACGCGTGCCTTGCGTAGTGCCGGATCCTTTGGACCAGTCCGCACCCGCATATGGCCCTTGTCCGCTGCCACGCCCATCATGCGTTCCAGCAAGGCGCCGACATCATCATCGGCCAGCGAGAAATATCGATGCCGGCCCTGTTGGCGCTGCACGATCAGGCCACCTGCTTCCATCTTCGCCAGATGCGCACTGGTAGTTGGCAGCTTGATGCCGGCCACTGCTGCCAGTTCGCTTGGCGTCAACGCTTTGCCGCTCATCAAAGCGGTGAGCATGTTGGCGCGTGCGGGATCACCGATCAGGGCTCCTAGGCGCGCGATATCCGGACCTTCTTTCATAGTTCGATGATAAACGAAGGATATTGGCGAAACAATGGTCTATAGATTTGTGCGCAACACGGAACGAGACCAAGCAATGTCAGACGAACCAATCAATCGCTGGCACGAATACGCCTTGCTCGGCTGCCTCGCGCTGCTATGGGGTTCGTCGTATCTATTCATCGACATCGCCGTGCAGGAACTACCGCCTGTCACCTTGGTTGCCATTCGAGTTGTCGTCGCCGCGATATTTTTGCTCGCTGTGATCGCCTGGAAAGGCATCAAGCTACCGAGAGATACACAGACCTGGGGTTATTTGTTCGTGCAATCCGTGTTGAACAGCAGCGGGGCTTGGATATTACTGGCCTGGGGTCAACAGTATATCGATAGCGGATTGGCCAGCGTCCTCAACTCCACGGCACCCCTCTTGGTCTTCTTTATTACGTTCTTTATCACCCGACACGAGGCAACCAACCCATTACGTCTGGTCGGTGCCATGTGCGGACTGCTTGGCGTTATCCTAATTGTCGGGCCGAATGTTTTGCAGGGCCTTGGCCAGCAAGTCGCCGGCCAATTTGCGGCATTGGCTGGCGCCATGATGTATGGCTGCGCTGCAATCTTCGGCAAACGGTTCTCGCATCTACCAGCGGCTGCGACGGCTACCGCCACGATCCTGTGGGCTGTCGTTTGTGTCGTGCCGGCGAGCCTGATCATTGATCAGCCTTGGAACCTTTCACCGTCGCCGCGGGCCTTGATTGCCGCAATCGTGCTCGGCATATTCTGCACAGGGCTTGCCATGCTGATCTACTTCCGGCTGTTGCGTACCCTTGGATCGCTTGGCGTCACCAGCCAAGGCTACCTGCGCGCCGGCGTCGGTGTCATGCTTGGCGTCATCGTTCTTGGCGAGCAGATCTCACCGGTTGTGGGCATCGGCCTCGTTGCCGCGCTAATCGGCGTCGCCCTGATCAATCTGCCACCGCGCCAAGCCCCATCAGAGACAAGCCCGATCAATCGCTAAATGATCCGCTACGACCGGCGCCCCCAGCAAACTTTGCAGCGCCAGATTTACCCTCGGCGTCAGCTGCCGCGATACCATGTGCGAACTCAGAATTCATCGCGTGACCCAGCGGCAAGTCCCACTGGCGCATAACCGATGCTCGGTCGACGTTCATGCACATCTGCGGAAATTTCGTGAGGTCATGCGCGAGCGCCTCAGCTGCCGAGCGCGCATCTCCCGTTGGCACGACGCGATTTGCGAGCCCCATGCGCAGCGCCTCGTCGGCTTCCACCGGGCGCCCGGTCAAAATCATATCGAGCGCATGGCTTTGACCGATCAGGCGTGGCAGACGCACCGTACCGCCATCAATCAACGGCACACCCCAGCGCCTGCAATACACACCGAAAATGGCGCTCTCTTCCGCCACACGCATGTCACACCAGATAGCAAGTTCAAGACCGCCAGCAACCGCGTGACCTGCCACGGCTGCAATCACCGGCTTCGATAACTGCATCCGGGACGGTCCCATCGGCCCGTCGCCGGTTAGCTTCCAGCGCTCCCGGCGCTCCCCACTTGCAACCTGCTTCAAGTCAGCGCCAGCGCAAAAACCGCCGCCCGCGCCCGATAGCACTGCCACCTTCTGTTCGTCATCCGCATCAAACGCGGTGAACGCCTCGACCAATCCATCAGCCGTTTCATTGTCGACTGCATTGCGCACTTCAGGTCGATTGATGATCACCGTTGTTACCGGACCATCGCGCTCAACGACAACTTTGCTCTGCTTGCTCATAGACGGACGTGCCTCCTGAATTTTGGATTTGCTTGTCACATACTACGGCAGCCACAGCGTTGTCGCCTACTGCACTGTTAGGCTCTGCAAAAACAGGGCGTCATTGGACATTGCGTAATGTTCCGAAAAAGCGAAATTGGACACCACGGCCAGCTACATCAAGCGTCCAGTTGGTGAACTGATCGGCCGACGTGCAGCCATTGCCGGTACCGTGCAGGATCAGTTTTGCCTGGCTCTTCGCTGACTTCTTGAATGTGAACATTCCAGCACCTGTCACGCTGCCTGCCAGGCGCCATTCTTTGTAGAGTTTCGTCGGGACGTACCCGCCTGATGTTCTCGCCTGCGGTTTCGTATCAGCGTGGAATTTATGGACCTTGGCTGGCGTCCGAACCGTGAGCCGGCCTTTGTGACCTTTGGTGTCACTCAAAACGAATGTCCATGCGCGGGCCGTGCGCGAGGCTTTGAGATCGTACGTGTCAGATTCAGCCGGATTGGTGATGCCTTTGATTTGTTCGGCCCAATCCGCAGCCGTTGTATAGAGCCGTGCTTTGCCCTCAAACTTCACAGCAGCCAATACATCCAACGCATACTCATCGATCGCCTCGGCGCGATCAAAACGGTCGCCCGGTTCCGCGCAACAAGCGCAGGCATGTGCTGCGCTGATCGGCAGCAGCAAGGACAACGCAATCCCCGCCATCAAACCCAAAGCCCTGTGAGAAAACATGTCAGTCACTCCTTGTTTTCGCACAGCTAATCTACAGAATGAGGCTTTCTTGGCATCTCCACTTCAAAATGCTCGTGGTAGTGGCGTGATGCATCCTCGTTGTCAGCTCCGCATCCGGCGTACATAATATGCAATTCCAGCCAGGATCATGCCGAAAACAAAAGACGCGCCAAAAACACCGGACATGCCGCCGTAGCCACGCACCGTTACCAGTCCGGCAGCCGTCGCCAGCCATAACGCGATGCTTCCGGCAAAGGCTGCTGCAAAGCCCGCAACCAGCACCTTCTGCCATTGATCAGCCTGCCAGCCCATCCACAGCGCAACCGTGATGACGACCGGATTGACCACTGCCGCCAGCACGATGCCAGCTGGATCAAACGGTTGAATAACGGCGAAGACAGTTAGTGTCGCCACTATTTATCCTTCAGTTTTGCTTCTTCGTATCGGATGTTGAAGGCGATCATCTCGCGCCACAGCGCCTCACACAGATCTGCCGGCACACCCACGTTGTCAGCCTTGACGCGCACGCGTTCGATTACCTGCTCAATCCGCCAGGGGACAGTGGCTTCTGAAGGATTAGTTTTGAGGCGAACGGTTTCCTGCACATAGGCGTGGCGTTCACTCAGCAATTCAACGAGGGCGGTATCGAGGCGGTCAATCTCAACGCGGACCTGGTCCATATTCTCACAGTCTTGCGGCTTGATCGGCGCCATCGCCCTCATCTCCCTGATATGTGTTTTAGCTTTGCCACCATCGCGCAGCGGGTGTGAAGCGGCCGGCCGCTTTCTCAATCACCTCGCCACCGCGTAGCAGCGTTTCTTCGTCAAACGGTTTTGCAATGAGCTGCAGCCCGAGCGGCGTGCCCTCGGCGGACAATCCACCTGGCACCGAAATCCCAGGCAGGCCGGCCATATTGACCGTCACTGTAAAGATATCCTCAAGGTACATCGCGATCGGGTCGCCGGATTTCTCGCCTTGCGCAAACGCTGGCGATGGCGTCGTCGGTGTCAGCACCAGATCGACGTTCTCCCAGGCTTTGTCGAAATCTTGCTTGATCAACGTACGCACCTTTTGCGCCTTGGTGTAATAGGCGTCATAGAAACCAGCTGAGAGCACGAACGTCCCAACCAGCACGCGCTTCTTGACTTCGCGGCCAAAGCCGGCGGCACGGGATTTCTCATACGTTTCGATGAGATCTTCGCCAGGAACACGCAAGCCGTAACGCACGCCGTCATAGCGCGCGAGGTTGGATGATGCTTCAGCTGGTGCCACGATGTAATAGGCCGGCAAAGCGTACTTGGTGTGCGGCAGTGAGATCTCGTGAATGGTCGCGCCGGCGTCTTTCAACCAGTCGATGCCCTGCTGCCAGAGTTTCTCGGTTTCATCCGCCATGCCATCGATGCGGTATTCCTTCGGCACGCCGATGCGAAGCCCTTTGATGCCCTGCCCCAGCACCTTGGTGTAATCTGGAACCGGCACATCGACGCTCGTTGAATCCTTCAGATCATGGCTCGCCATCTGAGCGAGCATCAGACCTGCGTCCTCCACCGTCTTGGTGATCGGGCCGGCCTGGTCCAGCGATGACGCGAATGCCACCATGCCATAGCGCGAACAACGTCCGTACGTTGGCTTCAAGCCAACCGTACCCGTCAATGCTGCGGGCTGGCGGATCGATCCGCCGGTGTCGCTCGCCGTTGCGGCCAAGCAGAGGTCCGCTGCAACCGACGCCGATGATCCACCCGAAGAGCCGCCTGGCACGAGTTTGTCGTTACTCAAGTCGCCATTGTCATTGGTGCGTTGCCACGGGTTCACAACCGGGCCGTAGTAGCTCGTCTCATTCGACGAACCCATCGCGAACTCATCCATGTTGAGTTTGCCGAGCATAATCGCGCCAGCATCCCGAAGGTTCGCTGTTACCGTCGACTCGTAGCGCGGCTTGAAGCCATCGAGAACGTGACTGCAGGCTTGCGTGTGTACGCCCTCCGTCGAGAACAGATCCTTGATGCCGAGCGGCAGGCCTTCGAGCGGGCGCACATCATCACCCTTTGCGATACGGTCATCGCTTTCCTTCGCCCGCGCCAACGCTGCGTCGCCGGTTACCGTGACATAGGCGTTGAGGTCGCCGTTACCGGCTTCGATTGCGGTCAGAAATGCATTTGTGAGTTCCGTGCTGGTAAAATTGCCGTTAGCAAGCCCAGCGCGCGCTTTAGCCAATGTCAGCTTGGTCAGTTCGGTCATTTCGAATGCTCGCTCGTGCGACGGCAGCTAGTGCGGACGATGGTGGATCGAATTATTCGATGACGGTTGGTACGACATAGAAATTATCTTCGGACATTGGCGCATTGGCGATCACGTCTTCGACCTTCTCGCCATCGGTCACGACATCGTCGCGCTGCTTGAGCGCAATCGGCACCACACGGGTCATCGGCTCGACGTTGTCCGTGTTGACCTCTTCGAGTTGCTCAACCCACTGTAAAATGCCGCTCAACTCGCCTTTGAGGCTTGCAGCTTCCTCGTCCGTCACTTCGATGCGCGCAAGCCGCGCAATTCGTCGAACGGTGGTCTCATCGACCTCCATGGCTAGCCTCACATATGTTGTTGCTGAACATGATCCTGAATGGGCGCCAATTCCAGAGACGTGTCATATCGTGGCGAATGACGGGACGCAAGGCGAACCGGCCTGCACAACGCACACCTAGTATCAGCCTTACCGCGCCGCCCTGTTCGAACCGTAGCCGCCTCTAAACGTCGACGCTTTCGCCAACCTTCGGCACTTCGACGCGCTGGCCTTCCATTTCCGCGACGAATTTGTCAGCGTTCGCATCCAGGATCGGGAAAGTGCCGAAGTGGCACGGAATCACAGTCTCGAAATTGAAATATTCCTTGCAGGCAAACGCTGCGGTGCGCGCGCCCATCGTGAACCGGTCGCCGATCGGCACAATGCCGATGTCGGGCTGATAGAGCTTGTTGACGAGATCCATGCCCGGGAACACGTCCGTGTCGCCCATATGGTAGACCGATTTGCCTTCCTTGGTGGTCAGCACGATACCGTTCGGATTGCCAAGATATGTGCCGCCAGACGACGATGAATGCAGTGCATCGGTCAATGTCAAAGCGAAATCGTCAGAGACCACTGTGCCGCCGGTGTTCATCGGCTCCATCTTTTCCGCGCCAATGTGCAGCGCTAGCTCATAAGTCGCAAAAAGCATCGCGTCATTGGTTTTGCAGATTTCCGCTGCATCGGCGAAATGATCGTCATGGCCATGCGTCAGGCCGACATGCGTGACGCCCTTGATCGCATCGTCGAAGCTAAGGCCAGCCTCATTGAATGACGGATTCCCCTTTAGGAACGGGTCGATCATGATCACGCTGTTGCCGGTCTCAATGCGGAACGTGGAATGACCAAACCAGGTGATTTTCATGGACGTTGCCTTTGCGGGATGCTCGGTTATGGGTTTTGCGGGAAATCTAACGGGATGCGGGCCAATCGACAAGATAACTCAGCGGCGTTTGATATCGCTGGCGGGATGGTCTACCGCTGACGATTGAAAATCAGATACAAAACCGAGAACGCCTGCGGCAACTCGTCTTTGCCAGACGGTACTATTCGTGAGCCCCTATGACCGACGCAGAGCCACCATCATCCGGTCAGACTTACGAGGATGCGACCCTGTTCGTGCCTCTGCTCGCCCCTGGCAGCCGGTTGCTTGGACTCGACCTTGGCACCAAAACCATCGGCCTTGCGCTCTCAGATGTGAACCGCACGGTCGCCTCATCAATGGAGACGATCCGGCGCAAGAAATTCTCAATCGATGTCCTCAGACTACTCGCCATCGCCGACGAGCACCGCATCTCTGGCTTCGTGCTTGGCTTGCCGGTCAATATGGACGCCTCCGAAGGCCCGCGCGCGCAAGCAACGCGCTCGTTCGCACGCAACCTCAATCAACGCTCAGACCTGCCGATCCTTCTCTGGGACGAGCGCATGACAACCCAAGCCGCCACCCGCCTGCTGATCGAAGCCGATAGCAGCCGCAAGCGCCGCGCCCAAGTGGTGGACAAGATGGCTGCGACGCTGATCTTGCAGGGCGCGCTTGACCGCATGCGGCATTAGATTGATTGCTCAATCATGAAGGTTTTCTGCTCAAACCCAACTGGTTATCGCGACAAATCAATTCCATTTGTTAATCACACTCCGTCATTCCTGGGTTATTCCGGGTGCGCTGCCAGAATGCCTCTTGCCGTCCCTGCAAAGTAGGCATATACCCCGGCTTTTAATGACCCAATTTTTATCAGACTCAGAGCACGCCTTCGCGCGCCATCATCTTCTCACGTGTGAGAAGTTGACCGCTCCCGAAATTGAGTCCTTGATCGATGCCGCTGACAAAGCCGCAGAGATCAGTCGATCGGGCGATCGCCACCCACAATGTCTCGCCGGCAAGACGGTGATCAACCTGTTCTTTGAGGCCTCAACCCGCACGCAGGCCTCGTTCGAGCTCGCCGCCAAGCGGCTCGGCGCCGACGTCCTCAACATGAACGTATCGACGTCGTCGGTGCAAAAAGGCGAGACGCTCATTGATACCGCGATGACGCTCAACGCCATGCGCCCGGATATCATCGTCGTTCGGCATCATGCCGCCGGCGCCGTGCAGCTGCTCTCGGAAAAAGTCGACTGCTCCGTCGTCAACGCCGGCGATGGCGCGCATCAGCACCCGACCCAGGCTCTACTTGATGCACTCACCATCAAACGCGAAAAAGGCCGCGTCGGCGGGCTGACAGTTGCGATATGCGGTGACGTCAAACACTCCCGCGTGGCGCGTTCCAACATGGACGTACTCAATGCGCTTGGCGCCAACGTGCGTATCATCGCGCCATCCACGCTGATGCCGTCTGCGCCCGACCGGCTCGGGGTCGAGACTTTTACCAACATGTGGGAAGGCGTCACCGGTGCGGATGTCGTGATGATGCTACGGCTCCAGCGTGAGCGCATGGCCGGTGCCTTTGTGCCCTCAGAACGCGAATATTTTCACTACTTCGGCCTCGACCAGGACAAACTCAGTTATGCCAAGCCGGATGCCTTGATTATGCACCCCGGGCCAATGAACCGCGGCGTCGAGATTGCATCGACCGTTGCCGATCATTCCCGCAGCGTTATTCAGGATCAGGTTGAGATGGGAGTTGCCATCCGGATGGCGGTGCTTGCCGCCGTCGCACGTGCCCCGCGAGGTCATCAAGGCAATCAACCTTGGGCTCGTTCCGAGAACAGTTCCGGGAGTGCACAACGCTAATGCCTCAGTTTGCAAAACCGGGCGACCTCAACGCCCCGCACGAACCAACCGTCTTGATAAATGCCCGCGTGATTGATCCTGCTTCAGGGCGCGATGAACCCGGTGGCGTTCTGATCAAAGATGGCCTGATCACTGACGTTGGCGCGAAACTGCGCCGCAACGCACCTGAGGGCTACAAAGTCATTGACTGCCAGGGGCATATTCTGGCGCCCGGCCTCGTTGATATGCAGGTCTTTACCGGCGAACCTGGATCCGAGCATCGCGAGACGCTGCGCACAGCCAGCCGCGCCGCCGCCGCCGGCGGTGTCACCACCATGATCGTGATGCCGGATACGCAGCCCGTCATCGATGAAGTTGCCCTGGTTGATTTCATCCTGCGCCGAGCGCGGGATAACGCAATCGTTCACATCCACCCTATGGGCGCTATGACGATGGGGCTCGAGGGTAGCGAGTTGACCGAAATCGGCCTGCTGCAGCGCGCCGGCGCGATCGCGTTTTCGAACGGCAAACAATCGGTAATGAACGCGCGCGTTATGCATCAAGTTTTGCAGTATTCGCGTGATTTCGATGCCTTGGTCACACACTTCGCCGAAGACCAAAACTTGGCCGGAAAAGGCAGCATGAACGCCGGTGAACTGGCGACACGGCTCGGTCTATCGGGCGTCAACAAGGTCGCTGAAACGATCATGCTCGATCGCGACCTGCGCCTCGTCGAGCTGACCGGTGCGCGCTACCATGCGGCCACACTATCGTGCCCGGAAAGTGTCGCAGCTATCCGCCAAGCGCGTGGAAACGGCCTCAAAGTCACGTGCGGTGTCTCGATCAATCATCTGACGCTTAACGAAAATGACGTCGTACCCTATCGCACGTTCTTCAAGGTACGCCCGCCGCTGCGCACGGAAGCTGATCGCGCTGCGATGACGCGTGCGCTTGAGGCTGGCGATATCGACGTGATTGTCTCTAGCCATGACCCGCAGGATGTCGACACGAAACGTCGTCCGTTTGACGAAGCAGCGGATGGTGCTGCCGGTCTTGAGACTCTGCTCGCTGCGGCCCTCAGGCTCCACCACAATGATGGGGTCGATCTTAAAACGCTGCTACGGGCCATGACCAGTCGTCCAGCTGAACTGCTTGGCCTTGAGTGCGGTCGCCTCATTCCAGGCGCGCCGGCTGATCTCATTGTCTTCGATCCGAATGCACCTTGGGTCGTCAATCGCGATGAGCTGAGCTCGCGTTCGAAGAACTCACCGTTCGATGAGAGCAAGATGCAAGGCCGGGTACTCCGCACCGTGGTTGCAGGGCACACGGTGTACAGCTAGGGTCCAGCCCCTAACGTCCTGGGATGAGCTAAGCCTTCTTTGCCGCTCTCTTCGCTCAGGCGACATCTTTCGAGAGCGTCATGGATCTTCTACTGCCTGCCCTACTCGTCGGCTACCTCGTCGGCTCGATACCGTTCGGGCTGATTTTTACGCGCATCGCCGGCTATGGTGATGTCCGCAAGATCGGCTCAGGTAATATTGGTGCGACCAACGTGCTGCGCACCGGCAACAAAAGCCTCGCAGCCGCCACCCTGATATTTGATGCCTTGAAAGGTACGCTTGCCGCGATACTGGGCCCGCTTGCCGCCAGCCTGTTTCTCGATACGGATACCGCAGGTTCCGGATTTGCAACCGCGTTGGCGCTGGCGCCTGCCGCCTACGTTGCGGGGCTTGCCGCTTTCATTGGGCACGTCTTTCCGGTTTGGCTTGGTTTTAAAGGTGGCAAAGGCGTTGCCGTATATATCGGCGTTCTACTCGGTCTCGTGTGGCCTGCTGCCATTGTCTTCTGCGCGATCTGGCTCGCGGTTGCGATTACGACGCGTTACTCGTCGCTCTCGGCACTTAGCTCCAGCTTCTTGAGCCCATTCGCTGCATTCTATTTCCAGAACGCCACTGTCGGTGCTGTTGCTGTCATCATGAGCATCATCCTCATCGTCAAGCACCGCGCCAATATCGAACGACTAGTTGCCGGCGACGAACCGCGTATCGGCGCAAAAGGTTGATACGTTTCTGAAAAATGGCGCGACTAGGAAATCACCTAGTTGCGAAACACGCGCATGACAGCCTGCTCTTCTGACCAGCTATCCCGGCCCAGAAGGAGCGCAGCACGTGCCATCCGATATCCAATACACCGCACCGCTGCCGATTGCGCCGCTCGATCATCCGGAGCGGCTCGCCTGTCTCAGGCTCATTCGATCCGAAAACGTCGGGCCCGTCACCTTCCGCCAGCTCGTCAATCATTTTGGCGGTGCGACGCTGGCACTGGAGGCACTTCC
Source organism: uncultured Hyphomicrobiaceae bacterium (assembly GCA_905480435.1). Classification (GTDB taxonomy): domain Bacteria; phylum Pseudomonadota; class Alphaproteobacteria; order Rhizobiales; family Hyphomicrobiaceae; genus CAJQQK01. The sequence continues at coordinate 25,392 of CAJQQK010000040.1, read as the reverse complement.
AGATCTGGCACGGCGTGGTGGCGGTCGGCGCAAGATCCGAATTTGCCCGGAAGGCGACGCTACAGCTGAGCTTGAGGCTGCACAGCGCATCGGGGCCACGCCGCTCTTCACCATCGAGCCTGGTTATCCAGCACCACTCGCCGCCGTAGATCATCCGCCGCCGATGATCTACGCGAAGGGCAACACGGCACTGCTTAACCGGCCCGGTATTGCCATTGTCGGCTCGCGCAACTGTTCATCGGCCGGGCATGCCTTCGCCCGCCAGCTTGCGTCTAACCTTGGTGACGCTCATCTCGTGGTCATCTCTGGTCTTGCACGCGGCATTGATGGGGCCGCCCACGAGGCTGCGCTTGAAAACGGCACAATCGCCGTCGTCGCTGGCGGCATCGATGTCTTTTATCCGCCCGACCATGCCAAACTGCAGCGCCGCATCGCCGAAATTGGCTGCCTCGTTTCCGAAATGCCGCCGGGCTTCAAACCGCGCGCAAAAGAATTCCCGCGTCGTAACCGACTGATCTCCGGCATATCTTATGGAGTTGTGGTTGTCGAAGCGGCGCGGCGCTCAGGCACCCTGATCACGGCCAGACTTGCGAACGAACAAGGACGTGAAGTGTTTGCGGTGCCGGGCCACCCGCTCGATCCGCGTGCTGAAGGCACCAACCGGCTCATAAAATCTGGTGCAACAATGATTACCGAAGCGAGTGACATTCTTGACGCCATCCGTCCGATGCTACCTGATCTGGCGTCTGTAGTCAGTCATCGAGACATCGTGACGAAGACAGCGGGCGTGTCGCTTCCGGCTCCATCGATCGACGCCCCAACGAACGAAGAACGAAGCACCGTCGAACGCGCGCTCGGCCCCGCTCCGATACACGTTGACGATTTGCTTCGCTCAACTGGTTTGAGTGCCCAGCATGTCCAGATCGCACTTCTCGAACTGTCACTTGCCGGACGTCTCGAATTTCACGGTGCTCACCTCGTTTCACTGCGCCTTGCGCCCAACTGAATATAAAGTGGTGGTGTCAAGCGGTGTCACAGAACCCTGGTTACTGGCAATTTGGCACTCAGCTTCAGCTGCCGCGGCATTCAAAAGGTTCGTCAAATTTCCACATTGCTTGTTCACCGACATAAACGACAAGGTGACGCACATCTCCTGAATGCACTGCAAGATATCGCCCCGCCAGATCTGCTCAATGCTCCCAGCTCGCCCTTGAGAGTTGGAAAACTCAACAATAGATGGCGACGTTTCAGAAGGTCGAAGCAACTTCATCGGCAATATATCCTCGCAGGCGGTCAATCGATCAGAACAGTCAACACAACCTATTATCGCTATTATAGCATATTTTCTTCGCATCACATCATTAAGTTTGCGTAAAACATCGATAATGGGCAAAATTAGCACATACAAGGTTCGTGTTTGACACTGAGGCCCGCTTCACACATTTTCCCGCAGCTCCATATTCCTGGCGCTGATGCTTTCCAAGGATCACATGAAACTTCTCATCGTCGAGTCGGCCGCCAAGGCCAAAGCCATCAACAAGTATCTCGGTTCCGGCTATAAAGTGCTGGCATCGTACGGTCACGTGCGCGATTTGCCATCCAAGAATGGTTCCGTCGAGCCGGACAATAATTTCGAGATGCACTGGGATGTCGACGGCCGCGCTGCCAAGGTTGTCAAAGAGATCGCGACGGCCGCTAAAACAGCTGACAAACTGATCCTCGCGACCGACCCTGACCGCGAAGGTGAGGCGATCTCGTGGCATCTGATTGAGCTGCTTGAGAAGAAGAAGGTGCTCAAGAAGGGAACGCCGATTGAGCGGATCACGTTCAATGCCGTCACCAAACCAGCTGTGCTGGCCGCGCTAGAGAACCCGCGAGAGATCGACCAGCCATTGGTCGAAGCTTACCTCGCCCGCCGAGCGCTCGATTATCTGGTTGGCTTTACATTATCACCGGTTCTGTGGCGCAAGTTGCCGGGTTCACGTAGTGCGGGACGTGTGCAATCTGTTGCGCTACGTCTTATATGTGACCGCGAACTTGAGATCGAGGCATTCAAGACGACCGAATACTGGTCGATTGAAGCGCTTCTGAAGTCAGCTGCCGGCGATGAAGTGCGTACCCGCGTCGTTGCGATTGATGGTGCGACTTTGAAACGCCACGAAATTGGCACCGACGAGATGGCCAATGGTATCAAGCAAGCCATTCAAGGTGGTCAGTTCTCCGTTGCCAACGTCGACAAGAAGGCTGTCCGCCGCAACCCATCCGCGCCGTTCACCACGTCGACGCTGCAGCAGGAAGCCAGCCGCAAACTGGGTTTTTCGGCGAAGCAGACAATGAATGCCGCCCAGCGCCTCTATGAAGGCATCGACCTCGACGGTGAAACCGTTGGGCTCATTACTTATATGCGGACCGACGGCGTTCAGATCATTCCTGAGGCTGTCGCCGAAATCCGGGAACTTGTCGAGCGGGATTTCTCGAGCCGCCACCTGCCGCCCTCACCGCGCGAATACAAAGCCAAAGCCAAGAACGCCCAGGAAGCGCACGAGGCCGTACGTCCAACCAGTTTCATGCGCAAGCCGAAAGATGTCGCCAAGTATCTACCAAAAGATCAGCTCGGCCTCTATGAACTGATCTGGAAACGCGCTGTCTCGAGCCAGATGGCTTCGGCCGAACTTGAACAGACGTCTGCCGACATCAAGGCACCGGGAAGCGATGGCAAAACCTACGGCCTGCGCGCGACCGGTACCGTGGTTGTCTTCGAGGGCTTCTTGACGCTTTACGAAGAAGGTCGCGACGACGAAGCCGATGAGAATTCCAAGCTGCTGCCGCCACTTGCTGCCGGCGATAGCCTGACTAACAACAAAATCGACGCTAACCAACACTTTACCCAGCCGCCGCCGCGGTATAGCCAGGCGACGCTCGTGAAGAAAATGGAAGAGCTTGGCATCGGCCGACCATCGACCTATGCCTCGACGATGGATACGCTTGAAGCGCGCGATTACATCCGCATGGAAAAGCGCCAGATCGTGCCAGAGGACAAAGGCCGGCTCGTCACCGCATTCCTGTCGAGCTTTTTCGCACGTTATGTCGAGTATGATTTCACGGCCGGCCTCGAAGAACAGCTCGATCTGATTTCAGACGGCAAGCTCAACTGGCAAAATGTGCTCGCTGATTTCTGGAAGCATTTCACAGCGGCCATAGACGAAACCAAAGAGTTGCGTGTCTCGGACGTGCTCGACTCGCTCAACGAAATCCTTGGGCCACATATTTTCCCTATCAAAGAAGATGGCGGTGATCCAAGGCTTTGTCCGGCCTGCCAGAAAGGCCGCCTCAGCCTCAAAGTCTCCGGCAAGTTTGGCGCGTTTGTTGGCTGCGAAAGCTACCCGGAGTGCCGTTTCACCCGCCAGCTGACGCAAAACCCGGACGGGCCTGCCGAAGCATCAACTGCCGATGGCAAGTTGCTCGGTGAAGATCCTGACACCGGCAAACCCGTCACGCTGCGCATTGGGCGCTTTGGTCCTTACGTTCAGCTTGGCGAACCAGAAGAGAAGGGCGACAAGCCACCACGTTCTTCTATTCCGAAAGGCTTCTCGGCCGACGATGTCGATCTTGAGCTCGCACTCAAACTACTATCACTGCCGCGCGACGTCGGTGCCCATCCGGAGGACGGTAAAATGATCACGGCCGGCCTCGGTCGTTATGGGCCGTTCGTGCTGCACGAAGGTGTCTACGCAAACCTTGAAAGCGCTGAAGAGGTTTTTGATATTGGACTCAACCGGGCCGTCACGCTGATTGCCGAGAAGAAGGCAGGCGGTGGTAAAGGCTGGTCCCGGCCAAAGGCGCAGGTTCTTAAAGATCTCGGCGAGCACCCAGATGAAGGCGGCCCGATCCAGGTTCTCAAAGGACAATACGGCCCTTACGTCAAACACGGCAAAATCAACGCAACCGTTCCGAAAGGCAAAGAGCCCAAAGACGTGACGCTCGAAGAAGCTGTTGCTTTGATTGCCGAGCGGGCCGCCAAGGCGCCACGCAAAAAAGCAGCTGTCAAAAAGAAGGCACCAGCCAAGAAGGCTGCCGCCAAGAAAGCTCCTGCTAAAAAGAAAGCGCCTGCCAAAAAAGCTGCGGCAAAGAAGAAGACCGCCAAAGCTGAAGAAACCGAGTAGGGCGGCTTAGGTCACAGAACTTAGCCACCGAAATAAAGGACAGGCTTTGACCAAGCGACCACGCGTTAAATCGAAACGGCCAGCGTCGCCGCGTGGCCGTGTTGCAGTCACACCGGCAGGCAAATCTCGAAGTGGCATGCCGACCAAGGAGGAGATCCTTGAGTTCATTGCGGGCTCACAGGATAAAGTCGGCAAACGCGAAATCTCGAAGGCCTTTGCTATCAAAGGTGGCGAGCGGCGCGAACTGAAAGATCTGCTCAACGAGATGGCCGCCGAAGGCCTGCTGATTGGCAATCGCAAAGACTTCCATCAGCCGGGTCATCTGCCGCCGGTCACCGTGCTGGAAATCAAAGAAATCGACAGCGACGGCGACCTCGTTGCCGAACCAATCACCTGGAACAGTGACGAGGGCGCTAGGCCCCGCGCAATCGTCCTTGATGACCGTGGCACTTCCCCGCCAGATAAACGCGGCCAAGGTGTCTCCATGCCGCCGGGCCCAGGCGACCGCATCCTTGCCAAACTCACGCGTCTTGATGAGCCGACACCTGCCGGCGCACACTACGAGGCAACTGTCATCCGCAAGTTGCCGCGCGAAAAGCGCACGATGCTTGGCATCTACCGTGATCGCGGCGATCGTGGTGGCAGTATCGAGCCCGTCGATCGCAAGGCGCTCAAGGAATGGCCAGTGACGCGCGGTGATGACAATGGTGCCAAGGATGGCGACCTTGTCCGGTTTGATACGGTGCGCAGTGGCCATCGGCTTTCCACCGCGCGCGTCGATCAGGTGCTTGGCAATCCCGACGATCAGCGCAAGATCAGCCTCATAGCCATCCATTCGCATGGCCTGCCGGATGAGTTTCCCGAGCCCGTCCTCGATGAACTGAGCTCCTTGCAACAGCCAGGCCTTGATAGCCGTGTTGATTTGCGCGATCTGCCGTTGCTCACCATTGACCCGGAAGACGCGCGCGACCACGACGATGCTGTCCATGCCGAGGAAGACCTCGATCCGGCCAACAAAGGCGGCTGGATCGTATCAGTAGCGATTGCCGATGTTGCCCATTACGTCCGTCCTGATAGCCGGCTTGACCGGGAAGCACAGCTGCGCGCCAACTCGATCTACTTCCCAGACCGAGTCGTGCCGATGCTGCCTGAGCGGATCTCGAATGATCTGTGCTCCCTACGACCACACGAAGACAAACCCTGCCTCGTTGCCCACATGGTGTTTGACCGCAGCGGCGCTAAGAAATCGCAGACGTTTCTGCGCGCCATGATGCGCAGTCATGCCAAGCTCAGCTACGAAGATGCTCAGGCTGCCTTCGATGGACATCCGGGCGAAGCTGCCCAGCCGCTGATGGAGCAGGCCTTGGAGCCGCTCTGGCAGGCCTATCAAGCGCTCAAGACGGCGCGCGAAAAACGCCAGCCTCTGGATCTCGATCTGCCAGAAAAACGCATTCGCCTGGACCCGCAAGGCCGTGTCGCTGGCATCACTGTCCCGGTGCGGCTTGAAGCGCATCGTCTGATCGAAGAGTTCATGATCCAGGCCAACGTCGCGGCCGCTGAAGCACTGGAAGGTGCCAAAGCGCCGGTGGTCTATCGCGTCCACGACCAACCTTCCAAAGAGAAAATCAAAGGGCTTGCCGAGTTTCTCGAAACGCTTGATCTGCACTTGCCGAAAGCAAGCACGCTGAGGCCACAGCATTTTAATGGCATCTTGTCGGCTGCAAAGACGTTGCCGGTCCCGGAACTGGTCAGCGAAGTTATCCTGCGTTCACAGGCTCAGGCTGCCTACGCGACAGAGAACTACGGCCATTTCGGCCTCAATCTCAAACGGTACGCCCATTTCACGTCGCCGATCCGCCGCTATGCCGATCTGCTTGTGCATCGTGCTTTGATCGACGGACTCAAGCTTGGTGATGGTGGCCTCACGCCCGGCCAGTCAGCGGAACTTGCCAGTATTGCTGAAACGATCTCGCAGACCGAGCGACGCACGATGGCAGCTGAGCGGGAAACAACTGAACGATTGATCGCCGGTTACCTGTCAGAGCATGTCGGCGCGGAATTCTCTGCCCGGATTTCCGGCATGGCGCGTTCCGGATTGTTCGTACGTCTCAGTGAAACCGGCGCCGATGGTTACGTCCCAGCCTCGTCGCTCAATGACGATTATTATCATTATATCGAAAACCAGCATGCGATGGTTGGAGACCGACATGGGCGCGCCTACCGGCTCGGTGATATCGTCGATGTCCGTTTGGTGGAGGCCATTCCAATGGCCGGTGCATTGCGCTTTGAAATGCTCAGCGAAGGTAAAAAAGGCCATGTGTCGCTTGCCAAAGGCTGGCGCAACAAGCCCGCGCCGCGCAATCGGCGTGGTCACCCAAGGCGTTGATGTAGCAGCGCATTGACGAAATTTGTTTTTCTCTATTAATCCGCTACCTGAGCATAGCTGCCGCGTCCATTCGGCGCTTGACGTCGATGCCTACAAACGCAACCTATGGCATCATGAGTATTCATCTAAATATCGCGCAAGCGCCAGCTGCAAAACGCGATACCGGACAAGCTATGCTGCGTGGCGCGCTGCATACTTGTCCGAAGTGCGGCGACGGCAATCTCTACGCCAGCTATCTCAAGGTGGCTGATCAATGCGGAAGCTGTGGCCAAGAGCTGCATCATCACCGGGCGGACGATGCACCTCCCTATTTCACCATAATGATTGTCGGGCACATTGCCGTTGGCGGCGTGCTGGCGCTGGAGCAAGCTTATAAACCATCGGCATGGCTGCATGCTGCGATCTGGCTGCCGTTAGTGATCATCTTGAGCCTTGTGCTGCTGCCACGCATCAAGGGCATGTTGGTTGGTCTGCAGTGGGCATTACGTATGCATGGTTTTGGCGGAGCGAGCCTTGCGCGCGCGGCTGACGTGGCAACTGATGCGCCCGTCCGGCAAACGGCCGGAAACTAGCTGTCGGTATGACCGCCTCAAACAACAAATCGACCAGTTCCAGCCAAAGCGCAAAAGACGGCGCCAAGGAAGGACCTAAGGATGACGGCAAGCCGCAGCGCCCGCGTGACGCGGCGACGCTTGTTCTTGTCGACACCTCGTCGGGCGAGCCACGTATGCTTATGGGCAAACGGCGAGCGACCCAGATTTTCATGCCTAACAAGGTCGTGTTTCCGGGCGGACGCGTTGATAGTGACGATCGCCTTGCCGAAAGCGCTGATGAGCTCACCGACAACGAACTCGCCAAGCTGTTGTTGGAGATGAAGGGCCACCAGAGCCCCGCCAGAGCTCGATCCATGGCGCTTGCTGCCATCCGCGAAACGTTTGAAGAAACCGGTGTCATCATCGGGCGGGCGGTCGGCCAGAAACCAACGACTACAGTGGCAGGCTGGCAGACCTTCTATGATCAGGGTTACCTGCCAACGCTTGCCGGGCTCAGCCTGTTTGCCCGCGCCATCACGCCACCTGGGCGGACGCGGCGCTACGACACCCGCTTTTTTTGTGCATCCATTGAAGAGGTCGCAGCCCAAACAGGCGAATTCGACGACGAATTGAGCGAAATATCGTGGTACTCGATTGGGGAAACTGCCGATTTGGATCTCCCGCCCATCACCCGCGTCATCATCGAGGATCTCGGCGATCGATTGAAAGCCGGCCCCCTCGGGCCCCTGGCAGCACCGATCCCATTCTATCACCAACGCAGCGGTACGTTCCGCCGCGACCTGTTATCGACATAAGTTGGATGAGTACAGCTGACGCATGCGCTCTAATCTCGGCGTGCGATCTTGACATGGAACGCGCACCCTGTAATTTGCACGTTTTGCAGACGCTGAAATAGCGTCAACCACGAACCTCAGGACGACCCAATGGCCAAGCCAGTCACTCAGAAAATCAAACTTCTTTCGTCAGCCGGAACTGGTTTCTTCTACGTAACCAAGAAAAACCCGCGCAACCAGACCGAAAAGATGAGCATGCGGAAGTACGACCCAGTCGCCCGCAAACACGTTGAATTCAAAGAAGCCAAAATTAAGTAATTCAGAACGCACTCATCACAAATATTGGTGGCTCCGGTCTTTTGGCCGGAGTTTTCGCGTGCGCCATACGTCGCCGATCTAGAGCATGGCGCGTTTGAACAGATTCACCATGCGCCTTTAAACGCCCAATCTTCGGGCGTTTAAAGGGTCCGATTGAACGCGACGTGCTTCAAGGTGAAGCGATCAAATCAGACAGAAAAGCGTATCGAGCAGCCTTCGGCGGCTTGACTGTGTTGACGTATTCTGGTTTTGGAAAAGTAAAATGGCCAGGAGACGCAATCTGCTCAGTAGCGGGGCAGATCTGAGTAGTCTGTTCCCCTGGCCTGGATACCAAGCAGGAGCCAAAGAGGGCGTCGGCTCCTAACTTGGATGTCTGCTACCGCGAACGCATTTGCGCCATTCGCGCGGCAGTTATTATCCATTCGATAGGTTAAGCAGATCTATTGTCTCTTGACAAGAAAAATTACACCGATTCGTCAACCGTGAAACAACTGAATATGGTTAACTTTTGCATCCACAATCAACTCTCAACGTGGTTAACCGCCTGATCTCATTCATGATTGCGCGTGCCAAACATCTTCAGACCCGATCTAATTGTCTATACTGGGTTAGTCAGTAGACACTACTATGTTGCAGATGCGCCTCAACAAGCCGGCACGGTCTGTCAGCGTGGAACATGACGGCAACGGTATTCACGCTGCCTCGGACATAACTCGATTGCGACCGCTCCGTTTGGCTGCGTAGAGCGCATTGTCGGCCCGCTTGAACAGCGACGTTGGGGTATCTTCCGGCCCCTCCAGGGTCGCGAGACCGACACAGGCTGTAACTGGCAGACTAGTCTGTGAATTGATTGAAAACGGGGCCTCTGCAATGCGTTCGCGCAGTCGTTCACCAACGTGGCGGGCTACTTCGAGATCCGTGTCCGGCATGATGACAATGAATTCCTCGCCACCAAAGCGGCATGCAAGGTCAATCCCACGCGTATGGCGTTTCAGTCGCGCGGCAAAATCCTGGAGCACTGTATCACCGGCGTCGTGACCGTATGAATCGTTGATCCGTTTGAAATAGTCGATGTCTGCGATCATGATCGACAGATCGCGGCCTTCAGCCTTGGCTTCCTGCATCAGGCCGTTGAGGTGCGTTTCCATGTAGCGCCGGTTAAACAGGCCGGTCAGAGGGTCGGTCACGGCCATCTCGACACTTTCTTCGAGACGATTACGCAGGAAGTCAGAGTGCCGCTTACGCCGGATCTGTGTGCGGACGCGGGCCAGCAACTCATGGCGGTCAACGGGCCGAATGACATAATCATTGACGCCCATATCAAGACCGCGGAGCAGCCGTGCCTCATCACCGGGATCGACCAACATGATGAGCGGCAGATGGCGGGTCCGCTCAATGGAACGAATCTGGCTACACAGGCGCAGGCCATCGGCGTCCGAGAGCCCAATGCTGACGACAACGAGATCAAAGTTGAACTTGTTGACCATCTTCAGCGCCGCGCCAATATCGCGCTCGACGAACGCATCATGCGTCTTCGAGAGCGTATCGAGGATACGCGACACTGATCGCGGATTATCATCAACCAGCAATAGTCGACCGCTTTTAATCTCGCGTGCCTGGACGCTTGCAGCACCACGCTCGATACCGATCTGGCTTGACGTGGCCGCCCGCAGCGCCATTTCATCATCCAGCATTTTCAGGCGTGCCAAGTTCTTCACACGCGTGATCAGCGCAATCTCGTCAACTGGCTTGGTGAGAAAGTCATCGGCGCCAGCTTCAAGGCCCTGCAGCTTGTCGGATGGTTGGTCGAGGGCTGTCACCATGATGACCGGAACATCCTGCGTTCTCGGCTCGGCCTTGAGGCGACGGCAGACTTCAAAACCGTCCATGCCCGGCATCATCACATCAAGCAGCACCACATCGACCCGCTCGCGGGCGCAAATCTCTAACGCTTCCGCGCCGCTGTAAGCGGTCAATACTTCGAAGTATTCAGCCTGCAAGCGTGCTTCTAGCAGCTTGACGTTCGCTAAAATATCATCGACGACGAGGACCCTTGCGGTCATTCGTTAAACACTCCACGCACTACTTTTTACGCAACTGACAGTTCGAACTAGGCAGCTTCCCCAATGAATTCGCGAATGGTTTCCATGAAACCAAGCACTGAAATCGGTTTGGAGATGTAGGCCTCGCACCCGCCCTGGCGAATACGCTCTTCATCGCCCTTCATGGCGTACGCCGTCACAGCGACCACCGGAATTAGGCAGAGGTCCGGATCGTCCTTGAACCAACGCGTTACTTCCAGGCCAGATACTTCGGGAAGCTGAATGTCCATCAACACGAGGTCTGGTCGATGCTGTTGGGCCAGTTGCAAGGCATCCCGGCCATTGCGTGTCTGGATCGTTTGATAGCCATGCGCCTCGAGCAAGTCGTGGAACAGCTTCATGTTGAGTTCGTTATCCTCAACAATAAGCACACGCTTGCCCGGCCTCGCCGATTTCAACGACGGGCGGCGGACTTTGGCGGTGGACTCCTGGACGGTCATGGCATAACCAGTTCGCGTTTCGATCCGCATTTTCATGCCGCGATTCGATAGCTTCATCTGGTTTTTACTCTGCGCCTCAAGCAGTAACTAACAGCTTAAGTTACTCCGGCAGCCGGCAAAAAAGGTCTGGTTCGTCCCAGCACGATACAATGGCAAAGCAATTCTCCACTCCGGAGGCACTCGAACAGGCCGAGACCATCGCATTGCAGGGACTTGCCTTCTTGGCGAGCGAACCAACACAGCTGGAGCGTTTCCTATCTGAAACTGGTTTGGCACCGGATGAAATTCGCGCTAATGCCGGCTCTCGCGAAGTGCTTGAAGCGGCTCTCACAGTCTTGCTCAATGATGAAGCGTTGCTGCTCACGTTTGCTGCGAACGCCGGATTGCCGCCGGAAGACGTTGTCCAGGCACATACCGTCCTCGCAACGGATGGCGGGCGGCTACATCCATATAGTTCGACATGAGCGCAATGCTGCCACCTTTGCGCATCGGTATCGATCTGGGCGGCACGAAAATCGAAGGCCTCGCTCTTGATGCCTCCAATGGGATTGCAGCCGGCCCAATCCGGACTGAGACACCACAGGACAATTACAACGAGACGCTTGCCGCCATTGCAGCCGTGATTGCGGACCTTGAAGCAACTGCTGGTGCCGTTGCGCCTAACGCAAGCATCGGCATTGGTATGCCGGGCTCGATCTCGAAGTCGACGGGACTTGTTCAGAACGCCAATTCGACCTGGCTTAATGGGCAGCCACTGCAGCGCGATCTTGAGGCGAAACTGCAGCGACCGGTCCGGCTGGCCAACGATGCCAACTGCTTTGCGCTTTCCGAGGCGACAGATGGTTCTGGCGCCGATGCGCGCAGTGTTCTTGGTGTCATCCTTGGCACTGGTTGCGGTGGAGGTCTCGTTATCGACAAGCAGCTTATTGATGGACCCATGGGCATCGGCGGCGAGTGGGGTCACAATCCGCTGCCCTGGGCCCAATCCAGCGAAACACCCGGTCCTGCCTGTTGGTGCGGGCGCCATGGCTGCATGGAAACCTGGGTCTCTGGCCCAGCGCTCGAAACCCAATACTTGGCGGCTGCCGGCCAATCACGAAGCGTGTCAGAAATCGCAGCTATTTCAGGGCCTCACGATGCCGCGGCGGACGTTCTTGCCCGTCACACCGATCGCCTCGGGCGCGGGCTCGCGCATGTCTTGAACATCTTCGATCCGGATGTGATCGTTCTCGGCGGCGGTTTGTCGAACCTCCTCCATCTCTATCGCGACCTACCCGGCGCAATTGTACCGCACTTGTTCACTGATGCCCCGATTGTCGACATTCGCCGCCCTAAGTGGGGCGATTCCAGCGGCGTGCGCGGTGCTGCCTGGTTATGGGATCGTTAGCGTCGCTTGGTCCGCCTCATGTGCCCACCATAGCAGACACCTCGTGCCACGCACCAAACTTACTTGTCGCAAGTTTTTTTCGGCAACATCTCAAGTTTGACGAGCTTGCCGCGCATTGAAAACGTACCGTAATCAATGAACAATTTTCGCGACACACCGTTTTCAAAATAGAGAAATGACAGTTCGTAATTCGGCAAGCCGTCCCGGCGCCGGCCATTATCGACCTCGAAGTAGCTCAACGCCACCGGCCAGGCACCCAATCCATCAAGGCTGGCAGCGCTTGCCGTATTTGCCAGACTTGCATTGACGCCAGCGGGCATTTTGTTGCCGAGAGCCGCCGTTGTTGCATAGACCTTTTCACCCTTTTCAGAACCGTCGAAGAGATTGACAGTAAACAGCTTCTTACCCTGCTGTGCAGCCTCAAGCAGGCGAATTGAGTGCTCAACCGGGAACATCACCGTCCGCTTGATATCCAGGTTTTTTTTCTTGGGGCTGCGAATAGTCACCTTCAGGCGGTCTGGGCCCTTATTGTCTGACGCCTTGTCGCGTACCGCGTGACCCTGCGACTTCTCGGAAAGGCGTTCATTGCGGAACTGATCGGTCCGGAAGCGGAACCGGCGCTTGTCTGCGTTCTCGAAGAACGTCGAGCGTTGATCATTTATCGATGTCTTACCCTGGCGGTTCAGCGTCTCCGTGACAAACCGCATTGTTTGCTCATAGCCGGTGCAAGCATTGCCTTTGAGTTCAAACACCATGCGTCCGGTCAGGGCGCTGATGCCGGCACTCGTGCCGCTCTTATCTAGCGCCATATCATACACCGCCCGATGCGGCTCAAGCCCAACCTGAGCTGCTGACAAAACCGTCGGCAGGAGGCAAACGGCGGCCCCGAATAGGCTGCTCAAAGCGGCGTTGAGATGTATCAATTTAAAATCCATAATTCAGCCAGATCTCCGCTGCGGTCTTCGCTCAACCACACATTACATGGCTGATCGTCGATCAGGTCCACATTGTCTGCCCGCACTATAGCAAACCAAGCACCGCGACGCTTTATTTGCGACCAGCCAACGTTGCCGCACGGCAATAATGCCAAGCACAAAGATTAATTCGCCCGCATCACGAAGCAATCGACCCGCACATTCTTCAGCTGGGCGCATACTTCGGTGGCACGTCTGGCATTGAAGCCGGCAAAACGTGCCCGATAAATCGTACGTGGATGCGCCGCAACCTTAACCGACACGGGTTGAGAGCCGCGCAATAACGCCCCTGCGCGCTGTTGCACCCGACGCAATGCGTTTTGTGCCTCATTTTGCGAAAAGAAAGCACCGACCTGGACTTGATGCGTATTTCCGGACGAGATTGATGGCCCTCCACGTGCTGCCACTTTAACCACTGGCAGGAGCGATCTCTGCGACATGTTCCCCTGACCGCCCCGAATCCGCGCTGCCTGCGCATTTAATGTTGATGGCCGCCGCACTCGCGACAACTCAGATACCATTTTCGGGCGGTGCCGAAGGCGCGGTTGCAAGCGTGGTCTCCGGGCCGAAACGTTCGCAGTAGTGCGTTGATTGGAGTAAGATTTGCCGCGGAACGGTCGTGGTCGAGCAATCCGCTTCGCTGCAGGCCTTGCAATCCGCTTTGCTACAGGTCTGGCCACCGCTCGAGGCTGTCGCATCAAACGCGGCCGGGCCACCAGTTGTGGGCTGAGCTGCCGGCGACGACGGCTTTCTGAAGCACGTGGCAAAGCTTTGACGAGCAGATTGCGCATGACCTTATCGCGAATACGTCCCGTGCGCTGCCCCATCACGACACCAACGATATGCTTGGAACCACGTCTCACGCTGGTGGTAATGTTGAACCCTGAAGCCCGTGTATAGCCGGTTTTGATGCCATCAGTGCCCGCCAAGCGCCCCAACAAGCGGTTGTGGTTTTTGTAGCGGCGGCCTTTGTAGGCAAAAGTACGCTTGGAAAACATGGCATAGCGCCGTGGGAAGTTCTTTTGTAGTGCAAGCCCGAGACGCGCCATATCCCGCGCCGTCGTTACTTGTTTGCTGTTTGGTAGACCGGATGCGTTCAGGAATACCGTGCGGGTCATCCCAAGCTGCCGCGCCTTGGCTGTCATTTGCCGTGCAAAGGCGATCTCACTACCAGCGATGTGTTCAGCAACCGCCGTTGCTACATCATTCGCTGATTTCGTAATTAATGCCGAGATCGCATCGCCGACGGAAATTGTTTCACCAGGCTTGAGCCCCAGCTTCGATGGCTGCTGTCCCGCAGCCCGCTTAGAAAACCGGATCAGGCTTGTAGGTTTCAGCCGGCCGGCCTTCAGGCGTTCGAACACCAGGTAGATCGTCATCATCTTGGTCAATGATGCGGGATATCGATAGGCATCTGGGGCAGACGCATGCAAAGTTGCGCCCGTGTTGGCGTCTATTACGATCGCCGCCGGTGCTTGCCGCGCAAACGCCGCCTCGCTCGGCATCAAGCATGCCGTGAGCAGCAGCGCTGCGAGCCATCCCCACCCTTTTATGTCTCTCTTACGAGCCAACATCGACCTCTTGCCCACCCTGCGCCGCATCAACAGGCCGATTTGGTCCTGCTCCGGCGCCGTTATTCACCCTGCGTAGACACCGGATCATACCGGCGCGAATATGGCGCTGATCAGAAAATCCCTTAACCGACCGAATAGCGCCCCTTTCACAACCTAAAATATACATCAAATCCAATTATGATCCGTTAAGGCTGCAATTCAATATCGCTTTAAATCCTGACGTTGCGGGAAAGCTTCCAGTAACCATGGTGTGTGAAACGTGCCGCAGTACGCCACCTGTTTGAAATCAGCAGTTGGCAAATAGATTGCGGTCATGACTGGAATTTACGCCGCGGCGGACCTATCTTAACTCTGCCGACACAGGGTGTGGGTGGCGGGCACCAGACGAGAAACCCTATTCGTTTAGCCTGACGCTTCTTTCACCCTAGTTTTTTGCGGCATTGCGAGCCACGATAGAGTCACGCGCACTTGGTTCGTCAAACCTCATGGAGTTCCACCGGGCAACGAGCGTCAACAGGCGAAACGACCACGGTCATACGGGCAAAGAGCAATGGTTGAAGAATTTGAATTGAGGATGTCAGACGATTCTCGTGACGGCGACGGCGAAGATGGTGATGGGCGCACCGGTATCGTCACTAAAACACGCCCTAAAACGAAGAAGCCGAACCTCTATAAAGTTTTGATTTTAAACGATGATTACACGCCGATGGAGTTCGTCATCCACGTACTTGAAAAATTTTTCAATAAAGACCGCGAGGACGCCACACAGATCATGCTGCATGTTCATCATAAGGGCGTCGGCATATGTGGGATCTACACGTATGAGGTCGCTGAAACGAAGGTGACGCAGGTGGTCGACTTCTCTCGCCAGCACAGTCACCCACTGCAATGCACAATGGAAAAAGAGTAGCGCACGTGCCATCATTCTCCCAAAGTCTTGAAACCACCCTGCACCGCGCGCTTGAGCTCGCCAATGAGCGCAGCCACGAGCACGCTACCCTCGAACACTTGCTGCTGGCCCTGATCGATGATCGTGATGCACAAGGCGTCATGAAGGCCTGCGCGGTTGATGTCGATGCTCTCAAAGCCCGTGTAACCGAGTTTGTCGATACCGAACTCGGCGCGCTTGAGGTTGACGGTGCATCCGAGGCCACGCCGACAACCAGCGTCCAGCGTGTCATTCATCGTGCTGTTGTCCACGTGCAATCGTCCGGTCGCGAAGAAGTGACCGGTGCCAACGTCCTGGTTGCGATCTTTGCCGAGCGCGAAAGCCACGCTTCTTTCTTCCTGCAAGAGCAAAACATGACACGGTTCGATGCCGTCCAGTACATCTCGCATGGCATAGCGAAGCGGCCTGGTATGTCTGATGGTCGTGCTGTTCGTGGCGCTGATGATGACGTCGGCGGCGAAGAAGGTGGCGATAAGAAGAGCGCCGACGCGCTCAATACTTACTGCGTCAACCTCAACGAGAAAGCCAAAGAAGGTAAAATCGATCCTCTGATCGGGCGCGAAAAGGAAGTACTGCGCACCATCCAGATCCTGTGCCGGCGTTCGAAGAACAATCCGCTTTTGGTTGGTGATCCAGGCGTTGGCAAAACCGCGATTGCGGAAGGCCTCGCCCGTAAGATCATCAAAGGCGAAGTGCCGGAAGTCCTGCTTGATGCCACGATCTTCTCGCTCGACATGGGCTCGCTGCTGGCTGGCACCCGTTATCGTGGTGACTTCGAAGAGCGGCTCAAGGCCGTCATGAAAGAGATTGAGAATTACGACGGCGCCGTTCTATTTATCGACGAGATCCACACCGTTATCGGTGCGGGTGCCACGTCCGGCGGCGCCATGGACGCATCAAATCTCCTGAAGCCTGCGCTGCAATCTGGCGCCGTGCGTTGCATAGGCTCGACCACATATAAAGAGTACCGACAGCACTTTGAGAAAGACCGCGCGCTTGTTCGCCGCTTCCAAAAAATTGATGTCTCTGAGCCGACAATCGATGATGCCATCGAGATCATGCGCGGTCTAAAACCTTATTTCGAGGACTACCACAAGCTCAAATACTCGAATGATGCGATCAAATCCGCCGTCGAGCTTTCGGCAAAATACATCCACGACCGCAAATTGCCGGACAAAGCGATCGACGTTATCGACGAAGCCGGTGCTAGCCAGATGCTTGTTGAGGCATCCAAACGACGCAAGCGCATCACCGTCAAGGAGATCGAGGCGACGATTGCGACGATGGCGCGGATCCCGCCAAAAACCGTCACCAAGTCGGATGCCGAAGTGCTGTCCAATTTGCAGCGCGACATGAAGCGGATGGTGTTTGGGCAAGATAGCGCGATCGACTCGCTTTCATCAGCGATCAAGCTGGCGCGTGCCGGCTTGCGTGAACCTGAAAAGCCAATCGGCTGCTATCTCTTCACCGGGCCAACCGGTGTCGGCAAAACCGAAGTCGCCAAACAACTTGCCAGTCTGATGGGCGTCGAACTGCTGCGTTTCGACATGTCGGAATACATGGAGAAGCACACCGTTTCGCGTCTGATCGGTGCGCCTCCGGGCTATGTTGGCTTTGACCAAGGCGGCCTGCTGACCGATGGCGTTGACCAGCACCCGCACTGCGTCCTACTGCTCGATGAAATCGAGAAGGCCCATCCGGACCTGTTCAATATCCTGCTGCAGGTGATGGATCATGGCAGCCTGACCGATCACAACGGCAAAAAGATCGACTTCCGCAATGTCATCTTGATCATGACCTCGAACGCGGGCGCGTCTGATCTCGCCAAACCACCGTTGGGCTTCAATCGCACCAAACGCGAGGGCGAAGACACCGAAGCGGTCAACAAGCTGTTCACACCGGAGTTCCGCAACCGGCTTGATGCCATTGTGCCGTTCGCTGGTCTGCCGAAAGGTGTCATCGAGAAGGTCGTCGAAAAGTTCATCTTCCAACTCGAAGCACAACTTGCCGACCGTGGCGTGATGATCGAACTGACGCCGAAGGCCGCTGCCTGGCTTGCCAAGGAAGGCTACGACGAGAAATTTGGCGCACGGCCGCTCGCCCGCGTCATTCAAGAGCACATCAAGAAGCCGCTCGCCGAAGAGCTGCTGTTTGGTAAGCTTGAGCATGGCGGCGCTGTCAAAGTTATCGTCCAAGGCAAACCGCCGAAAGACAAACTCGACTTTGAGTTCTTCCCGGCTGAGCCGAAAACCAAGACCAAGCGAGACGACCAGGACGATGATGATTTTGACGACCAGGATGACGGCGAGCCACAGCTGATCGAGGCAGCCCCTCGCAAAGCCATTGCCGCGCCAAAGAAAGGCCGCCCGAAGAGCTCGGGCACTGTGCCAAGCGTGCCGCCGAAGAAGAAGTAGGTCAGTCAGGACAGCTACTTGAATCGAAAAAGCCACCGCGGCAACGCTGGTGGCTTTTTCTTTGAGAGATCGTCTGGGGGTCCGTCGAGCCCTAAACGTTCCTGGTGTGCCCGCCGTCAACCAGTGCCACCCAGACCTGCTCGATCGTGGTTGCTTCGCGCACACTCCAATATGTCTGATTTGCGGGCGACGTCAGGCTGGAAAGCGTCAACGCGCGCTCGTTTGCCGGCAAGCCTGAGACCATAAGGTGGCAGATGTCCGACATCACCGATTGCGAGTCACCATAGTAAGTATGGCCATGATCGCCGGTTTCGACATTGCTGGCGTCGATCACATCGACACCGTCCGGTAGATGCGACAGCGCCGCGAAAGTGCCTGCACGTGGGTAGCCATGCACGGTGTGTGACGTCGCTAACGCTTCATCTTCGGATGACGTGTAGAGCGTCATGCGCGCATCCATCTGCTGGATTCGAGGCGCGATCTGGTCGACGAAAACGTCTGCGTCGATATCTGGTGCCGTCAGGATCACCTCACCGATCACGGCCTTTTCCTCAGGCGTCAGCGTCCAATGAAGTTGCATCAACGCATCAGCGACGACCCGATTGCCCATGCTGTGGGCGATCAGATGAACTGTTTCCGCGCCAGTCTTTTGAATGACGTCAGCAAGAAACGCGCGAAAATGTTCCGTCGCCCAGCGCGCATTATTTTCAGCTTCGGAATAGGCTAATGGCTTGGTCACGCCGAAGATCTCGGTCGGCCAACTGAAGAAGATCGGCGCACCGGGGAACTTCATATCAAACGCCATTTGAGCGGTGCGTCGCGCCGCATCTTCGAACGAGACGGAGAAGCCATGCACAAAGACAAATGCGCTTTTGCGATCATTCATGGCCTGGGAGAGATTGCGTAGGAAGTCGTCGCGATCCGTCGTCGTCAGGCCTTGAAGAATGACATGCTTATCAGTCTGCTCGCCTGACCAATCGAACCACCAAGGCGCTTCTAATCCACCGACCTTGTGGCTCTTTGGGATTGTGACCTGGCAGCTGCCATACGTGATTGGTGAGGCGCCACGCGGCGGCCGGGCGCGCTCATCCGTGAAACGAGCCTGGGCGTCATGGCTCTGGCTATCGCGGCGGTCTGTACCGTAGTGAACGGTCACGGCGTAGTGGTCACTATTCTCACTGCCAATAGTTGGTGCGCTCTCCGGTGCAGCAGATGCTCTTGGTTCCGCTTCCATTTTTTCTAGGGGCGGGCTGTCGAGTGTCGACCGTTCCTCCATGCGCTCCATTTCATAACTTGATGGCGCATCGAGAGCTTCCGTTTCCGCGTCATCCAGGGACTGGACATCCGGCGCGTGGGCATCTGGCTCAGGTGACGGCGGTGGCAGCGGCTTTCCCGGTTCCGCACGAGGTTTGCGCGCTTCGGTCGGCGGCTTCGGTTCTGACTTTGGCTTATGTCGAAGAACCGCGACGACAATGGCCGCGATCATAACAACGAGACCCGTTATCGCCGCGATCAACGGCCCGTTGAGAGTGGAGCTGATCCAATCACCTATCACGTCGCACCGCCTTTAATATTGAGTCCTCAATTGCCTCGCACCACAGCTTAATAACCGCAAGCGCGCAACCCAGTATGCGCGCCCGCGCCGCATTACTATAGCGCCCTGCTTGGGTTGAGTTCAGCGCGCGCAGGAAGCAGCGATACGGCCTCGGATGCTTGCTGGAATGGACGAGGCGGATTGCCAATTTCGGCACAATCGGCCAATTTTCCCGCCGTCACGCGCCGCGCCGTCGAAGCAATACAGGCCGCGCCCATCGCTCTGCGGCGTGAAACGCATACCCTCGACACCCTTGCCACCACTTGGCAGCCGGCCTGCAAGATAGTTTAGAACATGCACCCGGCTGGCTGCTTTGCTTCCTGAAAGGCGCACCACGGCGATGTGTGTGTTGGTCACCGGCATCACTTCTACCGCGCGCGGGTTCAGCTTGCCGGATGGGCTTCGTTTCAGGTGCACACGCGCCATAACACCAAAATCCTTGCAGATGCCCTTCGCGGTCATGTTTGCTGTGCCATGATGCATGAAATTTCCAAGACCGTAGAAAATTATCGATGACCCGGCGCGTTCAATTGCGCGCGGCACATGCGCGTGATGCCCGACCACGAGGTTGACCTTATTTGCGATTGCAGCTGTTTGACGCCAATCCTTGATCTGGCGACCGTCGGCACGCACGCGACCTTCAACACCATAGTGGATCGAGAGCATTCGATAATCAGCCGGCGTTGCCGTCAATCTGACCAGCACTTCGCGGAAATCATCGTCAAAGCGATACGCCATCTGCCCGGGTTTGTTTTTACCGGCCCGATGGCGCGCTAGGTTATTGGTTGCGATGCCGAGCGCTGCAAATGCGACCGTTGCGGACTTGATCCGGATGAGATGCGGTTTACCGGCTTGGGTTCTGTTCAAACCAATGCCAGCAGCTGCGTAAAGCTCATTTCTTGGGATCGCAGCAACGTGCTTCAGGGTTTCATGCAGGCCGGCTGGGCCATAGTCCATCGTGTGATTGTTGGCGAGAGAAAACACGTTAAATCCGATATCCGTCAAAGCTCGGATCGCGTTCGGATGCGAGCGAAAATTGAACGGACCGCGCTGCCCCTTGGTGTCGCGGCGCAGGTCATTGCGATCGGTCACCACGGTTTCGATATTGGTGAATATTCAAATCACCGTCGACTGCTTTAGCAATGCCTGCGATCGCCGCTTTAAAAGGCGGCCGCTTGCCATATTTTAGCACACCTTTCGGATGCACCGGAGAATGGTTGCGACTGAAGCCGGTGTCACCGGTCACGACAATCGTGATCTCGTCATTGCCGGCGCTTGCCGCTGGTGCCGCGAACGCCATCGCCGATATCAGGGCGATCCGAATGGAATGGGACATCATTTTTGCCTATGGTCCCTTGCCTGTGCCATCACCAATGTATGTCCCCAGTGTTTTATCCATAGCAATATGTCATGGATTGTTAGCCGTCCGCCAAAAGAATGAGACTTAGTTCGCGGCGATCTTGGCTCTAATTTCGACGGTTCTATGATGAGGCTGCCGCCATCTCTGACGATGCAGGCGCCGATTGTGCTATAAATTTTCCATCGCCAAGCCCTTCGCAGCCCACAATGGTAGCCGCTCATGTACTCCCACATCACCCTTGGTATCTCGGACTTCTACCGATCCCTCGCGTTTTACACGCCCATTCTCACAGCCTTGGGCCACGAACAGAAATTCTCCGAACCGCCATTGATGGCCGGATGGATGCCGCCAGGACAACCGCATACACTGTTCGTGATCTGTCGTCCGTTCGACGATAACCCCGCCAGCGCCGGTAATGGCAGCATGGTCGCTTTTGTGGCTTCCCATCGGGACCAAGTTGACCAATGTCATGCCGCCGCGATTCAAAACGGCGGCACGAGCGAGGGAGCACCCGGTCTCAGGCCGCACTATCACGCCGACTACTACGGCGCATACTTCCGCGATCCCGACGGCAACAAGATCTGCGTTGCCTGCCACGAACCCGCCTGACGGAGAAAAGTTATCCCCGCTTCCCCCTGGCGCCACTACACTTCTCTCATCCCGTCCATTCAGGGGCCGCTGACCGGTGGCGACCATCAGAGGGGGCGGAATGCAGGTTGCGCGTCGGCACACGCATGTTGGCGTTAACAGCAACGCTCCCCGCTCGCACCTGGGTGAAAATCCGAGGCAGCCGCACTTTAATGCTGGGCGGTTCTGCGAAAAAACCTGCACGGGGCGGTCATCGGCCGCTTAAAATATAAATCATTAGGACGCGGACGCTGATCGCCCCGTACCCCTGATCTAGTCCATTCAACACCTTCGGCGGCCTTCCGCGCGAGGCGCGAAAACACGACATGCCTCACGAAGCGCAAAGCCGCGTCATGCCCGACACAATTCTATCGACTCACGGCAACCACCACTTGCGAGTTGCCCCAACGAGCCGGCGCGAGTGCCGCCCCCGCGCCCGCGTGTGAAACACGCAAACGTATCGTGACCAGGGCGCACAGCGCCCCGTGCGGCCCGTGAGCACAATACTTAAGGAGAGAACGCGGTTGGCTTCATAATCTTGTCTTCCTGCATCAACACCAGGCCTTCAGTTTCGGCTTGGAATTTCAGCCAATCGGCGTCTTCGTTGCGGGCTCCGCGTTTTGCTTCCATGTCAGCCATGCTGTCATAGCGCCACAAATGCACGAGCTGGTTTTGTGGACCAACCACGCTGGTGTAGTAGCCCATCAGATCGAGCCCGTGCCGCTTCATGGCGGGCAGCCCCAGTTCCTCGAACAGTTTTATGTATTTCGGCATCATGCGGGGAACGAGCGTGTAGGTGCGGATATTGACGATCATTGTCGGCTCCTGTTTGCCGGTCACAACTGGTGCTTAGGCGACCTGATTGACTTCGATGAAATTGAAACTTGGGTCAAAGACGTAAACCTGATGGACGCCGTCCATCGCATAGGTGCCGGCATCCGTATAGTCGATGCCAGCTTTGTTGAGACGGTCGATCACCGCGCCAATGTCTTTGACGGTGAATGCCTTGTGGCCGCCAACAGTGGGGTTGTGTTTGAAACCATTTTTCATGGCAAACGCCGGGTCTGGCTTAACGATGTGGATGCCACGGTTTTCGGTGCCAAAATTTGCCAGGGCATCAGACTCCCGATCGAAATCACCAACCTGGTCTGGATAAGCCCAGACACCTTCGGTCAAGCCGACCAGATCGCGAAAAAAGGCAACCGTCGCGCGAACATCGTGGCTCGGAATATTGACGTGGTGGATGTACCAGTCGCCGGGCTCCATCCAGATACCATGCTGCTCGTCTTCGGTTGGCGGCGGTGCGCCACCCGATTGGTCATGCAATTGATTAATCTCGATGACATTCATCGATGGATCGTAAACGTAGATCTGCTGCACACCAGCCATGGCATAGATGCCGGCATCGGAGTAAACTACGCCCGCTTCGTCGAAACGCTGCATCACGGGTTTCAGGTCAGGCACCGTCAGCGCAAAGTGCCCACCAACAGTTGGGTTGTGCACAAAACCATTATCTGCCGCAAACGTCGGAATCGGGCGCACGGCATGAATGCCCCGGTTGCCAGAGCCGAAAAACGCGATTGAATTATCATCGTGATGCAACTCACCCTGTTTTTCCGGGTAGCACCAATCGCCTGTTTGGAAGCCGAGAACATCCCGCAGGAAGGCTCGTGTTTTGGGCACGTCATTAGAAGGAAGATTGACGTGATGAATGTACCAGCCCATGAGTGCCTCGATGACTATGCGTTATGTTGTGGGGGACGGATCGCCGTTCTGATCGAGACGATGTTGTGCGCTTTGGTTGCTGCCGTCAAACTGAGACGCAGTAGAAACGACGGATATCAGATTGATGAGACACGCTCTATGAACGCACTACTAGATTGCTGCCAAGGCGTGCTCCATTGCGATCGCGCTGCTCTTTGACGGAACCAACTCAACAGACCCAAGCATATGGTTTCGGCGACGCTGCGTCTTGGTCAACACTTGGCACGATGGCGCGCGGCTCAACCATGATGTTCCGCGTGCCCGCCGCCGTGCTTTGCGCCTCGTCCATGGGTTATGGCGCCTTGGCACGCGACTCCGGTCTCGATCTCGGGTTAACGCTATTTATCAACGCGACGTTCTTTGCCTTGCCAGCCCAGGTCGTCCTGGTTGATCAGATTGCACGAGGCGCAGCTCTCAGCGGTGCTGCCTTCGCTGTCGCTTTAACCGCCATTCGCCTGCTGCCGATGACGGTCTCTCTGATGCCGCTAATAAGAAACGGTGATCGCCTCCCCAAATTTGGCTTTCTCGCCGTTCACTTCATTGCCATTTCGGTATGGGTCGACGGCGCGGTTCGGCTGCCAAAGCTGCCGCCGGAAAAACGCTTTGCCTATTTCTTAGGGATGGGCCTTGGCATGATGGCAGCCACGTTAACCGGCAGCTCGATCGGATATCTATTGGCAAGCTCGGTGCCGACGATCGTCTCGGCTGCACTGCTATTCATGTCACCGACGTTTTTCTGGCTCTCTCAAGTCGGCACCGCGCGGCTTCCCGCCGACTGGCTCGCCATCGCGATCGGCTGCGTTATCGGGCCAGTGTTGTTTCAGATCGTGCCGGGCCTGGACTTGTTACTCGCCGGTCTCATTGGCGGCACGATTGCTTTCTTCGTCGGAAAGCAGCGCGGATGAGCCCGATTGGAAACGATGTCAGCGGTTATCTTATTGTTCTTGCGTTCGCACTCATCGCGCATGAATCATGGCGTTGGCTTGGCGCCTTTCTCGGCGCACAGGTGCGCGAAACAGATGCCGTATTCGTCTGGGTCCGATATGTGTCGACTGCGCTCGTATCCGCACTCGCCATGCGCATCATTCTGTTCCCCTCAGGGGCACTGTCATCCGTTGACCTGCCCTATCGCGTCGCCGCGCTTGCGATTTCAACAATCGCATTTTTGCTATTCAAGCGCAGCTTGGCCGCCGGCATCATCATCGGCAGCGCCAGCCTTATCGCCATGGGGCTGGCATTCGGGGCATCGTGAACCATTTAGACGGTTAGGCCTGTAGCGCAGTACGGATCTTGTCGGCGCTGGCCTTGATCAGATCCTGATCCCCCATGACGCCGGGAGGATTGAGCCGGATACCCTCATGACGCGGTAGAACATGATAGTGCAGGTGGAACACCTCCTGCCCGCCAGCCGCCTCATTGAACTGCTGCAACGTTATCCCCGCTGCCCCAAACGCCTTTAGCATTGCCTGACTGACTTTCTGCACTGTCGCCAGACAAGCTGCCAATTGTTCTGGTGACGCATCGAGCATATTACGGGCTGGCGATTTTGGGATCACAAGCACATGTCCTTCAGCGCGAGGCATAATGTCCATGAAGGCAAACGTATCTGCATCTTGGTAAACCATTTCGCTTGGGATCTCACCACGCAGGATTTTCGCGAAAATGTTGTCGTTGTCATAGCTCATGAGATTTCCATGTATCGATTTGTGTCACTCATCAGGAGACCCTTCAGAGTTAATTGTGGCTCCCGTTGTGCAATCTACGAACTCAGCAGAATACAGTCCTACATCAAGTTGTTTGGCTACCCGACGTTTCAAGTGGGTAGCCTGAGGTCGAGTTTGCCAGCTATGAGGTAGGTGACGGCCTTCAAGATCTTGCTGTTTCGGTAGCCGCGTGCCTTGGCTTTGGCGGCCTGAACGAGACTGTTGATTCCCTCGATGAGGCCGTTGCTGATGCCGCTGTCGAACCACGCGAGGATGCCGTCGCGGTGCTTTTCCATGGTGCGGGCAACAG
>CAJQQK010000039.1 GCA_905480435.1 uncultured Hyphomicrobiaceae bacterium | reverse complement strand
GTTGGCGATGTGGCTATCGAACCAGGCGAGGACGCCCTCGCGATGCCGATCTATGGTAGCGGCGACGCGCTTCATGGGCTCAAGGCGCGAACGACGCGCCCAAGAGTACCATCTGTCGAGGAACAACTCTGCCCAGCCGCGTGAGGGCTCTTTGTAGATGTCCTGAAAGGCGAGGCGCATCTGATAGGCGCGGGCGGTTTTCAGGTTTGTCTTGGCCAGCGCGCCGAGTTGTGTCGTCTGCGCTGCCGACAAATTGCGCTCGTTCTTGAGCCAGATGTAGCGCGAGCGTATGAGTTCGGGGCGCGTTTTTCTCTCGTCGCGACGCACCTTGTCGACGGCATCGCCGATCAGTTTCATGACGTGGAACTTGTCGAAGGTGATCTCGGCCTCAGTGAGGTTTTCCGTGACGCCCTTAATGAAGGCACCGCTCATATCTATGCAAACTTCCTTGATGCGGCTTGCGTCTGAGTTGTGCGTATCAACGTGTTCTGCGAACTCGGCCACAGTCTTCGCATCGCGACCGTCAGCGATGTAGACGACGCGGCGATGATCGATGTCGACGAACAAAGTAATGTAGTCGTGACCACGTTTTGCTGCGGTCTCGTCGATGCAGATGCGGCGCAGATCAGCCAAGTCCATACGCTTGCACGCAGCCTCAACGTAGTGGAAGACGATGCGCCAGAGCCGCGTGTCGTGCACGCCCATAAGGCGGGCGCAAGCGGCAACCGGCATGTGCGTGACGAGTGTCATGGCAAGCGCCTCGAACAGTAATGTGAAGCCGGAGCCGGGCCGCGCCCAGGGAACCGCAACAAGACGCACGCCGCAGTTCAGACATTTGATGCGTGGCGTGCGCGCGGTGAGGAATGCCTGATGCTGGAAGAAGTCGAGGTGGCGCCACGTCTTCATGACGGTGTCGTGCGTCGGGCAATCGGTGGCATCGCAGTCGGGACAGGGAAAGCGACCACCGGTCGTAAAGTCGATCTCAAGGTCGAGCCGTTTTTTGTCGGGATCGAAGTTCGCGGTTTTGACCATCCACGGTGGCACGAGACCGAGAGCAAGTTGAAACAGATCAGTGTCACGCATGGAAGGCACTCCTAGTCGCCCGTTTGCCTCCATCGTGCCATCGTGCTCGCGTCCGTCAAGGACAAGCCTGCGGCGGTGCTGAAAAAGCACCGTCCCTGACCGTCACTCGACACGACGGCGTCAGACATGCGTGGCCAGGGCGAAAGGATGGCTCGAGCAGGGCCGAACAAAAGGATGAGGTTTGAAGGAGAAGCCAGCCCAGGCGCCAAAGTCACCCACTCAGTTCAGCGAGGAGGCGATTTATGTCGCGCAACATACGCGATCTCCTCCAATGCCTCTAAAATGTCGTCACGTTCGACAGTCTCAATAACGCCACCGAAGTTTTCATCAGCAGCATTGAACCACTCAACGCAGGCTCGGAGGACAGATCGTACCTTTGCCTTGCGTGGTTTGGCACCAACCGATTGAAGCTCAACGATCGCCGCGCGAATCTGATCGCGGGCAGCAGCCGTGAATTCTGGTGGCGGAAGAGCTGATGGCTCACCCCACTTTTCAAATATTGTCTCCGATAGGAGCTTTTCCCAAGTCAGGCCTTTTAGGCGGTTAGCCAATCTCTCTTCCTGTGCCGCGAACTTCGCATCCTGCGCCGCCTTGTATCTATCGACCTCTTCTTCGAGACCTTGGCGGTCATGCTTCCAACGCCACTCTCCCTCAGATTCTGTACTCGCATTCCTCCACCGGCCAGTTCCTGTGTTCCATTGCACCAGTGACCGTTCGTCTTCGGACACTTCCGTTCGCATCACAAATTGGAACTCATCTAGTGAGATAGATTCGTCGAGAAAGCTGCCAAGGATGGCAAAGGAATTTGTGTAGGGGTTCCTCGTGCCGGGAAACCGCCTAAACGAAAGTGGAGAAAGTCCCAAGACTTGATCCATATTGGGCGGGCTATTGAAAACACCGTTCAAGACAACGTAGAAAGCATGATCGCGGCTCCGACCAAGAATCTTTAAGGCCGCGTAACGCGTCGCATGCGGTGGACTGAATTCAGTGTAGGGGGCAGTTCGAAACGAATAGATCCCCCCGAC
This sequence comes from uncultured Hyphomicrobiaceae bacterium, assembly GCA_905480435.1. GTDB lineage: Bacteria > Pseudomonadota > Alphaproteobacteria > Rhizobiales > Hyphomicrobiaceae > CAJQQK01. The sequence goes on along the minus strand of CAJQQK010000039.1, from coordinate 81,265 downwards.
AACCACTACTTGACCGTCAACATCGAACTTGTCCACGCCTTCAATCAAACTGGTTGTGGACGTCATAAGGTTCGCTCCGTTGCGGTCGGTGCCCGTCTATTCTGAACCAATTCACCCCGAAGTGTCATCCGCTTCGGAGTGAGGCGCTCTACCCAGTTTTGTAACATTTATTGCAGTCCAATACGATTCAAAGGCGCAACAGTTAGCCTATGCTCAACGCGCGTGGCTCAATGGCAGGGCGGTCGTCTCCTTGATTTCCTGCATGACGAAGCTGGCGGATACGTCGGTTAGTTTTATGCGTCGCGTGAGGTCCTGGTAGAGCGCGTCATAAGCCGCCATATCAGGAACGCGGGCCTTGATGAGATAATCAAGGTCGCCTGAGGTGCGGTAGACGGCCTGGATTTCGGGGATGGAGCGGGTGGCCTTGGCGAAGGCTTTGGACCAGGCGGCATCGTGCTCATTGGTTTTGACGGCGATGAAGACGCTGAGGCCGAGATTTATTTTGGCTGGATCAACCATGGCGACGCGGGCCAGGAGGATGCCGGCTTCCTCGAGGCGACGGACGCGGTTCCAGCAGGCATTGCGTGAGAGGCCGACACGTTCGCCGAGCTTTTCAAGGCTCTCGCTGGCGTCGAGCTGAAGCTCGGCGAGAAGGCGTCGATCGATGTCATCCAGTGTCACGCGCGGGTCTCCTTGGGATATTATCCCAGGATTGTAACGTATGCGGGTGGTATTTGGGAGAATTGCGTTGGATATTTGCGTCAGAATGTGTGAATCGGCATGGCTCACGGGAGAAAACGATGATTTCGCGCATGTTTCTGGAACACCCACGTTCGGTCAACGAGACCTATTTTCAGCACATGTGTTTTGCGGGGTGGTTCGCGTCGAAGTTGTTCGCGGCCGGGTTTGCGGCAGCCGTGCACGCGATTTTTCCGAACTGCTTTGAGAAGACCGCCAGCGGGATTATTGCCGAGCTGTATGAGCGCACGCATAAGCGTGGGGACTGACGGTCGCGCGAAGGGTTGATTGGGTGCTCCACCGTCGCCGCCCATGCAAGTGTCATCGCGGCTTTGTTGGCGGGAGCCATCGTGCTGCAGCTGCAGTGTGCGCGGTTGGAGCAACCTTAGCCATACATTGAGCAGCAAGCGCTTGCGGAGAGATGGTTCCCGGTGACGAGCACCGGGATGACATCTTTGGGTGTGTCCACGTCGTCCGAATTCCTCCGGAATAGAGACTGGAATCTAAGCTTCGACGGTTTGTTGTTTGAGGTCAAAACCTTGGTAGCCGTTGGCGGCGATCTCGTTGCACTTGTCGCGGTAAACGTGCATGCCGCCGGCATATGGCATGAAGACGCGCGGTTTGCCGGGAACGTTGGCGCCGAGATACCAGGAGTGGCCGGCTTGCGGCATCAGTGTCGCGTCGGCTGCATCGTTAACGTGGCTGACCCAGGCGTCGACGGCACCGGGTGTCGGTTCGATTTGGTCGATGTTGTTAGAGGTCAGGTGATCGATGCAGTTCGTGATCCACTCGACATGCTGTTCGATGCAGACCGGCATGTTGCACAGCACGGATGGGCTGCCGGGACCGGTTACCGTGAACATGTTTGGGAAGCCAGCCGTTTGTAGACCCAGATACGTGCGAGGGCCTGCTTCCCAGGCCTGCTTGAGGGGCAAGCCATCGCGGCCCGTGATGTTGAGGCCGAGCAGTGAGCCGGTCATGGCATCGAAACCGGTTGCGAAGACGATGATGTCGAGCTCGTGTTCGGCTCCTGACTCGAGGCGGATGCCAGTGGGCGTGATCTCGGAGATGGGATCGCTGCGGACATCAACCAGGGCGACGTTATCGCGGTTGTAGGCTTCGAAATATTGGCTGTCGATCGGTGGGCGTTTTGTGGCGTACGGGTGATCGATGTTGGCGAGCTTTTCGGCTGTTTCCGGATCTTTGACGGTTTCCCGGATTTTGCCGAGTAGGAATTCGCGGGCGGTGTCGTTGGCCTTCTTGTCGAACATAAGATCTTGGAAGCTTGCGCGGAATTCTAGCCCGCCACGATCCCAGAACTCTTCGTAGATGTCCTGGCGCTCAGCTTCATTGACGTCGAAGGCGCTGCGGTCGCGGATGCGGAACGAGTGACCGTTGGGCGTCGAGTGCATGCACTCGCGGATTTCGGCGAAATTATCTTTGACATATTGCTTGAACTCAGGTGTCAGCGGCGCGTTGCGGGCTGGCACGGAGTAGTTGGCGGTGCGCTGGAAGACGGTGAGATGATCTGACTCAGCTGCAATGACGGGCACGGCCTGGATGCCGGTTGAGCCAGTGCCGATCTGGCCAACGCGCTTGCCGGTGAAATCGACGCCTTCATGCGGCCATTGACCAGTATGGTACCAGTCGCCTGCAAAACTATCGCGGCCCGGGATGTTCGGTACGTTGGCGGTTGAGAGGCAGCCGACGGCGGTGATCAGGTATTTTGCGGTGAGGCGTGTGCCATCCTGCGTGGTGACGTGCCAGCGGTTGGCGGCATCGTCGTATTCGCAGCTGGTGACGTTGGTGTTGAAATTGATATCACGTTTGAGATCGAGTTTGTCGGCGACGAAATTGAGATATCGGCAGATTTCGGCGTGGCCTGGATAGCGCTCGGTCCATTCCCACTCCTGGACGATTTCCTCGCTGAATGAGTACCAGTATGAGTGGCTTTCACTGTCGCATCGCGCGCCTGGATAGCGGTTCCAATACCACGTGCCGCCAACCCCGCCGCCACGCTCTACGACCGCTGCTTTGAGCCCTAAACGGTCGCGTAGGCAGTGTAATTGGTAAAGGCCGGAGAAACCGGCGCCGATAATGATGGCGTCGAGTTCGCCGCTGTTGCCCGTGTTGGTTGCTGCCATATCGTCCATGCGAAATCCTCCGGTCTCGATGCCAGGCTCGGCGTGATGACCGGGCGCTGAAGCATGCGAGATGCTGTCGATTCTGTTGCACCTAGCCATACAACAAGGCGTGGGAAACGTTCAATCCCGTGTGTTGACGGTTAACAGCACCGAGATTAGCGTTTTGGTCTGGAAATTGGCGCGAGCACGGAGTTTTGCAGATGGCACAGCAATACGACATCGTTATTCGGGGTGGCACGGTTTATGACGGCGATGGGGGCGAGCCGTTCGTGGCGGATGTCGCGATTGTGGATGGCAAGATCGCCGAGGTTGGCACCATAGCCGGTAAGGGCGGTCAGGAAATCGACGCCAAAGGTCAGATGGTGACGCCGGGGTTTGTTGACCTGCACACACACTATGATGCGCAGGTAACGTGGGCGAACGAGATCACGCCATCGTCGTGGAATGGCGTCACGACAGCGATGATCGGAAACTGCGGTGTTGGCTTTGCGCCATGTAAACCGGAGCAGCGCGATATGTTGATCAAGCTGATGGAAGGGGTTGAGGATATCCCCGAGGTGGTGCTGACGAAAGGCCTGCCGTGGAACTGGGAGTCGTTTGAAGACTATATGGATAGTCTCGATGGCCGCCCGTTTGACATGGATATCGTCACGCAGGTGCCGCACTCGGCGGTGCGCACTTTTGTGATGGGCAAACGGGGTGCGGACCGAGAGCCGGCAACGGCTGAGGATCGCAAGCAGATGGCGGCATTGGCGGCAGCCGGTGTGCGCTCCGGTGCGCTTGGGTTTTCGACGTCGCGGACGATCAATCACCGGACGCTGGCCGGCGAGCACATTCCAACATTGGATGCGGACGAAGCCGAGCTTAGTGAGATTGCAGAAGCGCTCAGCGAAGCCGGTTCGGGCTGGATGCAGGTGATCTCGGATTTCGATGAACGTGAAGAGGAGATGGCGTTGTTGCGCCGCGTTGCCGAGCGTTCGAAGCGGCCGATGTCGATCACCATCCTGCAGCGCGACAGCAAGCCGGAAGAGTGGCGCCAAATTATGGGCGAGATCGGCGACGCGCAGAAGGCTGGCGTGCAGATGAAAGGCCAGGTGCTGACGCGGCCGACAGGTGTGTTGCTTGGCTTCGAAATTTCGCAGAACCCATTTTTGGGCAAGGCGAGCTGGAAGACGATCGAAAGCCTGCCGTTAGATGAGAAGATGAAGCGATTGCGCGATCCTGAATTCCGCAAGAAATTGATCGCAGAGCCGGCTGACAGTGAAGACATCTTCACGACGCGGGTGATGCGCTGGGATCGAATCTTCAAGCTTGGTGATCCACCGAATTACGAGCCACGCGCGGAAGACAGTGTGGCGGCGATTGCATCCGTAGAGGGGCGCGATCCGGCAGAGGTGGCGTATGACTGGCTGCTGGAAAATGATGGCAAGGCGATCCTCTATCGGCCGCTGTCGAATTACACCTACGGCAATCTCGATACGGTGCACGACATGATGTGTCATGAGCACACGCTTGTGGGGCTCGGCGATGGTGGCGCGCATGTCGGCATTCTGACGGATGCGAGTGCGATTACTTACATGCTGACGCATTGGACACGTGATCGCACGCGCGGCGATAAGGTGCCGTTGGCGTGGGCGATCAAGCGACTGACGAGTGATAATGCTGATGTGATCGGACTGAACGATCGCGGCCGGATTGCTGAGGGCATGAAGGCTGACATCAATGTCATCGACTACGACAAGCTGAAAGTGCATGCGCCGAAGGTTTTGTATGATCTGCCAAGCGGCGGGCGGCGGCTGATGCAGGAGACCGAGGGTTATAAGGCAACGATTGTGTCAGGTGTGATCGTGTCGCGTGATGGCAAGGCGACGGGGGATCTGCCGGGACGGCTGGTACGTGGGCCGCAAGGCGGGCCGCCGCAGATGGCTGAGGCCGCGGAGTAGGACTGGCAATGCATTTCCGCGAATGCGAAAGACTCCGGCCATCGCACGAAGAGTGCGATGTTCGGAGATGCGATCGTGGAGAGGTGGGGATGTTGTTGGCAGGCGTTTGCGTTGATTTTCGGTAGTTAAATTGAGATACGGCTCGTAGGGGCCCTAGGAAGAGATACGCATGTCTGGAGCTGAGCCTCAATCGAAGTATGTCACAGTGATGGGACGTGAGGTGCACTACATGGAGTGGGGCACGCCCGGGAACCAGCCGCTGGTGATGTGGCATGGGTTGGCGCGGACAGGTCGTGATTTCGATTGGATTGCGGCTGAACTTTCCGACAGGTTTCATATCATTTGTCCGGACACGATTGGGCGCGGCTGGTCGGAGTGGAGCGACAACGCGGACGCAGACTATTGTTTCGACGTTTATGCGGAACATGCATGCGCCGTGGTGGATGCTGTCGGCTGGGAGCGGGTGCATTGGCTTGGCACGTCGATGGGCGGCTCGCTTGGTATGCGGGTTGCGGCGACGACGTTGAAAGGCCGCATCAACAAGCTGCTCATCAATGATATTGGTCCGACGTTTCCTGAGGCGCCATTCGAGCGGATTAAGCAGTACATCGGCAACCCGCCAGAGTTTGGTTCGATCAGTGAGATTGAGGCGTATTTCCGGGAAATCTATAAGCCGTTCGGGCCACATACTGATACGCAGTGGCGGCATATGGCGGAGACGTCATCGAGGCGGTTACCATCCGGACAGATCACGACGCATTACGACCCGGGGATTGTGCGGCAAATGTTTGCGCATCCGGGTGATTATGAGTTGTGGGATCACTACGACGCGATCGATTGCCCGACGCTGGTGCTGCATGGCGTGAACTCGGATCTGCTGTTGCCGGAGATTGCCAGCGAGATGACCAGACGTGGGCCGAAGGCTGCGATTGCTGAGATCGAACAATGCGGGCACGCGCCGGGTCTGGTGACGGATGGTCAGATGAATGTAGTGCGTGACTTTTTTGAAGTGTGATCGGCGCGCGGGTGTGATGTGTGCCTTAACGTTGTCGCATGCGTTGGCCAGTGGGATCGTAGGCTGAGGTGAGGGCTACATTGCCGAGCGTGCGGGCGCCGGCGATGTCAATTTCCACGACAGCGTTGTTGGTTCTGGCGGTGGGATCGGACAGGTCGGCAATCGCTATAGGTTTGCCAACGCGATAGCCGAAAGCAGCGGACGTTGTTTTGCCGACGATGCGATTTTCGAAATAGATAGGTTCATTGCCAAGCGGCACCGCGTCAACGTCTTGCAGGACGATCGTGACGAGGCGGTTGGTGACGGCGTTAGCACGTTGGTTCTCTAGGGCTGCGCGGCCGATGAAATCCGTTTGCCAGGCGACGGCAAAATCAAGACCGGCTTGGAGTGGACTTATATCGGTGTCGAGGTCGTGGCCGAAGGATAGGAAGCGTTTTTCGATGCGCATCGATGTTTGTGCGAGCGTACCTGCCGGGCGGGCGCCTTGTGCATAGAGTGCGTCGTAGACTGTGGGTGCGTCGGCGGATTTGCAGGTGAGTTCCCAGCCGGCTTCGCCGACATAGGATAGACGCGTGCCGGTGACCTTGCAGCCGGCGATCTCAGCAGCGCCGCATCGGAAATAGCCGAGTTGATTGAGTGCGTCCGCGCCGAGTTTGGTGACGATGGCTGCAGCGTTGGGGCCCATGAGGGCGATAACGGCATAGGCTTCGGTTACGTCTTCGACGGAAACATTTTCGTCGGTGAAATGGCATTTGAGCCAAGCCAAGTCGCGACGGATTGCGGTGGTGCCGACGTAGAGGCGATAGTGATTATCGCCAAGGCGTAGTGCTGTGAGGTCGCTTTCGATGCCGCCGCGTTCGTTGAGCATTTGGGTGTAGATGGCGCGGCCCGGTGGGCGGTCCATCTGATTGGTGCAGAGCCGATTGAGGAAAGTTGTGGCATCGGGGCCGTGGACGTCAATTTTGCCAAATGTAGATTGGTCGAAGATGGCGGCCTTGGTGTGTGCTTGTGTGACTTCCGCGGCGACTTGATCGAACCAATCGGGTTTTCCGAAGGTAAGATTTGGCTCGGACTGTTTGTTGAAATAGAGCGGACGTTCCCAATCGTAGACTTGGCCGAAGTGAGCGCTGTCCCGGAGCCATTTGTCGTGCAACGGGGTCGGTCGTAAGTTACGGGCTGAGTTCCATTGGCGCGACGGATATGTGATCTCGTAGTGCTTGCCGAGGACCTCGGGCATGCGGGCTGTGAGGGCTTCGACTGAGTTAAAGCTGGATGCGAGGCGTTTCGGATCGGCTTCGTGCAGATCCATTGGCGGGGCGCCGTGGATGATGGCGTGTGCCAGTGCCATGCCAGCGCCGCCCCCGGTTGCGATGCCGACAGAGTTCATGCCGCAGCCAAGAAAGAGACCGCGTGTTTCAGCTGTTTCGCCAAGCAAAAATGATCCGTCAGGCGTAAAACTTTCCGGACCGTTGAGGAGCATTTTGACTTCGGCTGTTTCGAGTGCCGGCAAGCGATGCAGCGCGTTGACCATCATCGGCTCGAAATGATCCCAGTCTTCGGGGAGGAGCTGGAAGGCGAAGTCTTTGCCGATCACTTCCGGAGGGATTGGTTTGCCGAGGGGTTCGAAACAGCCGACGAGGAGACCTCCAGAGTCATCGCGAATGTAGAGATGGCCGTCGTGGTCGGAGAGTGTCGGCATGTTGCCTTCGATGCCGTCGATGGGTTTGGTCAGCAGATAAAAATGTTCGCAGGGCCAAACGGGAACCTCGGCGCTTGCCATGGCACCTGCTTCTCGGCTCCAGAGGCCGGTGCATAGTGCAATGGCATCGCAACTGATGGCGCCGGCCGTTGTTTCGATGCCGGTGACTTTGCCGCCTTCGGTGAGGATGGCTATGACGCCGGCGTCTTCGAAGATTTTGGCACCGCGTGTGCGCGCGCCTTTGGCGAGAGCGGCGCACAGATCGCTGGGACTGACGCGGCCATCGTCTGGTGACCAGACAGCTCCGACGACGTCATCTGCATTCATGAGTGGCCAGCGCTCTTTGGCTTCTGCGGCGGAAATGGCTTCGGCTTGAACGCCAAAGAGTTTGGCGAGTGCTTCCTGGCGGCGGATGTGGATCATGCGATCTTCGTTGGTCGCAATTGAGAGCGAGCCTTTGTTGATCCATCCGGTGACTTGGCCGGTTTCCGCTTCGAGCTCGGAATATAGCGAGATCGAATAACGGATCAGGTCTGTCAGATTGCGGGTAGAACGGAGTGCACGGACCTGAGCTGCGGAATGCCAGGTGGTGCCGGATGTCAGTTTGTTGCGCTCAAGCAGGATCGCATCAGATACGCCCTGCTTGGCGAGATGGTACAGAGTGGAGCAGCCCATGACGCCGCCGCCGATGACGACGACGGAGGCATGTTGGGGCAAAGGGGCTGGGTTCATCTGAGTTCACTCAAACCGGGATCAAACACCTAACGCAACACCGTCATGGCCGGGGTCGGCGCCGCCGGTGAGTTTGCCGTCATCAATGCGGATGCCGTGGACGGCTGCAATACCAAATGTCATTGGCGAGCGGATTATTTCGTAACCTTGCTCGGCGAGCGGCTCGACGGCGTAACCTGGGATGCGGTTCGTGATGTCGATTGCGTTGGACGTTGACGAGAAACGAGGGGCTGAGACGGCGTTCTGCATGTCCATGTCGAAGTCGATGACGTTGAGCAGACCTTGGAGAATGCCCATCGCAATCTGGGTGCCGCCAGGGGCACCAATGACGATACGCGCATCGCCGTCTTTCGAGGCAATGGTTGGACAGAGTGATGAGAAGCGGCTCTTGCCCGGCGCGATCGAACCAGCGCGGCCGGGGCGCGGATCGAAGACGCCCATGCAGCCATTGTACATGAAGCCGAGGCCGTCCGAGATGACGCCAGAGGGCATGCCGAGGGAGTGCGTCATGGTGAATGCCATGCCGTCTTTGTCGACGACGGCAACGTGGGTCGTGTCTGGCGATTCACCGGGTGCCATCCGGGTGACAGACATGCGTTGGCCGGATTGAATGCTGTTTGCGATTTCGGCTGCGTAGTCTTTCTGGGTGAGCTTTTCTGGTATGTCGATAAATGCTGGATCGCCGACGTAGGTGTCTTTGTCGGAGGTGGCGGCTTTCATGGCTTCTGACACAACGCGGATGTACTCGGTTGTGTTGTGGCCTAGTTCGGCGAGGGGAAAGTTTTCGAGGATGTTGAGCATCTCGATCAACATGATGCCGCCACCGGGTGGTTGGCAGGTGGCGATGTCATAGCCGCGATACTTGCCCATCAAGGGATCGGTGCGCAGCGTCTTGTAGGCTTCGAGGTCCGTTTTTCGGATCAGCCCGCCGTTCGCGATCATGTCAGCTTCGATGCGATCGGCGATCTCGCCCTTGTAGAAAACATCGGCGCCGTGTTTGGCGATCAGTGTGAGTGATCGAGCAAGATCCGGGTTCTTAACGAGATCGCCGGTGCGTTTGAGCTTGCCGGGCGCGCTGAAATAAATGTCGCGGCCGGTTTTCGAGAAGCCTTGGCGTTCAATGTTGGCGGCGCGTCCGAGTTGGGCGGTGGCGCGCCACCAGAACTCTACGTGCGGGCGAATGATAAAACCGGCTTCGGCTTGGGCGATTGCTGGGGCGCATAAGTCGGCCCAATCCCAGGTGCCGAAATCACGAGCGGCTTCATAGTAGGCCATCAAGGAACCGGGCGTGGTGACGGCCCCATAGCCCATGTCGTTGATGTTGCCTCTGAGGATGAAGCCGAAGCCGTCACGGGTTTCGCCTTCGAGGAGGTGCTCCCACATATCGGGGGTTGCAGCCAAGGGCGTTTTGCCGTGGAAGTCGATGCAACTTGCTGTGCCGTCTGACTGGCGGATCTGGGCGTTGCCGAAGCCGGCGATGCCGCACATCTGAGGGTCGATGACGCCTTGGACCAAGGCTGCCGCGACGCCGGCATCAACGGCGTTGCCACCTCGTTGCAGCACACGGGCGCCAGCTTCGGCAGCCTCGGGCTGGGCTGCGACGATCATGGATTGGGGGCTGGATTGAGTTCGTGATTCGGCCACTGGGCGGTCCTTTGGCTATCAGGTTGTGTGTTGGCAGCAAGGTTAGGTGCGATAGATCGGCGGTGACAAGGGTTCAGTGTGCTGTTTTGCTGGCTGTTCGTGCACATGTCCTGTAATTATCATCACGTATTCGATGTGAGCACACCGGAGTGATCAAACTCGGTCGGGTGCGGTATCATCAATGGCTGTTTGAACGTCCAGACACTGGGCGAACCGTTAGGCGAATGCGGAGCGTTACCATGAAGCGTTCCTGACTATTATCTATACGCGAACCATTTAGTCGCGAAATAAGGAAGACCCGAGATGAGTGCAAACGACAACGATAATAAATGGATTGGCCAGCGTACGATACGGCCCGATGGGGTCGACAAGGTTACGGGGCGCGCGACGTTTGGGGCGGATTTCTCGGCGCCGGGCATGATCTATGGCCGCGTGCTGCGATGCCGGCATGCGCATGCGCGCGTTAAATCGATCAATGTTGATAAGGCATTGGCGCTGCCAGGTGTGAAAGCAGTAATGACTGGCGATGATATCGTGACGTTCCCGGTTGATGGGCCGGCGGTGAATGTCGGCCTTGCTGACATGCGCTGGATTTGCCGCAGCATAATGGCAAAAGACAAGGTGCTGTTTTCGGGCCATCCAGTGGCAGCGGTTGCGGCGACCTCTGTCAGTATCGCCAAGAAAGCATGCAAACTGATCGAAGTTGAGTACGAAGTGCTGCCGCACGTGATCAACGTTGATGAGGCGATGAAGCCGGATGCGCCGATCCTGCACGATTTCATCCGTGCGCCAGGTGATACCTCCGGCAAGCCTTCGAACATTTCAGGCCGGCTTGAGCACAAAGTCGGTGACGTCGAGGCTGGCTTTGCCGAAGCGGACGTTGTGATTGAGCGCAGTTTTACGACAGAGCCAGTGCATCAGGGTTATATCGAGCCACACGCCTGCTTGGTGTCGATCTCGAAGGAGAACAAGGCCACGGTCTGGGCGAGTACCCAGGGGCATTTTATGGTGCGCGCGATGACGGCGCATCTGACCGGGCTGCCACAAAGCAGTATCACGTCGATTCCAGCTGAAATCGGTGGTGGATTTGGCGGCAAGACGGTCGTCTATCTGGAGCCACTGGCATTGATCCTGGCGCAGAAGTCAGGCCGTCCGGTCAAGATGACAATGACGCGCGAAGAGGTGTTCCAGGCAACAGGGCCAACCTCTGGTTCATCGAGCACGGTCAAGGTTGGCGTCAAGAAAGACGGCACAATCACGGCGATCTCAGGCACGTTCAAGTTGCAGGCCGGATCGTTTCCAGGAGCGCCGATCCGCGGTGCTGCAGGGTGTGCGTTTGCACCGTATGACATTAAGAATGTGCACTCCGTCGGCATTGATGTTGTGTGCAACCGGCCGAAGGCAACCGCCTATCGTGCGCCGGGTGGCCCGATTGGAGCCTATCCAACCGAATGCGTGTTGGATGAAGCAGCTGTTGCGATTGGCATGGACCCGTTGCAACTTCGCCTGAAGAACGCGGCGAAGGAAGGCACGGTTGCAGCTTACGGACCGACGTTTGCCAAAATGGGGTATGTCGAGTCGCTTGAGACTGCGATGGCGCATGATCACTACAAGGCGCCGCTTGGGCCGAACCAGGGACGCGGTGTTGCGAGTGGCTTCTGGTTTAACGCTGGCGGTGAATCCAGCGCGCAGATCAACGTCAACGAAGATGGCACAGTTGTTGTCGTGACCGGACACCCGGACATTGGTGGCAGTCGGGCGTCGATGATGAATATCGCAGCTGAATTGCTCGGTATCCACGTCAACAAAGTGCAGGCGTTGATTGGTGACACGAGCTCGATCCCGTTCAGTGCGGTGACCGGTGGCAGCCGGGCGACGTTCGCTGCCGGTATGGTGGTGACGCAATCGGCGAATGAGCTGATCACGATCCTGCGCACCCGGGCTGCAAAGATCTGGGAGATCGATCCGGAAGCGGTTGTCTGGGAAAATGGTCACGCAAAACCAGCGGGTTCCAATGCTGGTGCGTTTGAACCATTGTCGTTGGCGGCGATCGCGGCCAAAGCGAGTGCAACTGGTGGTCCGATCAATGCACGTGCTTCGCAGACGACAGCTGGTGCGTCGGGTGGGTTTGCAACGCACATTTGCGATGTTGAGATCGACCGCGAGACGGGCCACGTTAAGTTACTGCGTTACACGTCGTTCCAGGATGCCGGCCGGGCGATCCACCCGAGTTATGTCGAAGGACAGATGCAGGGCGGCGTTGTGCAAGGTCTCGGTTGGGCGCTGAACGAGGAGTACATCTACGACAAGAACGGCGCCCTCGATAACGCGAGTTTTTTGGATTACCGCATTCCTGTGGCCTCTGATTTGCCGATGCTTGAAGCAGTGGTTCTTGAGATCCCGAATGATAAGCATCCACAAGGTATTCGTGGCGTCGGTGAGGTGCCGTTGGTGCCGGTGATGGCGGCTGTGTCCAACGCGATCCACGGTGCGACAGGGCTGCGGTTGCAGTCACTGCCGATGTCACCGCCAAAAGTTCTCGCAGCGCTTGATGCAGCAACGCCGAAGATGGCTGCTGAGTAGTGGATTTGAGGGCTGAAGGCCTGGCGATTTTTGCGATGATCTGATTGGTTTTCGCGGAGGTCGTTGGGTGTGTCTGCCCCTCACCCTAACCCTCTCCCCGTGAAGAACGGGGAGAGGGAACACCGTTTCTATTTTGAATGAGGGTCGTGTCACCTGTCGCAACTGAACTCCCTCTCCATGCAAGCTCTTAACGCCGCGGGGAGAGGGTTGGGGTGAGGGGCAGCGTAATTCTACTGCGTAAGCGGCGGACCAATCTCGGGAGGTCGTGATGTCAAATGATGCGATGTTTGATAACGACTTGTTTCGGTCGCTGCCGCAGGCGCAGGACCTGCGGGAATATGTTGAAGATGGCCGGCCGAGCAATCATTTTCTGACGGCACTGCTGCAGAACGATCTAATGACGTGCCTCGGGCGCGCAGACGTGCGCAATAAAGCGGCGCTCGAAGACTACGCGACATGGCTAAAAAGCTATGCACCCGGGCAATGTTACGGTGGCCGGCAAGAGGTTGCCGACTGGATTGCTCACCGGGGCATGCAAGGCAAGGAGCGGGCGTAAGTCGCAACGCCAAGTTTAGCTCATTCTGCAATCAGTTCCGGTCGTTTGGTATCCGATTTATTATGTCGGTGTGCCGCGCAGGCAGGTGCGATGCATGACACGCGGATGAGCAGCGGCATCGAAGTTTGGATCGGCGCGGTGCAACAGGCAGCGGTTGTCCCACATCAGAAGATCGCCCTGGCACCAGTTATGACGATAGACGAATTTATCCTGGGTTGAATGGGCTTCCAATTGTTCGATCCGGGCGAGGCCGGCGTCGCGATCCACGCCGTCAAGGTAGGCTGCGTGCATGCCAAGGAAGAGTGCTTTGCGGCCTGTTTCCGGATGTGGCCGCGCGATTGGGTGCGCTTGCGGTGGGGCGTCATCGATTTCCGCTTGAGATATTTTGCGACCGATATTTTCGCGGCTGTCCGGCCAGCTGTGCACGACTTTGATGGTGTCGAGTTCAGTTCTTTCAGCTTCGGGTAAGGCGTCATAAGCGCGGTACATGTTGGCAAAACAGGTATCGCCGCCATCAGGCGGCAGGGTAACGGCGTGCAGGATTGATGCCATCGAGGGAGCTTCGCGAAACGATTTGTCGGAATGCCAGCGTGTGGATTTGACGACACCGCTCGGTTTTCCGTCCGCTCCCAGGTTCGTGACCATGTGAACGAGTGGGTGGGCGCCGGGTGTGATGTTGGTGAGGGCGTGGCGCTCCAACGTGCCGAACTGCTCGGTGAACGCGACCTGTTGGTCCTTGGTCAGTTTCTGGTCGCGGAAGACAAGGAGCTGGTGGGCGAGGAAGGCTTCCTGGATCGCGTCGCGGGTGGCTTGGTCGAGTGGTTGCGCGAGATCGATGCCGGTGACTTCGGCTGCCATGATGTCAGATAGCGGGGTGACAGTGAAAGCTTCGGAAGCGGTTTTCGTCGCTGTGTCGACGGTCATGGGAATGCACTCCTCGGGACAGTGGAATTCGCTCCGAGTGATGCTAATCAGGTTTGTACGGATTGGCGAGCGCATGGGCGATAATAATGGTGTCGAGGTCCGATGCGCGCAGCTGAATGTTGGTCTACGCGCGCTTCAGTTGAACGATGGCGGTGTCGAGGGCCTGCAGAAAACGGGAGCGGTCGCTCTTCTGGAAAGGCGCCGGGCCGCCGACAATGTCGCCGCCGGCGCGGAGATCCTGCATCAGGGCGCGTGTGGCCATGGCCGAGCCGATTGAGCTTTCCGTGAATGGCTTGCCGTTTGGTGCGAGGACGATGCTGCCAACTTTGATGCAGCGGTCAGCCAGAGGGATGTCGGCTGTAATGACGACTGACTGGGCATCGGCATGCTCGGCGATATGGTCGTCGGCGGCGTCCGGGTCCATTTCGACGACGACTTGGTCGATCAATTCATGTTTTGGAATGCGGAGATAGGTATTTGCGACCAAGGTGACGGGAACTTCGGTTCGGAGCGCGACTTTGTAGACCTCGTCTTTGACAGGGCAGGCATCTGCATCGATATATATGTGAATTGGCATGCTAACCTCCCAATAGACATTCAGTAATTACGTGCAATCATCACTCTATGTGACTGACGCGCCTTATATGAGGACGATTTTGTGAGAAAACCATCGGGGCTTGGTGTGTGGTGTTCGACCAATGTGCTGGACGCACAGGAATTGGCGACGCTTGCAGTGGATGTTGAACGGCGGGGATACGATACGCTGTGGTACCCGGAATCGCTGTCCTATGAAAGCTTTGCGATGGCGGCGTATCTGCTTGCCCAAACGAGCAAGCTGCAGATCGCAAGCGGGATTGCGAATATTTATGCGCGCGATGCGATTACGTCGGCGCAAGGACATGACAGCCTGAACAAGCTCTATGGCGGGCGTTTTGTGCTGGGGCTCGGGGTCAGCCATGTGCCGTTAGTCGAGGGCGCGCGCGGGCATGACTACAAGAAGCCGGTTACAACCATGCGCACGTATTTAGCCGCAATGGCTGCCGCCAGGATCGATCCGACGATCAAGATGGATGATCGGGCGATTGTGCTGGCAGCGCTGGGCCCGAAGATGTTGGAGCTGTCAGGCACGGCGACGAAAGGTTCGCATCCCTATTGTGTGACGCCGGAGCACACGGCGCAGGCGCGCGAGATTATGGGGCCGGATGCCTGGCTGTGCGTTGAGCAGAAAGTTATTCTGTCGAGCGACGAGAGCGTTGTGCGGCCAGTGCAACGCCAGCAGATGGCGCGCTATATGGCGCTCGCGAACTATCGCAATAATTGGCTGCGGCTTGGGTTCACAGAAGACGAAATAACCGGTGATGGTTCGGCGCGGTTCCTGGATGCGATGGTTGTCTGGGGTGGTGAGAAGCAAATCCGCGATAGCATTGAGGCACATCAACGGGCAGGTGCTGATCAGGTGATCCTGCAGGCTTTTGCGCCGGATGGCAGCAAAGGCACGGACCTGAAGGCGTTGGATGCGTTTGCGCTAAAATCAGCATAGATGGAGCAGTATAGATGACGGTCGGAGTTGGTATTGGGCTGGCGGAGTGCCCGTTCTCAGATGGCGCCGGATTCTGGCGCTGGGTCGACATGTGCGAAGCCGGCGGGGTCGACTCGATCTGGCAGACGGACCGCTTGATATCGCCAATGCCAATGCTCGAATGTATGAGCGTCATGGCAGCTCTTGCGGGGCGGACGAAGCGCATGCGTTTCGGCATGAACGTCGTGTCCATGGCGATGCGGGATCCGGTGTTGTGTGCCAAGCAATGTGCGACGATCGATTTTTTGTCCGAAGGCCGCGTGTTGCCGGCATTCGGGATTGGGTCGCCGCTCGGCCCCGAATGGGATGCGATGGATCTCAGCACGAAAACACGTGGCCGAGTGACGGATGAGGCACTCGATGTCATCGCGAAGTTATGGACGGAAGACCACGTCGATTTCGAAGGGCGCCATTTTACGCTGCGCGATGCAACGATCTCGCCGAAGCCTGTGCAGCGTGAACTGCCGATGTGGATTGGCGGTGGTTCGAAGGCTGCGATTGCAAGGACTGCCCGTGTTGGTACGGGTTGGATTGGCGGGCCGGAAACACCAGCTGAGACAGCACCGATCGTGGCCGGGATACGAGCTGCCGTGAAGGATGCCGGACGCAGCATCGATGATGATCACTATGGCTCAAGCTTCCCGTTTTATTTCGGGCGGATGAGTGATGACGTCATGAAGGACCCGATTGCGACATACGCCAAGCGTTCGAAAGCCAATCCGGCTGACTATTTCGGTGTCGGAGATGCAGACGCGATCGTTGAGCGGATTGCCGAATATGTCGAAGCGGGCGTCTCAAAATTTATTGTGCGACCGGTAGCTGTCGATGAGGCGTTCGTGCTGGAGCAGACACAGCGGTTGATTGACGAAGTGCTGCCCAAGGTTGAGGCGCGATTCAACTAGTCGGCGGTGGTGTGATGGCGGCCTTTCGGAGTTGCGTTTCGCGATAGAAGACGTAGAGGCCAGCTGCGATGATGATCGTGGCGCCGGCGAGGGTGTACTCGTCAGGTAGTTCGCCGAAGGCGAGGTAGCCGATTGCGATTGCCCAGAGCAGTGACGTGTATTTGAACGGGGCGACGAGGCCGGCTTCGCCACGACGGAAGGCGTCAATCATCAGGTAGTGCCCGCCGGCGACAAGTGAGCCGCTGATCGCGAACTTGGTCAGGTCCTCTTCGCGGAATTCTGACCATCCGAAAGGAATGCTGGCGACACCGGCTGCCATGATGACGATTGTGGTGATGGCAAGCATCGCGAGGGTTGATTCAGCCTGACTGATCCGCCGCGTAATCAGGTCGCGCAGGCCACCGCACATGGCGCCGGCGATTGAAAACAATATCGCCCATTGAAAAGCGTCGGTGCCGGGACGGACCATCAGCAGAACGCCGAGGAAGCCGACTGTAACGGCAAGCCAGCGACGCCAACCAACACGTTCGCTAAGCACAAAGGGTGCCATGGCCGTTATGAAAAGCGGCCCCATGAAGATCGCGGAGATTGCTGTTGCGAGTGGTAGATATTGCAGGCCGGTGACAAACAGGAATGTGCTGGCGATGACCAGAAAGCCGCGCATGCCGTGACCGCGAAAACTGTTGAGGCGTAGGGTTTGCAGTCCGCCGTTGCGGAAGGCGAAGAAGAAGACCCAGGGCCAGACGAAGATGCTGCGGATGAACAGAAGCTGGCCGACGGGATAAGTGCTCGACATTGATTTGATAAGGGCGTCGCTGGCGGTGAGGCAGGCGACAGCACCGATCATGCAGAGAATTGCGGGCATTGCCTGTTCGGCAGATGCAGCAACGGGGGTGACAGATCTGGCCAATGGCTTCCGATCGGTTGGTTCTTCGACGACTTGCAGCGTCAGTCGATGCGATAAATGCGTGTGGCGGTGTCGTGGTAGAGGGCGGCTTTGTCGGCAGCTGAATAGTTGACGGTGATCCGTTTGAAGGAATTCCACAGCACGTTATAGCTGCAACTGACTTTGTCGACGGGGAAGTTAGATTCGAACATACACCGATCAGTGCCAAAGAGTTCGATGACGGTCTCGAAGTAACGCCGAGTGGCATCGGCGAGTTGCTCGCTGGTTGGTGGCGTTTCGTGTTCGTGCCAGCCAAAGCCGCAGTATTCCATCGCGAGACCGCCAAGTTTAACGGTGACGTTGGCGCAGGTTGCGAGTTCCGTCATATGTGCGCGCCAGTCGGCGAAGACTTCGTCGCGACGGTTTTCGTAAGTGCCGATGCCAGTGATGCCGCCAACGTGGTTGAGGACGATCGAGAGCCTGGGGAAGGCGCGCGCGAGGCTGATGACTTCTGGGAGCTGGTGATAGCGGCAGGGGATGTCGAGAACTAAATCAAGAGCTGCCATCTCGGCGACGCCGGCCTGATAGTATGCATCCAAGTAGAGACCACGTTTCGGGGCACGGGCGATGCGCGGATCGGGGTCCCAGGCGCCGGTGCAGCGGATGCCGCGGAAGCGATCCGGCGCGGCACGCATTTCAGCTTCAAGGACAGGGCGGACGGCTTGGCCCATGGTGAGATCAGCGTAGCCAACGATGCCGGCTGCGACCTTGGTTTTGCCGTAAAGACCGGATGCCGCCATGGCTGCGATGCCGTTGGCAAACTCGACTTCGCCGACGTATTTCATTTCATCAGGGCCATGGTTGCGGAACATGGCGAGGTGCTCGATGAAGACCGTCGAGACGATGTTGTGGCCACTGTTCAGGTCAGCTGTGATCTCATCGATCATGTAGCGCGGCTCAACGCGATCCGGACGCTGGTCCCAGAGGTGATGGTGCGGATCACAGATTGGTAACTCAGGCTCAAGAGTTGGTTCCTGGACGAGGGCGAGCCAGGCATCGGTGGTTGCCATGGGATGAGCTTTCGTTAAGGGCTGGTCTTAGAAAATGACCCTAAAGACTGGCGAGATTCATGATTGTGCCTGCGTCTTGGGATTGATCGAGTGACCAGAGGGCGTCGGCGAGTGGGGCAACGTCGCGGGGGAAGTGGCCGTATGCGGCGAGGTCTTTGAGTTTGGTGTTGAGGTCCGCATCGGACAGCGGATTTACGGTGCCTCCCCGAGTGTCGCGGATGTCGATTGTATGGCTGGTACCGGATTGGGTGTGGATGACAATGCGGGCGCTTTCGATGTCGTAACTGGCATCGTCGATGAAGGTGATGGGTGGGCGGATGTTGTCACGTGCGGTTTCGGCGACGGCTTCGTCGAAGAACTCAGAGAGCCCGGCGCGGCCACGTCTGAGTGCGATGGCGATGGCGTGTTGGGCGCTGACCTGAGCTTCACGGCCTGTGGTAACGGACGGTCGATTGGCACGTTGTTGCAGGAGAGGATGGCCTGTCAGTTCGACGCTTGCGACGTCTTCGATGGCGACGCTGCCTTGCGCATGCAGTTGCAGGCAGGCTTCAAGTATCGGATTGATGACAACGCCGACGGGATAGGGTTTGTAGGTGTTCTTGGCGATTTCCCAGACTTGACCGAGGTCGCTAGTGAGGGCACCGGGCTTGGGCTCATTGGCATAGACGGATAAGAAACCGCGCTCTCCTTCGAGGGGAGCTGTCGGGCCTGAAAAATCTTCGGCGGCAAGCAGGGCGGATACAATGCCGTTGCGGGCTGAGTTGCCGACGCTGATGCTTTTCGACATGGTGCCAAGCGTTTCGACCATGCCGGCTGCGTGCGCGGTTGCATTGCTGATGGCGTGGACGAATTGATTTTCGGTGAGATCAAGCAACATACCGATCGCGATGGCAGAACCAAACACGCCGCAGGTTGATGTGATGTGCCAGCCGCGCGCGTAGTGGTAGGGCGAAACAGCGTTGCCCAGACGGCACTCGATTTCAGCGCCGAGTATGAAGGCGCGAAGCAAGTCCTGGCCGGTGGTTGGAATTGTTTCGGCGTAGGCAAAGAGAGCTGGCGCGACGGGCGCAGTTGGATGGATGACAGTTGCCGGATGCGTGTCGTCGTAGTCGGCGATGTTGGCTGCCATGGCGTTGATGTAGGCGGCAAACAGCATATCGGTGCGTTCGGAACGGCCCGTGAGGCTGCACGACTGGTTGGCCGAGAAGCGATGCAACGTGCCGAGTGATTTTTCGATGGCTGGCTCGTGTGCGCCTGCGAGCGCCGTGGCAAAACCATTGAGGATGGAGCGCTTGGCTTCGTGGCGGACGGTTTCGGGAATGTCCTGCCATGTCGTGTTGCGGCAGAAGGCTGCGATGCGGCGAGACAGAGCACCGGTTGGATCAGGTTGGTACGAAGCTGGCATGCGCGGTCCTAGTGGATGGCAAATATCAGATGGGGTCGGAAGGGCTTAGTTCACCAGGGAATGACTTGGTTGCGGTAATCGACGAAGGCGTGACCGCCGCTGCCCCAGCGTTGTTCGATGGTGTCAGCGACGCCTGCAACGCTGGTTTCAATGTCGAGAGGCGCATCCGGACCGCCCATCGCCGTGCGCACAACGCCCGGATGCATCGCGAGAACGGTTGCATCGAGCTGTGGATGGCGCGCGCAGAACGAGCGGATCAGAGAATTGAGGGCTGCCTTGCTGGCGCGGTAAAGTTCGGCGCGACCGTCGTCGTTGGTACCGACGCTGCCGAGGACCGAGGACATAAACACGACCATGCCGCCAGGGTGGACATTGCCAATCAGTTGGTCGGCGACGCGGATGGGGCTGATAGCATTGGTCAGGAACATCGCGTTTAGGTCAGATTCTGGGACTTCGGTCAGCTGCTGGCCACGGCCAAGTAAGATGCCGGCGTTGATGAACACGAGATTGAACCACTGCGATTGCAGATAGGCGGCGAGGCCTGCAACCTGCTCCTGATCGGTGATGTCGACAGGTGCGATGATTTCGAGGGCTTCGCCAAAACCATCGCGGACTGCGTGGAGCTCATCTGAGGGCGCCCTAACCGTTGCGGTTACCTGCCAGCCGCGCGAAAGATGTTCGCCAGCGAGTGCAAGGCCGAGGCCGCGCGAGGCACCGATGATCAGGGCGTGTTTCATGAGGACGGGTTCCGAGGCAATGGACATGTGTGGTGGTGAGGACAATATAGCACGATTGCGTGTTGGCGTGGAGACGGCCAATGGCCTAGCAGACCGCGCAGTGCCGATTATGCGAGGTGTGGTCGGCCAAATCGCTATATGTTTGTTAGATGACTGCTATCTGACGCATTGCGGTCGACGCATGTGATGCGTTCAGTGACACAAATTCGAATCGCTAGAGCTGGACCAACGCGGAATGAGTGACGACGAAGCCGTCTATGATCTTTCGCCAGCCGGGCGCATTATGGTGCTGTTGGCGGTGATTTCGGCGACGACGATCTATTCGTCATCGATCCTGATTTCGTCGGCGTTGCTGCCTAAACTACAAGGCGCGCTTGGCGCCACCCAGGATGAAGTGTCCTGGACGATGACCTTCAACATTGTCGCAACTGCCGTTGTCACGCCCATGACGGGGTGGATCTCGGAGCGCTTTGGCCGGCGTAACGTGATGGTGTGGTGCGCGGTGATCTTCGGTATCTCAACCTTCTTTTGTGGCGCGTCGTCGTCGTTGAATGAGCTGATTTTTTGGCGGATCATCCAAGGCGGTGCCGGTGCGCCGCTTATCCCGTTGGGACAGGCCGTACTGCTCGATGCCTATCCGCGCGTTCAGCATGGTTTCATCATGGCGATCTTTGGTATGGCCAATATGATCGGGCCGTCGCTTGGGCCCAATCTGGCCGGTGAAGTTTCGGAAGCATTCAGCTGGCGCTGGGCGTTTTGGATGATTGTGCCGGTTTCTGTTGTGACGGTGATCCTATGCCGTTTTGCGATCCCGACGCGCGCCAAGCGACATACAACGAAGTTGGACTGGGGAGGCTTCCTGACGCTCACAGTTGCGATTGTGTGTGTGCAGCTGATGTTTTCACGCGGTCAGCGCTTGGACTGGTTTGAATCTAGTGAGATCATTGCTGCTGCGTTTTTGGCGATTGTCGCGTTTTACATGTTCATCGTTCATAGCCTGACGGCGAAAGAACCATTTGTACGGTTGTCGCTCTTCAAGGACCGCAACTATTCACTTGGCATGGCGCTGGTGTTCATTTTTGGCATGCTCAATTTTGCGCCGGTGGTGTTGTTGCCACCGCTGCTGCAGAACCATGCAGGTTATCCGGATACCGCGATCGGGCTGTTTATCGGTTGGCGCGGTTTCGGCACGCTGATTGGTTTTTTCGTTGCAATGCTCACTGCACGCGTAGATCCGCGCATCATGATGATGGGTGGCTTCTTCCTGCAGGGCTATGGCGGCTACGAGATGATGCAGTTCGACCTCAATGTTGGTGAATCGCGTCTGGCGTTTTGGTCGGTGGTGCAGGGCTCGGGGATCGGCGTGACGTGGGTGCCAATGACACTGGTAACGTTTTATACGTTGAAGCCCGAGATGCGGGCTGAAGCCATGGCGATGTATCATTTGGTGCGCAATTTCGGCTCAAGCCTTTTCATCTCGATCGCAGTTGCCGAGATCGTGCGCGCAACTGGCAACAATTATGCGCGGATGGTTGAGTATGCATCGCCCTATAACAAAATGTGGGGGATGCCAGGGACGTCGGGCGCATGGTCGATCGAGTCGCTTGAAGGCATGGCGAAGTTTTCCAATGAGATTACGCGACAGGCTGTACTGCTTGGCAACGTCAATGCGTTCTTGATGTATTCGCTGATTGCCTTTCTGGCGATCCCACTGTGCTTATTGGCGCGATTGCCGAAGGCGAAGAACTGAAACGGGGCGTTGCGCTCGATTCATCAGACCTTTGGGACGATGTCGCTGACGAACTCATTGATCTGACGTGTGAGCTGCTGCGCGTCGCTGCCACGATAGCGAACGATGATGTTTGTGAAACCGAGTTCTCTAAGTCGTTTCAGATCATCGATGATTTCGGCCTTGGAGCCGGTGCCGGGTTCGCGGACGCCATCGGTGTTGTGCTTCGGGTTATCAATGGCGAGGAACATTTTGTAGTGCAGAGACAACGCGTCGAAGGACCGGCCGGCAGCCGTCATGAGCTCGCGTAGCTTGGCGAGGCGTTCTGTAAGTTTGACTGGATCAGCCATGACCGCGAGCCAGCCGGTGCCGTGGCGAGCGACCCGGCGTAGGGCTGGATTAGTGAGGCCGCCGATCAATACGGGTGGGTGTGGGCGTTGGATAGATCCGGGATTGGCGTAGATCGGGGCGAACTCGTACGTTTCGCCCTGGTAACCGACTTCGCCGCCAGCGCAGACGGCTTTGAAAATTTCAATTGCTTCGTCTGTAACTTTGCCACGCCGGGCGAAATCGCTGCTGCCGAGGGCTTCGAACTCCTCTTCGAGCCAGCCAACGCCCGCGCCAAGATCAATGCGACCACCGGAAAACTGATCAAGCGTGGCGATCATGCGGGCAAGTAACAGTGGGTTGCGGTAGGGCATGATCAAGACGGCGACGCCGATGCGCACGCGCTTGGTGGCACCGACGAGAACGCCCATCGTGGCAACCGGCTCAAGCAGTGGATCATCGAGTTTGGTTGGGAACTGGCCTTTGGCTGCGTAAGGATACTCAGACTTGAACGAGACGGGAAACGCGACGTGGTCGGCCAGCCAAACCGATCCGAAGCCTGTGTCCTCGGCCAAGGTCGTGAGGCTGAGCACTGTTTCTGGGGTGGCATTGGCGCCGTATATGCCGACATCGAGGCCGAAGCTGTCCATACTGGCCATGGTGCGTCCTTATGTGGATTAGCTACGCGTACGCATTTCGATCCGTTCATCTGGCATGAGACGGCAGGTAAAGTCATTGCCAGTTTCGTTCGGTTGCCAGCCGTTTTCTCTGGCCTGCCGGATGATCGATACAACCAAGGCGGGCGTGATGGCCAGTGATCCGTTCTCATCTGCCGAGGCATAAGTGGTGCCGGAATAGTCGACGGTTGTGAGGAGTTTGGCGCCGGTGCCATCGGCTGCTTGCACGACAAGCACGTCGTAGCCGCTGTCGGGGGATACGGCCCAACGGTAGGCTTCATCATCGACGTTGATGGTGCGTGAGTGCTTGGCAGCCAGGGACATGAGCGCTTTCAGTTAGGCGGTTGCCGGGACGACGGCTTCGCCTTTGGTTTGTGTGCGCCACATGAAACGCGCCTTGGTTTCATCGAACGGCGCGCGCATGTGGAGCATCATGCGGTTATCCCAGACGACAACTTGGCCGACCTGCCATTTGTGCTGATAGCAGAATTGCGGTTGAGTTGAGTGTGCCCAGAGTTCGTCGAGGAGGGCCTCGCTTTCGTCGAGGGGAAGCCCCATGACGTAGCCGTTTGTACGGCGGCCAAGGAATATTGCTTCGTCGCCGGTGCTCGGGATTTTGCGCAGTATGGGATGCGGATAGCCGATCGCTTCGACCGGCGATGCCGGTGCGGTCATGCCGGGCCGAGGGATGCCGCTGCTGCCGTAGGTCGAGTCGTGTTTGACTTTGAGGCTTTGTGCGCGCGCGCGCATGGCAGGAGACAGCGCTTTGGCAGCCATGACCTGGCTGCAGAAGCCGGTATCGCCGCCATCTTCCGGGATGACGCGGGCGTGGAGCAAGCTGAATGTTGGCGGCACCTCCACATAAGACATGTCAGTGTGCCACTCCCATTCGCCGAAGAATTTTCCTGGTGTGTTTTGCTTCTCCAGCGTCTTTGGGTCGAGATTGCCGATATAGGCCAAATAGGGATCGCGACCACCCGCTCGCAGTTTGGTGACCTGCTCGTCGACAGTGAGATGTTCCTCGCCTTTGGGGGTGGCTTTGCCGAGGCCATTGATGATGCCGGGTGCATATTCGTTTTCACCGAATACGGAGGTGAGGGCATGCAACTCGTCGGCATCCAACAGGCGGTCGAACGAAAAACAGATGAGACCGTGCCGGTCGCGGTAGGTGTCCCAGATAGTTTGTTTGTTCTCGGCAGTAATGTTGGCTGGGTTAAGGCCGCGAATTTCGGCACCGAATTGGGCATTTTCAAGAGGCTGCACGGAAAGCGTGGCGGCTGCGGTTGCTGTCATGTTGGGTTCTCCGAAGCTTTGATTTGGATCGAGCTTATGCAACCTGAGGCTGGCTTACAATATTATGGGCGATTGATTGACCTGATTTAGCGGGTGGCGCAGTGAATATGCAAATCGTTGCACTCAACGAAGCGGGCGATGCGGATCAGTTCGGCATCGAGTTTGGCGAGCCGTTGCTTGCTTGGCTTGATGCCAGGCTCCCACCATAGACCGGTGACGTTGAGGGTTTTGGTCTTGGTGTTGCGCTTCATATCGATGCGGCCAACGAAACGGTCGCCTTCCAGCAGAGGGAAAACGTAGTAGCCGTATTCACGCTTCGCTTCCGGCACGAAGACTTCGATGCGAAATTCGAAATTGAACAGGCGTCTGAGGCGTTTTCGATCGCGCACGACGGGATCGAAGGGGCTGATAACGCGCAGGCGGGGTGGCGGTTTTAGTTCCGATTCAGTGAGGCTGAGGATCGCGGGGTCCGCAAGGCATTCTTTCGGTTTGGAGCCATCGGCGGAATCTGTGATGACGCGGGGCAGGGACTTGCCTTTGTCAGCACACCACGCTTGGGCTTCGGCTGCGGTGATGATGCCCCAGAAAGCGGCAAGCTCGCCGGGCGCCGCGAAGCCGAGGCGTTCCAGGGCGTTTGTGCAGCACCAATCAACCAAGGCTTTGTCAGTTCGGATTGGCTTGAGGTGTTCGCTTGGAATCACGCGCTCGGTGATGTCGTAGACTTTCTGGAAGGCTTGGCGTTTGGTGGCAGCGAGACGACCAGTACGCCAAAGATATTCTAGTGCTGTCTTTGATGGATTCCAGTTCCACCAGCCGGCGCTGTTCTTTTTTTCGTTGCCACCGAACGAGCGCGACATGACGGGGCCGTGCTCTGTGATGTGCGCGATTGTGTCATCAAGGATTTCCTCGAACCCGATGCGTTGCCATTTCTGCCAGCGGGACCGAAGTCCTTCGGCGTCGCGCTCGAAACGGCGCATCCAGTAGGGGAAGAATTCTGTCGGAATGACAGATGCATCATGTGTCCAGTTTTCAAAGAGTGCCTTGTCGTCTTCGAGGAGGGCTGCCAGATGCTGAGTTTGGTAGGTTTGGTTGCGCGCGAACAATGTCATGTGGTGGGCGCGTTCGACGGTTGCGATGCTGTCGAGCTGGACGAAGCCGAGTTTGCCAATCAGTTGTCGGAGATCATCTTTGGACTGCTTTGTGGTCGGGGGCGTGCAGAGGCTTTGCCGATGCATGAAGATGCGGCGCGCAAGCGTGTTGGAGATGAGTTTGGGGGCAGTGCGCTGTGGCATGGGAATGTATTTCTGGCGGTGGGTGGGAACCGTCATGTTAGCCGAATGGTGATGGTGTTGCGAACATGATCGAGCTTGGTTGGCGTCGGTTGCGGTGTCGCCTATGGTCTCTGGCGATTGAGACCGATAATTGCGAAGGAGAATATGATGGCCAGTCATGCAACGGGAGATGGTGGGATACCACCGAGAGATGCTGCAAAACGCGGGCTGACGCGGATCATGACATTGGGCGGCGCTTATGGCACGCGCAATTACACGGTCAAAGGATTGCGCGATCAGAAAGGCAAGCGCGTGTTGTGCGAGACGCTGCCGTTTTCACCTGATGAAGCAGCGGCTGCCGAAGAGGCCGGCATCGACACGATGAAGGTTCGGTTTGATCCGAAAAGTCCGGAATCAGCAGCGGCGGTTCGTCAGGCGGCGCGAAATACATTTATGGCGTTTTCAGTGCCATTGCTGGCTGCGGCAACGGCCGATGAAGCGGTCCGACTTGGCTATGATGCGATGGCAATTGGTGCAGATGCGATCATGTGCCAATGGAGCCCGCGCTTGATTGAGGCAGCTGCCGAAGCGGGCATTCCAGTGCAAGCGCATGCCGGTCTGGTGCCGCGGCGTAGTACGTGGACGGGTGGCTTACGCGCGGTTGGCAAAACGGTTGATGAAGCGGTTTGGGTTTATGATCAGATCAAGACATTTGAGAACGCCGGGGCTTATGCGGTCGAGGTGGAGGTGATCCCGGAAGACTTGCTGATTGAGATCAGTAAACGGACATCGCTGATGACTTCGTCCATCGGTGGCGGCAGCGGTGGTGATATTCAGTTCCTGTTTGCCGAGGATATTCTTGGCAATAATGCACCGCCGTATCCGCGTCACTCCAAGCAATACCGCGATATCTATGCGATGCAGCAGGCGATCCAGAAGGAACGTGTTGGCGGGTTTAAGGATTATATCGCAGACGTGCAGAGTGGCGGGTTTCCAGCGAAAGGCCATGTCATCAAGGCGCCGGAGGGTCTGATGGATGGGTTTTTGGCGGAGGTTGAGAAGAAGGGTTGAGGTCCGAAGAAGCTTGCTGCAGCTGAGGCTTTGAGTTGGCGCTGCCCCTCACGCCAGCCCTCTCCCCATTCGTGCAAAGAGCACGAGCGGGGAGAGGGAGCTTTGCTGTGAAGCGTGGCATGCCCCTCGCCCCAATTAGAAGCGATGTTCCCTCTCCCCGTTTTTTACGGGGA
This sequence comes from uncultured Hyphomicrobiaceae bacterium, assembly GCA_905480435.1. Taxonomy (GTDB): domain Bacteria; phylum Pseudomonadota; class Alphaproteobacteria; order Rhizobiales; family Hyphomicrobiaceae; genus CAJQQK01. The sequence continues at coordinate 54,167 of CAJQQK010000039.1, read as the reverse complement.
GAGGGTTAGGGTGAGGGGCAGACACGAAGCCATGAACCAGCAACTAATCAACCAGCCGCGTCAATGGCTGCGACGCCGGCGCGGATGCGGGGGATGAGTTCGTTGCCGAATTCGATCGTGTCGTTAAATGGATCAAAGCCGCGGATCAGAATGCTTGAGACGCCGATCTTGTAGTATTCAACAATCGCATTGGCGACTTGCTCAGGTGTGCCAACCAAACATGACGTGTTGCCAAGCGCGCCGGTTGCTTTGGCAACGCCCATCCATAAACAACTGTCGTAGACGTCTTGCTTGAGTGCCATGTCGTAGATGCGCTTGCCGGCGTTATCGACGGGGGCGCCGATATTTTCCTGCCGGGCCCAGCCTTTTGCACCAGCCATGCCGGCGAGGATGTGATTGGCTTTGTCCCAGGCAGCGCCTTCGGTTTCGGCGATGATGGGGCGGAATGAGCCATTGAAGCCCGGTGTGCGGCCGAACTTGGCCGCCTTGGCGCGGAAGTCAGTGATGCGTTCTGTTGTGGTCGCAAGCGGTTCCCCGTAGATCGCGTAGACGTCGCAATGTTCGGCGCCCATCGTGAGCGCGCCTTCTGATGCGCCGCCGAAAAACAATGGCGGATGTGGTTCCTGATAGGGAGGAACATCCGACGCTGCGCCGGTGACGCGATAGAAGGATCCGTCGAAATCGAAAGGCTCGGTTGTTGTCCAGGTTTTGCGCATCAGGGCGAGGTATTCAGCGGCCCGTTCGTAACGTTCGGTTTTAGGGCTGTAGTCGCCGTCGCCTTGTTGTTCGGCGTCGGATTTGCCGGTGATGATATGCAAGGCGAGACGACCGCGTGTGATCTGGTCGAAGGTGGCGGCTTTGCGTGCCATCAGTGTCGGGGAAATGAAGCCCGGCCGATGGGCAATCAAGTAACCAAGTCTGGTGGTATTGGCGGCAGCATGTTGCGCGACCAGGAACCCTTCGGCTGACGACGAGGAATATCCAACCAACGCCATGTCGAAGCCGGCGGTTTCGTGGGCCTGCGCGAATTCGATGACGTAGTCTGGAGACAACGCGCCTTCTATGACCACCAGTTGTGTGTCTGATGCAGGCGGCGTGACGCCGATCATTCCGATGATGCGGATGGGCATAAGTTCCTCGCCTTTGCTAACAGGTATCGTACGACGCGGCTTGTTGATGGTGAAGAGCGTCATGTGCGATCAATTATCGTCGGGTGGATAAAGCATCACAGCACCAATCGAGCGGTAGAGCTATAGTGGTGTGTTTGCGTGTCCATGATCCGAGTTGGACGCGAATGAATGGCCATGATGAGCGAGTGGCTCATCGAAGTTTAAGGAAAGAGGCACCTTGAGGAATAACACGGGATATCCAGTGTGGTGATGTCGCCTGTCGGAAGCAAAGAACGTCCGCTGGAATGGCGTGTGCTGTTTTGGATGTGCGTGCTGATCGCGATCAATCAGCTTGGTTTTGGCGCTCTGGTGCCGTCGTTGCCGCTCTATGCGCAGGCGTTTGGAGTGCCGGCGTCGGCGATAGGCATGGCGGTTGGTATTTACGGTTTGGCGCGGTTTGTCGTGGCGCTGCCGGCTGGAAAGCTCGCCGATTGGATGGGGCGACGCCCGACGATTGCGCTTGGCGGCTTGATCTCTGGGCTCGGTAATCTGTGGTGTGCCTATGCGACCGCCTATCCTGAGTTTCTCGTGGCGCGGTTCGTTGCTGGGTTCGGGGCGGGCCTGATCGTGACGACGGGGCATGTGGTGCTCGCCGATATCAGCACACCGGAAAGGCGCGGTCGTATACTGTCGATCTATCAGGGTACGTTTATTTTTGCGGTTGGTATCGGTCCGCTACCGGGGGGATTGCTCGCGGAATACTATGGACTGGCGGCACCGTTCATCGGAACTGGATGTGCCAGTCTAGCCGCGATGGCGGTCGCTTGGTTTGCCGTTCCTGAAACGCGGGAGTTTGCTCAGAACCGAGCTGCCAATGCTGGCGTGATGCCCCCGTTTATCACTCAACTTCGATTGATGATGGCGCAGACAGGTTACATGCTGGTTTGCCTCATTGGCTTCATGAATGCGTTTGTGCGGACGGGCGGACTGTTTTCAATCATTCCGCTGATTGCGGTTGCGAACTACGGGATGTCGCCCGGGGAAGTTGGCTTTGCGATGGTGTTGGGGAGCGTTGCGGGACTGATCGCGGCCTATCCGGCAGGGGCTCTTTCGGACAAGTTTGGTCGCAAAGCGATCATTGTTCCGGCGACGCTTGTGACCGGTTTGACGATGGTGATGTTTTCGTATGCGCCGGATGCGATCTGGTTCGGCGCCGCGTTTGTGCTCTGGGGCATTGCGACGTCGGTTGGCGGTGCTGCGCCAGCTGCTTATGCGGGCGATTCAGCACCGAAAGGCATGAATGCAGCGGCGCTCAGTACCTATCGTATGACGGGTGATGCGGGCTATGTGCTCGGCCCGTTTCTGATTGGGTTGATGGTCGATCTGCAGGGCACGACGACCGCGTTGATGGTGAGCGCCGGGATGATCTCGCTCACCGCGATTGCGTTCGCGATGTGGGCCCCGGAGTCGCATAAGGTGTGAGCTGGCAGCTACACCTGCATTAGCTCGATACTGACGTTGTCGGGTGCTGAGATGTAGCACAGCCACTTGCCGTGGACGCCTTGCTTGAGCGCCACCGGGAACTCCACGCCTTTGGTTGCGAGGTCGTCGCAGAAGGTCTTGAGATCGCCGTCGTACATGAAGCCGAAATGGTCGGTGCCCCATTCGTTGTGACTGGAGAAGTCGTTGAACGGTTCGATCGGACGCGATGTGACGGGAGCTTCGCCAGGGCGTTGGCCGCGGATCAGGATGTTTGTGCCACCAAGTTCTACGAAGATCTGCGGTGCGCCGCGCGCGATGGTGTCGGCTTTGATGATCGCGCCAAGCATATCCACATACCACTTGGCGGTCGTATGTGGATCGGGCGCGATGATGTGGACGTGGTCGAACTTGAAAGCAGGGTTGCTCATTTGATGGGTCCTTCGGGCGTGCTGCTTGCCAGACAATAGTCGGTTGGCAGACTGTGTCCGCTTGTGCAGATAATTATCACATCGTAGCTCGCATTCGGTTCCAGTTCACGCCAGACTGGCCGCAATCTTTGTTGGCGCTCAGTTGATCTGATGTCTGGAGGCAGTTGAATGAAATTCGGACTGAGGTACTGCAATACGGGCCGCTATGCTAATCCGGCTGACGCGATTGAGTTGGCACAGGCTGGCGAAGAGGCCGGTTTTGAGTCGCTTTGGACGGTTGAGCACACCGTGCTGCCGGGCGGCTACGAGTCAGCCTATCCTTATTCAGAGGATGGCAAGATTGCCGGTGGCAACAATGAAATCGCACTGCCCGATCCGATCGTCTGGATGGCTTATGCAGCGGCTGCGACTTCGAAAATCAAGCTTGCGAGCGGCATCATCATCTTGCCGCAACACAATCCGGTGGTGCTGGCCAAGCAGGTTGGGACGCTCGACCATCTGAGTGGCGGACGGATTATTCTTGGCATCGGTGTGGGTTGGCTCAAGGAAGAGTTTGATGCGCTCGGCGTACCGTTTGATGCGCGCGGGCGGCGAACGGATGAATATGTGGCTGCGATGCGGGAGCTTTGGTCTGCACGCGCGCCAACATATGAAGGCGAATTCGTATCGTTCCGTGAAGCGTACTGCCTGCCGCAGCCCGTCAATGGCAGCGTGCCGATTGTGATCGGTGGTGATTCCAAGTTTGCAGCGCGTCGAGCCGGGCGGCTCGGTAATGGCTATTTTCCAGCGCGCGGTGCACCAAAGGAGCTGTTCGATCTGGTGCGCAAGACTGCCGAGGAAAACGATCGTGACCCCGACAGCATAGAGTTTACCGTGGCGATGCCGGATGACCCTGAGGAAATTCCGCAGTTAGCTGATATGGGCGTGACCCGTGTGCTGGTTCCCGTAACGCCAATGGCGGGGATGCCAGCGAAAGTTAAGTCGCCAGAGGACGCGCTAACGTGGCGCGACACCATCGAGCGTTATCGAACAGTTTGAGATAGAGGAGAATTGGGCAGATGCGGTTCCAGGATCAGGTGGTTGTGATCACAGGTGGTGGCAGCGGGATTGGACGCGAGTCGGCGATAGAGTTTGCAGCCGAGGGGGCCATCGTTGCGGTCTCGGATATTGATTTGGCAACGGCCGAGGGCACGGCTGAAGAGATCAAAAAGCGCGGGGGCGAGGCGGCAGGGTTTGCGCTTGATACAACCGATCCGGATGCGGTGACGACATTCTTCGAGACGGTGGAGAAGCGGTTTGGCCGGTTGGATGTGTTGATTAATAGTGCAGGCGTTCGCGAAATCTCGCCCGTGATCGAGCTGTCGTATGAGGAATGGAGCCGGGTGATCAATGTCAACATCACCGGCGTGTTTTTGTGCGCGCAGGCATTTCTTCGGCGGCTAGTCGCAGCAGACAAAAAGGGTGCGATCGTCAATCTCGCATCAACGCTTGGTGTGACGGCAGCACCGAACCGCCCAGCTTACGTGGCATCAAAGCATGCGGTTGTGGGGCTGACCAAAGAGTTGGGGTTGGAATTTGGACAGTCTGGTATTCGGATCAATGCTGTCGGCCCGGGGGTGACGAGGACGTCGCTCACCGAACGTTATTTCCAGGACGCAAATATGGCGCAAACTATCAAGTCGATCCATGCGATGAACCGCTGGGGCGAAGCCAACGAGATCGCACGCGCCATTCTGTTTCTCGCCTCAGAGGATGCGAGCTTCATTACCGGCACGACATTGATGGTTGATGGCGGTTGGACCGCTGGTCGGACCATGTGAGTTGGGCTAAACCTTCGCGAATTACACTTTATGATGGAGGCCGCATTGGCTGAACCGACGCCGTTGTCACCCGAAGACATTCTTGTTGATCGAAGCGATGCCACCGTTGCTGTCGTGACGCTCAACCGACCGAAACGACGCAATGCGATGTCACTTGCGATGTGGCAGGAGCTTGGCCGGATTTTTGAACGACTGGGCGAAGAACGTGAAGTTCGCGCAATCATCTTGACCGGGGCCGGCGGTGGGTTTTGCGCTGGCGCGGATATCTCTGAGTTTGAAGCGGTGCGCAAAACGGTGGCGGATGGTCATGCATATGAGGCCGCCAACGATGCGTGCCTGAATGCAATAGGGGCATGCCCGAAGGCGACGATCGCAGCGGTATCCGGGCCGTGCTATGGTGGCGGCGCTGGTATCGCGCTGTCGTGCGATTTTCGTGTGGCCGACCCGACCGCATATTTCGCGATTCCGGCGGCGCGGTTGTCAAATGTCTACGGCATCGATGAAACGCGCGTGTTGGTCGAGGCAGCCGGTGTGGCCGTGGCGAAAGAAGTTTTGTTTGCCGGACGCCGATATGACGTTGATGAGGCACATCGCGTGGGCCTTGCAACGCATCGCACAGATGATGATGCCATGAACGGTGCGCGCGCATTGGCGGCGAGCATGGCAAACTCTGCGCCGCTGACGATCAAAGGCGCCAAGTTGGTTATCGAGGCTGTTGCGCGGGCTGAGACGGATAAACGCCAGGCTGCCATTCTCGCTGTTGGTGATGAAGCGATGGCGAGTGCGGATTACAAAGAAGGTGTCGCGGCATTTGCTGCGAAGCGGGATCCGGTTTTCCGAGGCGAGTGAGTTTTGAGATGTATGCTGCGGCACGCGTTTCTCAAGGTATGGATGCACAGCAATGACGAAGCGCTATTCGTTCGTGCCGCCGCAGGGTGGTCTCAACTACGATTGGTCGGCTGACCATACGTTCGTGAAAGTGTCGGCGGATGATACCGGGGGCATGTATACGCTGATGGAAGATAACCTGAAGGCCAATTTTCAGCTCGGGCTCCATCTTCATAAGTTTCATGCGGAGACGTTTTATGTTCTGGCCGGTGAGATTGATTTCTATGTTGACGGTGACTGGATGACGGCGACGGCTGGAGCTTGTCTGCACATTCCACCCGGTGTCCCGCATGCCTGTGTGCTGGCAGACGGGACGTCGGATGCGAGGATGTTGATGATTTTCCAACCATCGGGATTTGATCAGTTTCTCGCCGAGTTAGCCAAAATGACTGAAGCCGATTTTGCTGACCAAGCCAAGATGACTGCGCTCAACAAGAAATACGACATCATCAACATTGGTGAACTGCCGCCGCGTTGATGATGTCATGACAGTGATAGGCAGCGCGGAGTTGGTGTTTACTCGGCTGCGTGTACGTGTGGCTCTTTGGGCATTTCGGCAAGTTCGATGACCATGTTGCCGGTGGAAGCTGGGTCAAGGAAGATGATGCGGCAGTTGCCGTGGCCGATCAGCGGTTCCTCTTGTTGGAACTTCATACCTTTTTCGCGCAATTCCACGATTGACGCATCGATATCTTCAACTTCGAGGCAGATGTGAAACAGGCCCTCGCCGTGTTCGGCGATCCACTTGCTGGTGCCAGTATCTGGTTTGTCGGACTCGAGCAACTCGATGTACGTTTCGCCGATTGGGAACATTGCGAGGCTTGTTGCATGCTCAGGCAGGTGCTCCTCGTATTCCATTTCAATGCCGAGTTTGTTTTCGAGAATATCGCGCATCGCCTTGATACTTTTGACGGCAACAGCGATGTGTTCGATGCGCTTAATCTTCATGGTCTGGGTTCTCCTGATGGTTGGAAACGAAACTTGCAGTAAGATTTCAGGTGCCTGAAGTCTCGGCCTCAATGGTGCGGATGACAGCGGGGCGTTGCAGCATTTGATCGTGGTGGCGTTTGAGGTTGGGGAAGCTGCCGGGGGCAAGATCGTTGACGCCGGATAAACGCCAGTAGAGGCGGAACAGGTGAATGTCGGCGATCGAGTAGGTGTCAGCCGCCCATTCGCTGTCACCGAGACGTTTGTCTGCGATTTCGAATGCTGGCAGCGCAAGATCGAGGCCTTTGTTCCAGACGGGATGCAGGCCGGATGCCACAAATGACATCCAGGAAAGGACTTGGGCTTGAGCCTCGATGTTCGTGTCCGGCGGGAATAGTCCAGCGTCGGGGTAAGTCTTTGCCAGATAGAACAACGTAGCTGCAACTTCTGTCAGGATACGACCGTCGATCGCCAGGGCTGGAACTTTGCCTGCGGGATTGATGGCGAGGTATTCTGGCGTGTGGGTGCCTTTGTCGGGAATGGATAGGCGGTGGGTTTCGAACGTGGCGCCGACTTCATGGAGCGCGATGTGGGTTGCAAATGAGCTTGAGCCAGGGGCGTAGTAGAGCGTGAGCATGATGCGTTGTTCCAGTTGGGGCGCGTTGTCTCTATCGGCAGAGAGATTGACGATGCTGTTCAACTCATCTAGCCGTGGAATTGGCGTTGATGCAATGTCTTGGCGCATAGTCGTGTTGAGCCGAGGAGTAATAGGTTGATCAGGAGGGTGGCAAATGCTGAGCGAAGCTGAGGTCGCGACGTATCATGAAAAGGGATACGTGGTTCCGGATTATCGGTTGCCCGAGGAGACGCTGCAGCGGATCCGTTCCGACCATGATCGGTTGCTCGCGAAACATCCGGATTTTAGAGATAATTGCTCGGCGCTATTGAGCTACGATCTCGGGTTTCTCAATTATGCGCGCGATCCTGAGATTTTGGAGATGGCGGCGCAGTTGATCGGGCCGGATATCTGTCTCTGGAACATGAGCTTTTTTGCCAAGCCCGCGCTTAACGGCAAGAAGACGCCGTATCACCAAGATGGTGAGTACTGGCCGATCCAGCCGCTCGCAACATGTACGGTATGGATCGCGATCGATGAGGCGACGGAAGAGAACGGATGTCTGAAATATATCCCGGGTTCGCATAAGGATACCCGGCTGATGGCACATGAGGTGAAGCCGGATGCGGACTACACGCTCAATCGTGAGCTTGCCAAGTCGGAGTATGACGAGAGTATTGCCGAGAACCTGATCCTGCCGGCTGGCGGAATGGCACTGCATGACATCTATATCGCGCACGGTTCGGAGGAGAACCGATCGGTGAAGCCACGTCGAGGCATGACGCTGCGGTTGATGCCGACGACGTCCGTTTATGATCGCGAACTGGCTCGTCAGCGGCATGCGGAACGCGGTGGTTCTGACATGTCGCATCATTCGCTGTTTTTGCTGCGCGGCAAGGATGCGTCTGGTGGGAATGATTTTAGGGTTCGGACACCGGCGAATTAATGGCCGCACACGCCGCCTACAATAAGGGAGCCAGCAATGTCGAAACGTTTCCTGAACGGTGACGGTTGGAGGGCGCGGATTGGCATTGTGGTGCCGAGTGTCAATACGGTCATGGAGCCATGGGCTGCCCGCGTCGTGCCGGATGGTGTGAGTGTGCATTTCTCACGGATGTTTATGGCGCCTGACACAACAGCCGAGACGCTGTGCGAGATGGATCGTACTGAGGGCAAAGCGGCATTGCGCCAACTGTCGAGTATTCACCCGCATGTCATTGCTTATGGCTGCACAGCGTCGAGTATTGTCCAGGGCGTCAATTATGATGCGCATCTGCGTGGTGAAATAGCGGATGACTTTTCGGTGTCAGCAACAACGGCGGCCTATGCAATCGTGTCTGCCGCTGAGGCACTTGGTGCGAAGACTGTTTCCGTAGTGTCGCCGTATCCGGCTGAAGTTGATGAGATGGAGCATCGCTATTTTGGTGAAGCCGGACTCAATGTAGTCGGTGGGGCATTCCTTGGGATTTCGGATGGCTTTGCATTGGCGGAACCTGAGCCCGGTGCCTTGTTCGAACTAGGCATGAAGGGATGCGATCCTAAGGCGGAAGCGCTGATTATCTCATGCCTCAACACGCGATCGCATACCGTGATCGCAGCATTGGAGCAGGCACTTGGCAAGCCGGTGATTACATCAACACAGGCGACCTTGTGGCATGCGTTGCGGTTGGCTGGCGTGAATGATGCGATCGCCGGCTACGGTTGTCTTCTTGAGCGCCACTGATTGCGAGCAATAACTTACTAGAGACGGTGCGGGTTGTATTAGACCGGACGATCGCCTTCGATGGTGACGCGGTGCATGTGGCGGCGCTGGCCTTGATAGTCGTTGAGGGCGTGATGCTGCGTGCAGCGGTTGTCCCAGACAGCGAGCGTGCCGGGCTCCCAACGTAGTCGACACTGATGCTCAGGCCGCACGATATGATCGCTGAGATAATTGATCAGCGGCGTGCTTTCTTCAACCGTCATATCTTTGAAGCGCAACGTGTGGGCGCGGCTGATATAGAGGGCTTTGCGTCCGGTTTCGGAATGGGTGCGGACAATTGGATGTTCGGCTTCGAACACTTCGGTTGCAATCACCGCTTTGCCCATTTCACCGAGCTTGGTGACCTGCGCTGCGCGACCACCGGCATAGAGTTTGTCAGAATTGAAAACGCCAATGAGGTCAGACAACATTTCCTGCATACCGGCTGAAAGCGTTTCGTAGGCCTGATAGGCGTTTGTGAATAAGGTGTCGCCACCAGCGGGGGGCACTTCGACGGCGTAGAGCAATGTGCCGAGATCTGGGCGTTCTTTGTAGGATGTGTCTGAGTGCCAGGTGCCGCCAAACGCTTTGGTGTCGTCCTCGGTTTTGATCAAGGCGTTGACTTCGGGGAAGCCGTCGAGGCCTTTCAGGAACGGATAAATCGCTGGTTTGCCGAAATGTTGAGAGAGTCCGACTTGTGCTTTCGGGGAGAGGGTTTGGTTCCGAAAGTAGATCATCAGGTGGTCGTGGAATGCCTGATGGATGTCGGCGACCTGCTCGTTGGCAAGGGGCTTCGACAAATCGACGCCGCCGATTTCAGCACCCATGCTGCCGGCAAGCGGTTTGACGTCGATTGAACCGTAAGTGCCCATGTGGCTTCTCCGTTATCGAGGCTCGATGTTCAGAATCGAGTGATGATGGTTACCAGACCCTGTGCCGGATCAACGCGCAATGTGTCACCCGTATTGATCAACTTCGTGATGTCGCCATCCGCAAAGCGGTCGCACATGGTGAGATCGGCAAGCGCTGCGCCCTGGGCAAGGATGGTATTGGCTGCGTTAAACAAGATGGCTTTGGGCGCGATGCCGCGGGTTTTCATTTCGTTGAGCATCCAGGCCGATGCGACGCCCCCTTTGGATGTGTTGAGCACGAGGATCTTGTCGACGTATGACTGACCGACCAGTTTGTGTTGCGGTCGAGAGAAGATGCCTTTGATGCGGTCAAGGTCATACCGCGCAGAGAAATTGTCATCAGCAACCAGTGCTGTGCCTTCGACGAGCGGGCCAATTCCGACATGACATTTGAGTTCGGTCATACGATTTCTCCTGCGACAGCTGATGCGACGCAGTCTTCCATGCTGGCGAGTGCTGGGTCGTAGCCGTAACCGGCTATGATGTTGACGATTTTGGTTGAGTTCGAGAGCAGCCGTTTCCAGTTGTTAGCTTCGCCAATCTCGCGGGCGTATTGGTTATAGAAACACGTGCCGCGCAGCACCTTGGCACCAGATGCTTCAATGCGCGGAATGATACCGAGTCGATCGCAGTCGGCTGCAACGGTGGGTGCGGTGCACACGATCAGGGACGTGTCAGCGTGGATGCGTTTGCCGTCAAGCAAATCGGCGACCTGTTGCATCTCAACATGAGAAAGCTGCGGGGCGGCAAATACAACGACATCGACCTTTTCGCCTTTGCCGCCAAAATCACTGCGCAGGGCGTCGAGATCAGCCTTGGTGATTTGCTGGGCCGGCGGTGGTGCGCCAAAGCAGACAGCTGCAAGTGTGGGTGCTTCTGGTGTGATACCAACGATGTGGAACAGCGGCGTTGAGCCGAAGCTCGCCATGGCGGCGCCCATGTGTTTCATCTCGTCAGAGGTTGGCACCACTTCAATGCCTTCAATGACCGGTACTTCCCAATAGGAACCGCATAGCCGCCCGATCAAGCCGCCGAGGACCCCCCAATCGGTCAGGCCCTTGGGTTGCTCTTTGACAACGAAGCGCTTGGTTGCTTTGCGGTTTTTGTCGAGGTGGAGGCCATAGCGCGGCGTGCGACCAGTGAGGCCGGCTGCCAACGCAGAAGGGCCACCTTCGAAGTTGGAGCGTGCGCCAAGAACGCTGTTGCAATAGATGACGACGCCGGTGTCGCCATAGGCAACATGGTCGCCGAGCAGTGGGGGCATGATGGTCTGATAGTTGATGCAGGTATCCGTCATCAGGATGCCCATCTGGCTACAGGCTGCAATGGTGCGCCGCTCCAGATTGGCCATGGCTTCGGTCTGGCCGAGAGGTTGGTAGTAGCTGAGATCAACACCTCGTGGATCGGTGATCATTGGTACGGCAACACGGCATTGTTTGGGCGGATGGCTAGCAAGCCCTTCAAGGAATTCGACGCAGGCATTGCCGAGGGACTCTGTGTCGGCCATCATGTGTGCTTGAGATACAGGCACGAAGTCTGCAGCATCGAACATTTTGCCGACCTTCATCATGTGGTCGAGGGCCCAACGTTTCGGCTCGCCCAGCTTGCCGGCCAACATGGCTTGTTCTTCGTCGTTAAGATTCATGAATGGTTCGCTTGCGTAAACTATTTGAGTGGAAGTGTGGCGCCAGGGGGGCAACACGGCGGGGCTTCTCGCGACCGCCATACTTGTCGGACATGATGATGAGACTAACTGGTTCCTGTTCGAACGGTAGCTCGAATTGAACGCCTGGTTCATGATCGATGATGTGTGGTTGCGACATCAGCTTCAGAGATCAGCATTCGGGTTGGTTGAAAGATTGACTTGTTAATTACTGTATCGCACCATTTGAGAAAAACCATGGACAAACACAAGACTTCTGGGAGGAATTTTATGAAACGGACGCTATCACTCGGACTGATTACAGCATTGACACTGGTGCCGGCGACGCATGCGCTGGCTGAATGGAAACCGTCGGGTCCAATCACGCTCAACATCGGCTTTAAGGCTGGTGGCGGGACAGACACCCAGGCGCGGCTGATCGGTGAAGAACTTTCGAAGAAGCTCGGCTGGAAGTTTATTTTCAAGAATGTTGCTGGCAAAGGCGGGTCAAATCTGGCGCGTACACTAAAAGGCGGGGCGACGATGGGCTGACTATCGGCATGGCAGTGACGCCTACGTTTGCTTACAACCCGCTTCTCAGTAAGAAGATTGGCTATACTGCTGATGATTTCGAATACATCATCTCTACCGCGCCAACTCAGATGGGCCTCGTTGTCCGAAAAGACAGTGGTTGGAAGAACATGGCGGATGTTGTCAATGCAGCGAAGGGCGGCAAGCTAAAATTTGCAATCATGTCGCCGCGCCTTGGTGATGCTGCTTACCTCATTTCGAAGAAGTATGGCGTCAAGTTTAATACCGTGAAGGCTAAAGGCGGACGCGGGGTATTGAACGGCTTAATGGCCAAAGATGTTGACGTCGGATTCATTGCCGGTATTCACGTCAAGGGTGTTAAATCGGGTGATCTGATCAACATCGCGTCTGCTGAGACAACACGTCTGACGATGTCACCGAGTGTTCCAACGCTGATGGAGATGGGCATTCCTTACGAGTTCGGTGTTACTTTTGTGGTGTTTGCACCGAAGGGAATCGATCCGAAAGCGAAGGATGCTATTGCGGCTGCCTTTAAGGGTGTGCTGAGCGACGAAAAATCAAAAGCGCGTGCGTTTGTGAAGCGTGCATTTGGCGAGCCGCCGCTGAAGACAGGCGATGCACTCGCCAAGCAAGTTGCTGACGAGCTTACCAACAACAAAAAAGTTCTGGCGACGATACAATAGTTCGGTTCAGCCTTGCGGCCCGGATGGATCGCGAAACGGGAAGGCTCTAACCTTCCCGTTTTTGCAATTAGTATGTGGCGAAACCTTCGACTATGCAGACCCGGAACTGGAACTTGGGACTTGCGCTGTGTTTCATAGCAGCAAGTCTACTCACATTGTTCGTTTGGATACCTAATGACATTGAGTCAGGTGTTCTAATCGAAGAACGCCGCTCGATTGATGTTGGGGATGCATTAGCGCCGACCGCTGCGGCGATAGCGGTGCTGATCACCAGCATTGCTCTGTTGCTGAGCAGTCTTCTTGCAAATCGAAATGCTGTTTCAAGTGAGCCGCCAGTTGGCGTTTCTCGTAGCAATTTGATCAGCATTGTGACGATGGCGTTGCTGTTGATTGTCAGTCTGCAATTGATGGTATGGGGCGGGCCGCTGACAGTGAAAGTTTTGCAGTCGGTTGGTGTGGCACTGCCTGAATACCGCTTACTCACTGACACCATTCCTTACAAGTATGTCGGTTTTGTTGTTGGTGGGTTCACGCTCGTTTGTGGACTGATTACCTGGATCGAGGGCCGCACCGGCTGGAGGGTGGTTTTCACAGCTATCGCCGCTGTTGTGGTGTTGATCATTGTTTATGACGTGCCGTTTGATTCACTACTTCTGCCGCCGAACGGGAGCCAGTAGAGATGACGGTAACAGAGTATATCTTCGCTGGTATCTGGGCGGTGTTCGGTGCGACACCGGTTCTTGAGCTGTTTGGCATACCGATTTCGATTACTGTCGTGATGGTGTTCTTTGGCTTGCTGACTGGTATCGCCGTCGGCGCCACGCCGGGGCTCAGCGGACCGTTCGCGATGGCGGTCTCGTTGCCGATCCTGATCTCAGTGTTTGGTGTTGATTCTGATGCGCTGTTGCCGGTGATGGGATTTCTCATCGGCATCATGAAAGGCGCGACGGTTGGTGGCGCGGTGCCAGCAATCCTGTTCAATACGCCGGGGACACCGGACGCGTTGCTGACGACCTTTGATGGTTATCCGATGACGCAGAAAGGACAGAGCGGCAAGGCGCTTCGCGTGGCGCATTTCTCGTCCGCTTCCGGCGATACGTTTAGCGACATCGTACTGTTCACAACTGCGCCGTTTCTCGCGATCTTGGTTGAAAACTATCTCGGCTTCACGGAGAAGGCGGCGCTGATTATTCTGTCGTTGTCGTTTATTTCGGCGGTTGTTGGCAGCTCGGTACTGAAGGGGTTGCTGGCCGCGTTTTTCGGTGTGTTCCTCGCACTGATCGCCCATGGTGAGGACCCGTACCCGCGCCTGACGCTTGGTATTCCTGAACTGACACAAGGTATACCTTTGATTTCGGCCATCCTTGGTGTGCTCATCCTCGGTGAGGTCTTTAAAGCCATGGAAGACATGCACAACGAGCGTAAGGCGAGCACGAAGATTGTGCGACCGAAGCAATCCGGTGACAACAAGTTGCATTGGGCAGATATCCGGCAGATCTTTCCCTACGTCGGTTTGTCGGCATGTATTGGCACGTTCATTGGCGCGCTGCCGGGTATCGGTACAACGCTGGCGGCGACCATGGGGTATTCGTTCGGCAAGGAGATGTCGGGCAAGCCAGAGGAGTTCGGAACCGGCATTCCGGAAGGCGTGGCTGCAACGGAAGCCGCCAATTCGGCCGTGTCGGGTGCCAATTTAATTCCAGTGCTGAGCCTTGGTATTCCGGGCAATGTGGCGGCGGTGTTCTTGATCCTGGCGACCGAGAGCATATCGGGCTTCAATCCCGGACCGCCGGTGTTCAATTTCAATGCGACTGAGGTCAATCCCGAACTCGTGATGTGCTTTGGCATCTTCACGACGATGGTGCTTGGCAACATTTTCAACTGGACGATTGGCGGCTTGTTCATGCGAGCCACGGGCGTGATGGTCTATATCCCAAAAGCCTATCTGCTGCCGTGCGTGCTGTTGCTGACGCTGACGTCGATTTATGTGCAGGACACATCAATGGCGAGCCTGTATATCGCGATTGCGTTTGGCTTCATTGGTTACCTCATGCGTAAGTTGAATATGTCGGTTCTGCCGTTCGTGATTGCGTTTATTCTCGCGAACAATCTTGAGACAACGTTACGTCAGGCATTCTCGGCATCGGGCTCCGACCCGTTCTTCTTCTTCAAAAGCCCGATTTCGATGGTGTTCTTTGCGATGATTGGCGTCATCGTCTACTATTTCGGCGTCCGGCGCCGGCCTGACAAACAGCCATCAACGCCACAAACAGAACTCGATTAAATCTGACCAGACTTAAGTTTGGTTTGAGGTCGGCAAGACCCGACAAAACAGCAACAAAGGTGGACGCACGTGAAGAATAACTTTGGTCCGGTACCGAGTGAACTCGTTGGCGACAATGCACCGTCCGTGCGTCCAGGTGATGATCCAGCTCTATACGGCTCGGCAGTATTGGAGCCAACAACGCCGGTTGAGACGCGGAGTTTCCAGACGTTCAAGCTGACCTATACCGTTGGTAAACTCGGGATCGATGATACTGGCGGCATTCAAGTTGCGTTTCGCTTTATCGGGGACATGGGCCGGCCGCAGACAGACAATCCAAGCGCGCCGAATTACGCGACAGTGAAAAGCAACGGTGAGGGCCGGATCGGGTTGAACATCCGCAAAGATGGTTTCCGGCCGTGGAAGTTGCTGGTGACGGCGGAGCAAAGTGGCGGTTATCTCAAAGAAGGTGAGCAGATTGAGATTGTGTTTGGTGATACAAGTCGGGGCTCGCCCGGCATGCTGATGCAGACCTTTGTCGAAGGCGGTTATGAGTTCCGCGTCGGGACAGACATCCAGGCGACCAATAACTTCCTGCCGCTGGCGCAGCAGTTTTCCATTCCAATTGTTGCCGGCCCGGTGCACCGCTGGTGCGGGGTACTACCGACACTGCGACGACCTGGTGAACGCTTCCAACTGGGACTTAAAGCAGAGGATATCTGGGGCAATCCAACAGCGCAGGCGAGGGGACGTGTGCGGCTGGAGCCATCGATTCCGGTTGAAGGACTGGAGAGTTCATTCGATTTCTCACCTGAGGATCGGGCGCTTACTATCGAGAACTTGTCGTGCGCGGCGGAAGGTGAGTTGCGCATCAAGGTATTTGTCGATGACACTGAGGTTACCGAAGCCGGTCCGTTGATGATTGCCAACGGGGATGTGTCGGGATTTTGGGGTGATCTACATGGTCAGTCGGGTGAGACGGTTGGTATTGGGCAAATTGAAAGTTACTTCGATTTCGCGCGCAATAAATCCTTCCTGGATGTGACTAGCCACCAGGGCAATGACTTTCAGATGAACAAGGCGTTTTGGACGCATCTCAATGAATTGACCGGAAAGCTGGATGAGCCGGGCCGACATGTCGTGTTTCCCGGTTATGAATGGTCAGGCAATACGGCGGTTGGTGGCGACCACAACGTTTACTTCCGCGATGAAGGTCGTCAGATCCGACGGTGCAGCCATGCACTGCTTGAAGACCGCAGCGATCTCGACACGGACTGTCATACGCTGACGGACCTTTATGCGGCGTTTGAAGATGAGAATGTTGTCATGTACGCGCACGTTGGCGGGCGCTACGCCAATATCGAATATGATCACAATCCAGAGATCGAGACCGCGGTTGAGATGCACTCAGCCTGGGGTACGTTTGAGTGGATTTTGACGGATGGTTTCAAGCTTGGCCGGCGTGTCGGTGTGGTGTGCAACAGCGATGGCCATAAGGGCCGGCCGGGTGCGAGTTTCCCTGGGTCATCAACGTTTGGAGCGTATGGCGGGCTGACGTGTTTTCTAACCGACAAGCTTGATCGAGATTCCATCTTTGAGGCGATGCGGCGGCGCCATCATTACGGCACCACGGGGTGCCGGATGCATATGGATGTCGGTGTTTCGCTGCCGGATGGCGGTACGCTTTATGAACGCAATCCTGATGCAATGCCGAATACACCAACGCATCAAGTCGATCGTGCGGTGATGGGCGATATCGTCAAGACGACTGCGGATACGGTCGAACTTAGTTTGGATGTTGCGGCGCATGCTGGCATCGAACGCATCGAGATCCGCAATGGTCTGACGGTTCTGGAAACTGTGCGGCCCTACGAGAAAGCAGATTTGGGCGAACGTATCCGGGTGCTTTGGAGTGGTGCTGAGTACCGAGGGCGTGGGCGCAATACGACATGGCGCGGTCGGGCGAGCTTTGATCAGGCGAAGATCAATCGCTTTGAAATGATCAACCAGTGGAACCCGGAGCGGCTGTTTGAGCAACGCGGCTCGAACAGCGTGATCTGGGATACAGTGACGACCGGCAATTTCATGGGCTTTGATGTCTGGCTTGAGAATGGTCAGAGCGGCAACCTCGATATCGCAACGGGGCTTGGTGATCTTAGCGTGGCGCTAGGCGATATTGGTGTCGAAGATGTTGAGATGGATGCCGGTGGTCTTGAGCGGCGGCTCAAATGTCTGCGTCTGCCGGCCGAGCGCCTGAAGCGTCAGATCAAATTGAAGAGATCAATAAAGCTTGAGGGCGGGCGCGACAATCCGATCTGGATTTGCGTCACCACCGAAGATGGCTATCAGGCGTGGTCGAGCCCGATCTATTTGTTTGGGTGATCGAGCGGAGTCAGGCGTCGTCTTTGTCGAACTGCTCCCAGTTGAAAAGCAAGGGACGCTTTTCGGAAAAGCGGATGGCGGCGTCCTTGTGGTAGTCGCTTGCAAGGCAAACCGCTTGAGCTGAGGCTTCCATTTCAATCAGTGCGTTTGCATCGACGTCGAACGCCTGATTGGCAATGCGTTTTGTAGCACCCAAGGCAGTGCGACTGCCTTTTTGCATGCGTTTGGCGAGTGCGCGGGCAGCCGCCATAAGATCATCTGGCTCGTGCAATTCGAGCACGATGCCAAGTGCCATCGCCTCGCTTGCCTCCACCGCTCGAGCGGTGAACATGATCTCTTTGGCGCGCTGGGCCCCGACCATGCGTGGCAGGGTGAAGAATACGCTGCAGTCCGGGACGAGTCCGATCCGCCCAAATACCGAACAGAATTTCGCCCGTGGGGTTGCGAGGATGAAGTCGCAGCAAAGTGCCAATCCGAATCCACCGCCGTATGCCGGTCCATCAACCGCGGCGATGGTTGGGATTTCAATGTTGCGGAGCATTTGCAGCCAGTCGTGCAGCGCGTAGATGCGACGGCGATCATAATCGGGTGGTGGGGCTTCGCCTTTGGCGCGAACGCCCATGCCTTTGACGTCTCCACCAGCACTGAAGATGCCGTCGGTTCCGGTGAGGATCAGAACGTCGATTTCGTTGCGGTTTTGAATGTCACGCAACAGGTCGGCAATTTGGTCTTTGAACTCTTGCGTAAATGGATTGCGTTGTTTGGCGCGCGCCATGGTGAGCGTCGCGATGCCGTCGGTCACATCCAGGCTGAGTGGGCCAGGTGTCTCGGTTGTGTTGGGAGGTTGCTGGTTCATGATTGGCTGCCTGTTATGGGATGACCTTGTCGGGCGGTTTAAGCGATGGCGCCAGCTTGTTTGAGAGCTGCGATCCGAACGGCATCGAGACCAAAACCGTTGAGCACCTCGTGGGTGTGTTGACCGGCTGACGGAGAGGGCGCGGTGTTTGCGATTGAGCCACCGGCCGGTGCGGGTCGTGGAATGACCCCAAGTCCTGGTTGGTCTGCGAAGGCAACAGCTGCGATCGCCTCGACGTGGGCGTTCTTCATCCAATCTCCAAGATCATTGACTTGGTCCGCCAGGGCGCCGGCGTCTTGCAAGCGCTTGACCCAGGCTTCCCGCGTGTCGGTTGCCAGAACTGCTTCAAGGTCGACGCGGAGTTGGTTGTTGTGATCGACCCGGTCGGCTCGTTTCTTGTAGTTGGGATTGTCCAACAGGTGATCGGCACCGATGGCGCGGCACACGGTTTCAAAATGCGTGTCATTGAGCGTGGTCAGTGCGATGTAACCGTTTGAGGTTAGGAAGGCGCCAGCAGGCGCGTTGAGGACTTTGGGTGGACCGCCCTCGATGTGATAGTCGACCATTTTGGCAGCCTGAACTTCTGCGATCGAGCCCATTAGTGAAACATCGCAGAAGCGCCCTTCACCGGTTTGCGCCCGCGCCATCAGTGCCATTGAAACGGATTGGTATGCGAACAGCCCGGTGAAGATATCGACTATCGGGATGTCGATCTTGTGTGGCACACCATCGAGGCCGTGGTTGTTTGACATTAAGCCGGAAAATGCCTGGCCAACGGTATCGGTGCACGGCCGCCCCGCATAAGGGCCTGTTTCGCCAAATCCGCTGATTGAAAGATATACGATGGCGGGGTTGCGCGCCTTGACCTGGGCATAGCCGATGCCGAGGCGATCAGCGACGCCGGGGCGGCTGCTCTCGAGGATCACGTCGCACTGTTCGCAGAGCTCAAGAACGAGTTCAACAGCTGATGGTTGTTTGAGATCCAACACCAGGCTGCGCTTGCCAACGTTGTAGACGGCAGAGAGTGCGGACTGCCCGTCAGAGGTATTGCCGATGCCGCGTGACCAGTCGCCACTCGGTGGTTCGATTTTTATGACGTCAGCGCCGTAGCGCGAGAGCAGCGTGCCGCAATACGGCCCGGCGATACCCTGGCTGAGGTCTAATACCTTGATGCCATTCAATGCAGCGTTCGACACGGTTCAATGCTCCAGTATGTGTGATGCGCGTTTAGCTGGTTTCAGCGATGCGTTCGAGCAGTTTGTCGGCGATTTCATCGCCGGCGTCTTCCTGGCAAAAATGTCCGGCGCGTTCGATGGTATCAAACGTGGCGCCGGGGATCATATCAGCCCACTCCTGGCCCCAGGCCGGGGTGAAGATCGGGTCACTCGCACCGAAGATGATGTTCACGGGTTTTTGCCATTGCTTCAACGCTTCGAATGCTGCGGCTTGACGGGATGCGCTACCGGCTTCGGGCTCGGCGAATGGAATGCACCAGGGGAAGCGGCGGGCGCCCGCTTTGGATGCAATGCTGCCCTCGAACGGGGCTTCGTAGGCGGCCTCAATTGCAGCAGGATCAATGGCGGGACGGGCAGAAGAGCGCCGAACGATCGTGCCACACGGCAGGTCGTGCCGCGTCCAGGCGAGCCAATGGCGGTTGGTTGCTGCGTCGCGCCAGGCACGGATGCCGGTTGAATATTCATATCCCTCGTGATGCAGCCAGGTATTGAGGATCACGAGGCGGGAAAACCGCTCGGGCATGGCGATGGCGTTGATCAGGCCGATCGGTCCGCCCCAGTCCTGGACGACGACTGTGATGTTCTGCAAATCGAGACGCTCAATGAAGCCTGCCATTCGGTCGATATGGCGGTCGATGACGTACCATTTGTCGTCCGTGATTTTGTCACTGCGCCCGAAGCCGATGTGGTCGGGCGCGACGCAGCGATATCCAGCAGCTAAGAGCGGCGGGACCATCTTGCGGTAGAGATAACTCCAGGTCGGCTCGCCATGAAGGAGTAACGCGACAGGGGCATCTTTCGGGCCTTCGTCGACATAGTGCGTGCGCAGGCCGTCCCATTCGAGATAGTTCGGCTCGTAGGGAAAATCTGGAAGGTTGGCGAACGCTTCGTCCGGTGTGCGGTAGACGTTTTCCATGTGGCTGGCTCCGTGATCAGCGTCGAGGGTCCAGGGTTTCGAGACGCTGTCGCGTCAGGCCTTTGCGATTTCTTCTTCGAGTTGTGCGAGGCGCTCTTTGCCAAAGAACATTTCGCCATCAACGAAGAATGTCGGAATGCCGAATGCGCCGCGTGCAACCGCTGCTTCAGTGTTCTCGATGAGTTTGCCTTTGACTGTCGGATCTTGGGTCTTTTTGATGATCGCTGGGCCGTCGAGACCTGCTGCCGAGAGCACGTGAATGGCGACGTCGTTGTCGGCCATGTTCTCACCGTCTTCCCACATGGCTTTGAGGACGGCTTCGATGTAGGCGTCTTTCTGGCCAGTTCCCTCGGCGACAATCAAGCCGCGCATCAGCGCGACGGTGCTCATCGGAAAATGCGGGTTCATCTTGTAGGCCGTAAGATTGTATTTCGCGATGAAACGTTCGTTTTCGAGCTTGTTGTACTCCTGCTTGCCTTTGACGTTTGCAAAAGTGACGAACGGGGCCTGGTTGCCTGTGCTCTTGAAAATGCCGCCGAGCAGGCAGGGAATGTAATTGACCGTCGCGCCGGTACGTTGTGTGATTCCGGCCAATGCCTTGTGGGTCATGTAGGCATTTGGGCTGGCGAAATCGAAGATGAAGTCGACGGTTTTGCTCATGTGCTGTTTTCCTTAAATTGTTCCGGTGTGATCGGTATTTTTGATGTGGGCCAAGTCGCGGTGATCTATTGTTTTCGTCTTTAACATGTTGCCATCGGCTTCTGTTACATTAGAGCGGGCAAGCGCGTGAAGATCCATATTTCGATCGCGAAGGAGTGAAGATGCTGCGGCTGTTTTGGTCGGTAGCGGAATTGGGTTATGCTTCATTTGCATGTTTGACGATCGGTTATATTGTGGTCTGCGCATTCTTAAGTGAGGTCGGCCATGGTGCCAGTTGCTCAGATGATCGCATTGCTATCGGTTTGGCTTGCGCTAGTTGCCACCTTAATCAGTCCCGCCGTTGCCAAAGAGTATGTTGACCTGGAACTTGTCCTGGCCGTCGATGTTTCGTTGTCCATGGACCGCGATGAACAGCGCTTGCAACGCGATGGTTATGTGGCAACGTTTCGCGACCCTAAACTCATCACGGCTGCCCAGAGCGGCCCGAATGGGCGCATCGCGGTCACCTATGTTGAATGGGCCGGTGCGGGCATCCAATCGGTTGTGATCCCATGGCGGCTGATTAAAACAAGCCGAGATGCGAATGCGTTTGCCGATGAGCTGGCGGCGAAACCGATCAAGCGCGCGATGATGACGTCGATATCCGAAGTTGTTTCATTTTCAAGTGACCTGTTTAAGAGCTCGCCAGTGCAAGGACTGCGGCGTGTCATTGATGTTTCCGGTGACGGTCCGAATAATTCAGGCAGGCCTGTTGAGTTGGCACGGAACCGCGTGGTTGGGAAAGGGATCGTGATCAACGGCCTCGCCATCCGACTGAAGAAGGGGATTGGCGCGTACAGTTATTTCGACTTGCCGGACCTCGACCATTATTATCGGGATTGCGTGATCGGTGGGTCCGGTTCGTTCGTGCTGTCAATCCGTGACAAGGCTGAGTTTGCGACGGCCATCCGGCAAAAGTTGTTGCTCGAGATCGCGGGACTTACGCCGATACCCGCAGCAAGTTTGCAGCGCACGAGCTGGCGGTTGGTCGCAGATAAATATGATTGCCTGATCGGCGAGAAGATGTGGCAACAATACCGGGACGGTCGTGAGGATTGGTGAGGGCGCTCTGACTGTGTTCGGATGCAGCAATGATGGGCGGTTTAGTTCCGCCCATCTGTCAAAATCCTGGACTCCAGAATATGCTCTAGACGACATTACCCGAAGTCAAACATTGGTGTTGACTGTTAGGCCAGTCGTTCTCTTGCCAATCTTGCCCCTTCGACCATTGCCTGGAGCTTTGCGCGTGCGATGTCCATGGATAGTGGCACCAAACCACAATCCGGCGCGGCTTGGATCTGATCGGCAGGTAGGTATTTCGCGGCTGCGAGCAGCTTGGCTGCGACGTGTTCTGCAGTTTCGATTTCATCAATGCCGTTGTCGATGCAGCCAAACATCACCGTCTTGGATGGACACAAACTGAGCAGTTGAGGGTCCAATTTCGACGCTTCGAATTCCAAAGCGAGTTGATCGATCTTGGAAGATTCGAGTGCTTCGAGGATGACAGGATAGCTGTCGACGATCGGCCGCGGAACTCCTGGCATTGGATAGCTGTAGCAGATATGCGCGGCTGTTTGTGCGTTCTTGATGCCTTCCAGGCAGCGATCGAGGGCTGCAATGCCCCAGTCTTTCACCTTATCTGGATAGCGGCTGAAAACTGGTTCGTCGAACTGGATCACGGCAACGCCGAGGGCATCGAGTTCGCGGGCCTCTTCATTGAGCACTTCGGCTGCCGCCATCGCCATTTTTTCCTCGTCGCCATAATATTCATCAGCGGTGGAATCGACGACCGTCATTGGTCCTGGCAGTGTCATCTTTACCGGTCGATCAGACTGGGCCAGCATGAATTCCGCATCACGCCGGAGTATCGATTTTGTTCTGCGAATTGGCCCGACGCAACGGCCGACTTCAGCAAGTCGACGCCCATTGCGGGTCCATTTTTCGGCAAGTGTCTCGTAGTCGAAGCCTTCCAACTGAGACGTCACATATGTCAGATAGGACGTGCGGCGTTGCTCGCCATCGCTCAATATATCGATGCCAGCGTGGACTTGATCATGCACCGTCAGGCGTGTTGCGTCGTCCAAGGCGGCGCCGAGCACGTCACCGCTAAAATGCCAATCCGCACCTTTGCCGTGGACCTGTTTGCCTTTTGCGTTCAATGGCAGTTGCTCCATCAGCCAGGCTGGCTTTGGCATTGAGCCCACAACGGTGGTTTGAAATGGCTTTGACACTGTCCGTATTTCCTTCTCGAGACTGATGTATTGAGTTCCAGAGGTCTGCGCGTTCGTATTCGGTGTGGATTCTCGCCCGCCGATCCCAATGGTATGTGCAGTTTTTAGGGTATCAGGTGCAGCTCACACTGAATCATATCATTTCGAGTTTGGCTTGGGCGTATTTGTTGGAACCGCATAGTGATTGTTCATTGCGATACAATGGCCGTCAAAGATTCAAGATCGCCCGCGCCTCATCCGGGGTCGCAACCTCACGGCCAATTAGCCGGGCCAGTCGAGCGACCTCGGTAACAAGTGCGGCGTTTTTGGGTTGTTGCAACTCTGGATAATCATAATCGCCAAGGCCAATCGAGACATGGCCACCGCTGATGATCGCCTGCATCGCCACGGGAAACAGATTTCCGTGTTTGCAGCAGACCGTCCACTCGATTTGTCGATCTGCTGGCAGATGCGATAGGAAAGCCTCCAGACCAGCCGTCGTCGCTGGATGTCCGCCAAGTAGTCCGCCCTCGCAATGGACAAGCAGTGCATAGGCCGGTTCCGGGATCAGGCCCATGTCCATGAGTGCGGCACCTGACCTGAGAAACGGTCCATTCCACGCTGAAATGACCGGTCGCACACCAAGCCTGGCAAACTCCTCGCAAAACAGCATTAAGGTCTCGTGGCTGTTTTCGTAGACCTTGTCCGCTGACATGAATTTCTTCGCGGCGACATCATATCTGTCAATGTTCGCACTGCCCGTGTCGATCGCGACTAACTCTGGTTTCAGACTTGGATGCTGGGCCAGTTCAACAATGTGCTTGATCCGTTCTTGGTCACCACCGACGTTGATCTGGCCAAGTGTCGGACTCATGATGAGATCAGTGCCATTGCGAATGGCGCGTGCAGCGGCAACATAGTCCGCCGACTCAAAGGAAGGCGCTCCGTCGTCCTGGCGGGCATGAAAATGGATCACGGCTGCGCCGGCTTGCCGGATCGCAACTGCATCGCGTCCGAGTTCGTCAGCCGTCCAAGGGACATGAACGTTGCCATCACGCATTGCGTATTCGTTGACCCGAACCTCGATGATCAGTTTCTTCATGCGCCCTTGATCCATTTTATCCCGGTCGTCGCTGGCTATTGTGGTGGCGTCGACATTCCGAGATCAGCGGCTTGGCTGCGTTCGAATGCTTTGCAGGCTTCATCGTGGGCGTGACCACGAATACCACCACGGACGGTTCCAGGTTCGGTCGAACGATAGAAATCGCCCCAGGTTGCCGGCAGACGGATCGAGTTTGGCGGAGCGAGCCACAGTCGATGCAGCAAACGTTTCTCAGATGGTTCGTCAAAATCAATGTAGTTCGTGCGTGAATGCAGCATCGTGTGGTTGTTGATCAGCTGCATGTCGCCTGGTTCAAGCCACATGGTGAACATGACGTCTGGACGCTGCAAGATGGCGTCCATCATATCCATCGTCGCGCGTTGCTGCTCGGTGAGTTGAGGCACGCCTTCGATGTTTTGCGCTGACTGTACGCGGTTCCGGTTCCATTTCCCGAACACGCGGCCTTCGCAAGTGTCGAACAGCGGCTGACCATAGGCCGCGCCTTCATCCTCGGTTTGTTCTTGCTGTCTGCTGAAATAGAAATCCTGATGTGCAACCTCGCCAAGGTCTGGCCGCTCAGTCAGCAGGATTTCCCTGGCTGTCACGTTGCTTGAGACCATGCTCTGGCCACCGGATTTGGCCTTGTTGTAGCAGGCAAGTGTTGCGATGTCGGCACCATCTGCGTGGAAATCCAACTTGGCATTTGATGAGAACCCTCGGCCGTTTGACGCTCTGTAGTTTGTACCAGCATCACGTACTTCGGAAATGTATTGAGTGGCCTTTCCCTGAGGGCGCGGCACGCCATGGTGCAGGCCAATGGCCCAAGTGAGGACGCGAAACTCCGCTTCGTTGAGTTCGTTGCGTGGCAGTCCTTTGATGAGCGAGAGGCCACTGCCGAGATGTGCCTCATGCATGGCAGCTGCGATAACGGACGCAGCCGGCCCGAGATCGAAATCTTCGCGGGCGTAGTCGAATAGTTGACGTTCAGGATCGAATGCAGCCTTCACGCTGGCAACAAGGTGTGTGCGTGCGGCCTCGTTGATTTCAAAGGTCCAATTGCGATCCTTCAAATCCGGCACGCGCCAGGCGGCAGCGGAGGTCTGTGGTTGAGCGTCCATGTCTTTGGCCTATTGCTTATTGGTATGGAGTTTTGGCGTGTATGAAGCGTTATCCGGCAAGCTCTGGTACCACGACCGGTTCCAGCGCGGGATGACCAAGGACCAAATCGGAGCCCTTTTCGCCAATCATCATGACGGCTGCATTGAGATTGGCTGAGATCATGGCCGGCATCACGGAGGCGTCAATCACCCGTAGGCCCTCCATGCCGTAAACCCGCAACTGGTCGTCGACGACGGCGATCTTGTCTGATGACGGCCCCATTTTGCACGTTCCCATGACGTGGTACGTCGTGTTGCCCCAGCGGCGGGCGGCATCGAGCATTTCATCATCGCTCTGGACGTCTTCGCCGGGATAGGACTCACCATCATTGTAGGGCTGCATCGCGTTCGTGTTCATCAACCGGCGTGCTAGCTTGATTGCTTCGACGACCATGCGTCGGTCGCCTTCGGTATCAAGATAATTAGGTTGGATACGCGGTGGGGCAAAAGGATCAGCGGATGTCGCCGTCACGTGACCGCGGCTTTCTGGTCGATGCTGCCAGGCGGCGACTGTATATCCAGGATGGCTATCGAAAACACCGTGCTGACCCTCCTTGAAGCTTGCGGGGGTGAAGATGAATTGCAGGTCATTGCTGCGCGTATCGGGGTTCGAATGCCAGAAACCGTAGACCATAGTGGCGCTCAGGTTGACGATACTCTCAGCGCCGACCAGGTATTTGCCTATCTCGCCTAGAAGTCTGAGGCCACGCGCGCGTTCATTGAGCGTTTCGATTCCTTTGACCCGGGCGCTTAGTCGTGGTGCGTAGTGATCCTGCAGGTTCTGGCCGACGCCGGGTAGGGCGTGAAGAACGTCAATACCGATTGATGTGAGATGCTCCGGATCGCCGATGCCGGAAAGCTGCAGAAGTTGCGGCGAGTTAATGGCGCCACCGCTGACGATGACCTCACGGTTGGCCTTCAGCTCGATGCGTTGTCCGTCACGGCCGCCAATTGATACTTCGACGCCAACCGCCCGCTTGGCATCGAGCAGTATGCGCGTCGCCTGCGCGTTGGTTTTGACCGTCAGATTTGATCGGGACTTGGCCGGATTGAGGAACGCGGTCGCGGTGCTGACCCGCCGGCCTTTGTGGGCGGTGCGCTGGACATAGGATATGCCTTCCTGGACGGCGCCATTGTAGTCAGGATTTTGTGGAATGCCGAGTTCGCCGGCGCCTGCGATGAACGCGTCACACAGCGCATGTTTCATCGGAATGTCGGCGACGGTGAGCGGGCCTGAGCGGCCACGATAGGTGTCGTCGCCCTCGCCAATGCGGGTTTCACAACGTCGAAAATACGGTAGCACATCGGCATATCCCCAACCGAGATTGCCGCGCTGAGCCCAGGCATCAAAATCCAGCCGGTGGCCGCGATTGTAGATGTGGCCATTGATCGAACTTGAACCACCTAGAGTTTTGCCGCGCGGGACGGGCGTCGACCGTCCTCCTGTTCCGTCAGACGGCTCGGCTTGATAGAGCCAGTTCAGCTTCGGGTCGGTGAGCGTCTTGATGAAGCCGGCTGGGATATGGATGTAGGGGTTTCGATCGGGCGGACCTGCTTCCAACAAGCAAACGCTATGGTCACCTGACTCGGACAGACGATTGGCGAGAATGCATCCAGCCGAGCCGCCCCCAACAATGATGTAGTCAAATTGCTCGCTCACGCCTTGCGCCCCACAACTGCCAATCCGAATATTTCCCTTCTATCATGACATTATTCGGGACGGGATTGCCAGTTGCAGATTATCCAATCCGCCATTCTGCCTGTCGTGGACCTTGCTACAAAAACATCAGTCGCTGAATTGCACTTGGCAAATACTCGGCTACTATCGATCGTGCGGTTTTCTCAGTCCCAGGGCAGCAAGGAATAGCGCCGTGAGCAAAATGTCTTCTCTGCAGATCAAGCAAGTTGGTCCCGGTTTCGTTGGCGAAGTCTCTGGACTGGATATCTCAAAGCCGTTGACACCCGTTGATGTCGCGGCCATCAGCGCTGGTATGGACGCGCAAGCGGTGCTTGTTTTTCGTGGTCAGAACCTGACCAACGACCAACAGCTTGCTTTTACGAATGCGCTTGGCCATTTGGAAGATGTCGTTGCTACATCACTTCGGGCCGCGGATGACAATCGCCTGCCGGCTGTCTTTGCTGACGTGTCCAATCTCGACAAGGACAATAAGACATTTGCGCTCGACGATCGCCGTCGCCTGTTCGCGATTGGCAATCGGCTTTGGCATTCCGACAGCTCGTTCAAAGTTATTCCCGCGCGTTACTCGCTGCTTTACAGCCATTCGGTTACTTCAAGGGGCGGAAACACTGAATTTGCGAATATGCGGATGGCGTACGATGCTTTCGATCAGGAGACCAAGGATTTGGTCGAGGACCTTGTTTGTGAACACTCGCAGATTTTCTCACGCCAGAAACTCGGGTTTACCGATTTCTCACCTGAAGAGCGGGAGCGTTTCAAACCTGTACTGCAACGCCTTGTGCGGACCCATCCATCTACGGGCAAGAAATCCATCTACTTGTCATCTCATGCCGGCACCATCCTGGATTGGCCAACGCCTGAGGCTCGTGCGCTTCTGCTTGACCTCATCGAGCATGCAACACAACGTGAGTTCACGTACGCGCACCAATGGCAGGTGGGTGATCTCGTCATGTGGGACAACCAGCAGACGATGCATCGCTCGCGTCCCTATCCTCATAATGAGGCGCGCGACATGCGCCGGACGACGCTCGCTGGCGCAGCGCCGACGGTAGACCAACAGTCTGCATAAACCTAAAGCACTCAAGGCGGTTTAGATGGCTCAATCATCCAAGACGAACGATCCATTGCTGCAACCGTTTCAGCTGAAGCACCTGCAGCTGCGTAACCGGATTATGAGCACCAGCCATGCCTGCGGCCTTGAAGAAGGCGGGATGCCGCGTGAGCGATACCAAGCCTACTACGAGGAAAAAGCGAGAGGCGGGATTGGCCTCGCGATGTTTGGCGGATCATCAAATGTTGCGATCGATTCTCCGTCGGTTTTCCAGCAGCTCAATGTCGGTGTCGATGAAGTGATCCCGCATTTGCAGCGTCTGTCAGAACGCGTTCACGCGCACGGCGCTGCATTGATGTGTCAGATCACGCATCTGGGACGACGTGGCGAGAGTAACAAGGGCGCCTTCCTGCCGACCATCGCGCCATCGGTCGTGCGTGAAACACTGCACCGCAGTATCCCCAAAGAGATGGAAGCGCATGATTTTGATCGAGTTATAGCCGCTTTCGCAGCAGCTGCCCGTCGCTGCCAAGACGGTGGCCTGGATGGCATCGAAACATTGTCCGGCGCGCATCTGATTGGACAGTTTCTGTCGCCGGCAACCAATCATAGAATAGATGCCTATGGTGGCTCACTGGAAAACCGGTGCCGTTTTGGCCTCGAGGTTTTTGAGGCTATTCGCAAAGCCGTTGGCGATGATTTTATCGTTGGCTTCCGGTTTATCGTCGATGAGGGGCATCAGGCCGGTCTCGGTTTCGAAGACTGTGTTGCTATTGCAAAAATTTTTGAAGCCTCCGGGATGGTTGATTTTTTCAATGCTATTTATGGGCGGATGGACACGCAAATCGGTCTTGCGGTCGACAACATGCCTGGCATGTCCTCTCCAATAGCGCCATGGTTGGATAGAGCGGGTGCCTTTAAGCAGGAAGTCTCGCTGCCTGTGTTTCATGCGGCTCGGATAACAGACATTGCGACGGCGCGGCACGCGATCCGCGAAGGAATGCTGGACCTTGTCGGGATGACACGCGCGCATATCGCGGATCCATACCTTGTCGAGAAACTGGAAGCAGGCCACGAGGAACGCATTCGACCATGTGTTGGGGCAACTCATTGCATGAGTGAGCTGCGGCCCGCATGTTTGCATAATCCTGCCACGGGTCGCGAAGCTGTTCTGCGCCACAAGATCGAGCCTGCAAGTCGCAAACGACGGGTTGTCGTTGTCGGAGCCGGACCCGCTGGTCTTGAGGCGGCGCGTGTGTGTGGCGAACGGGGCCACGAAGTGGTGGTGTTTGAAGCGGCCGCTGTACCTGGGGGCCAGGTGCTGCTTGCAGCCGAGGCTGCTTGGCGCAACGACATTATTGCAATCGCCGATTGGCGGGTCAGCGAACTCGCGCGCCTTGGTGTGGACCTCAGGCTGAATACGTTCGCCGAAGCTGACGATGTTCTTGGCGAGAAGCCTGACCTGGTTGTTGTCGCGACCGGTGGAGTTCCCAATCTGTCATGGTTGCCTGGGCATGATCATGTGATCAGCGGTTGGGATATTTTGAATGGCACAGCAGTACCAAGCGATGAAGTGCTCGTCGTCGACGGAACAGGTCGCCATGTTGCGCTGAGTGCCGCCGAGTACTGTCATCGTAAGGGCGCGCGGGTTTCTTTCGCCGCAATTGACGAGAGCCTTGCCGCTGAACAAGCTTATTCTGAACGTGTGGTCTGGCGCAAATGGGTGAAAGAGGCTGGCGTTCCAGTTTCTTACGAGGAGCAATTGAAGGAGGTTCGGTCCGAAGGCAACAGGTTGATTGCTGTTCTGCAAAATGAGCTGACTGGTGAGATCAGTGAAGTTTCAACGGATCAGGTTGTGTTTGACTACGGTACGATGCCGGCCGCTGATGTGTACTTTGACCTGCAGTCACGCTCTAGCAACAACGGTGTTACGCAGCTTGAAACGTCGGTCGCAGGGGCGAGCCAGCATGATGTCAGTTCGGCAGGACGAGCTCCAGAAGCGTTCGAGCTGCATCGTATTGGCGATGCTGTTTCGAGCCGAAACATTCATTCAGCCGTTCTTGACGCCCTGCGATTGTGTCAGCTTGCCTAGGGTGTGGACGCTCGTGGCTGAAGCGTTGGCTGCGCAGCAGACCGATCATGGAGAGACAAATGAAATTCGGGTTACATTTCGGTTCACGTGGCGTGGCTGGTCATCCTGAAAGCCTGACGGTTGTCGCACGCAAGGCTGAGGCGCTCGGCTATGAGCACTTCGGCATGAGCGATCACGTCATCGTCGCAACCAACGTTGAGAGCTCTTACCCTTATTCGGAAACAGGTAAGTTTTTTGACCAGGACAGCGGTGTTTCCCTTGAACAGGTGACAGCGCTTGGATTTGTGGCCGGCGTGACCAAGCGCATTCGTCTTTTGACATCCGTACTGGTGTTGCCACATCGTCATCCTGTGCTCGCTGCCAAAATGCTCGCAACCGTCGATACACTTTCCAGTGGCCGGCTGACTGTTGGCGTTGGGGTTGGCTGGATGGCGGAAGAAATCGCGCTACTGGGTGGTCCGCCATTTGCGAGCCGCGCACAAGCTTCGGATCAATACATCAAGGGTTTTCGCGAGCTTTGGACAGCTGAGCACCCGAAAAGCGATTCTGAGTTTGCGACGTTCGATAACCTGTTGTTCGCACCGAAGCCAACGCAAGGAACCGGCCTGCCGATCTGGGTGGGTGGCGAGGCCAAGGGCGCACGCCGCCGTGCCGGACAGCTCGCCGATGGATGGTACCCCGTGACCGGCAATCCGAAGCATCCCCTCGACACCGCAGATCGTTACAAGGCGGCGCTTGCCGATGTTCGCGCCGAGGCCGAGAAAGTCGGGCGTGACGGCAAGCAGGTTATCGGGGCATTGCTCGCAATTTATTGCCGGGTCGGTTCTGAACAGAAAGATCGCGACGGTAAACGGCTCACTTTCACTGGAAGTGCCCAGGCCATTATTGATGATATCTCTGAGTACCGGGAAGGCGGGCTTGAGCATTTCCTGATCGGGAGTGACGGTCGCGATACGAACGGGACGATTGATCATATGGAACAATTCGCGACCGAGGTGATGCCACATATTGTGTAACGGCCGCCAACGCTCGATTTTTCCGATGGAAGATCACACAACCGACCTTCCTCAAGACAACTGCCGTGCGGGTCTGACTGGTGGCTCCATGCCAGCTTCAATCACCTGGCGTGCCCGTTCGAGTTGCGTTTTGTGCGGGCCAATGGATTGGGCGACAGGCGTTGCGTCGCCCGCTGTTACAAAACTCAAGCCCGTTAGTCGCGCATAATCAAGTACCCACTGAGGGTCCACCGCGGATGGCAGGGCTGGTTGCTGTTCGTGATGGGGCGGACTTGCCATCGCATTGAGTGGTGCGCGGCGCTGGGACCACTCGGTCGCCTGCTCGTAACTATGACCGAGGCGCAGAATTGTGCTTTCTTCCCAAGCTCGTCCAGTGAGCTGCATGCTGACCGGCAACCCGCCCGACGCGAAGCCACATGGCACGGCCAAACTTGGAAGACCGGTAAGGCTGATCGGTCGTGTCAAACTATGTGTTAGAGACTCCGGTGATTGGCCGTCGATTGGGTGGGCAGGATATGCTGTGGTTGGTGTTACGATCACATCGACATCTGCGAGTGCGGCTAAGAATTCCTTTGTCGTCAGTTCGCGCAGACGTTGAGCCAACTGGAGTTCTTCGGCGGACAAGCATGCTGCACCGGTAATCTTATGAAGGAATGCCGACGTATAATCGCGGGAGCGCGCAAAAAAGTTCTCTCGATGAAAGGCGAAGGCCTCAGTATATGCGATTGCCCAGGAGGCCGCTGAGGCGTGCTCGCAGGTGGGCAGCTCAATTTCATAGACTTTTGCTCCGAGGCTCTCCATGGCTGCGATGGCTGAACGCACGGCACTGACGACTTCAGGATCAACCATGTCGAAAAAGTAATTGCGAGGCACGCCGATTCGCATGCCACGGATGTCACCTGTTAAGGCTGGTGCAAATTCAGGTGTGGGCCGCACTGCTGCGCTGGGATCCCGTGGATCTGGTCCGGCAATCGCTTGCAATAGATGCGCGACATCCGCAACTGTACGTGCCATGGGACCGGCGTGATCAAGGCTCCAACTCAATGGAATTATACCAGCCCGGCTGACGCGCCCATAAGTCGGTTTCAGACCAACGACACCACATAGCGAGGCGGGAATTCGGATTGATCCTCCGGTGTCACTTCCCATGGCGCCATGGACCAGCTGAGCCGCCAACGCGGTGGCAGAACCGGAGCTTGATCCGCCGGGGTTTCGGTCCGTGTGCCAAGGATTACGCGCGGTTCCATAGACCTCCATGCTGCCTGACGCGAATTCGATCGTATTGAGTTTGCCGATGCAAATGGCGCCTGCTTGGCGCAGGCGGCTGGCGACAGTGCAATCCTCTTGCGCGATGTGATCGGCCATCAGTCGTGAACCGGCGGTTGTCGGCAATCCCTGAACGTGGAAGATATCCTTGTACGCAACCGGTATGCCGTGGAGCGGGCCGCGATAACCTCCGGCAGATATTTCGATTTCAGCGGCGCGAGCTGCTGCTCGGGCCCCGTTTGCATCGACATGCAGATACGCTTTAAGCGTGCCATTGTGCTCTTCGATGCGATCGATGAGCGCCTCGACAATATCGACCGGCGAAATTTCACCACTGCGCAGTTTCGGAGCTAGATCCTCAATCGAAAAATAACAAAGATCGGCGTTTGACATCGCATCATCCCTTGGTCCGAACCACGGTGGATCCCAGGTAAACCGGAAGCCACCGTCATCACTTCATCTTGCGCATTGGCAGGTGGCCGACGCTACCATCCGGTGCCCAGCAAGGCGATGGCCGTGATATTGCGCTGCTGCAATTGTAGCCTGCCGGAGTTTGCGGGACTGAGAACACCCGAGCTATGAGACGTGAGTGCTAACTTAAATCGTTCTGCCTGGTAGGTAGTCAATTAAACCTGATCTCTGCAAACCTGCGGTCGGATAAGAGCTATCTCGAAGCTTGTCGCAGTCGAAATCCGGTTCGAATTTTCTCAGTTTTTGGATCATATCAAATGCGGATTCTTCGCTACCTTGTCGGTAATACAGTGCTGTAAGATATCGCATGGCCGGAGCAAAGTTGGGCGCAAAAGCATGACTAACTTCGCCAATTTTCGTTGCCTGCTCGAACTCGCCAGCCATCGTTCCGACAATGCAGCTCAAGCCGTCAATGTGGAACCGGAAGCGTGCTGCGCCGCAAATCTGACGCGCACGCAGTGTATGACGAAACCCTTCTTTGGCTTGACCAAGGTGTGCCTGGGCGACACCGAGTTGGGCCCAACCCACTGGATTTGCTTGGTTGAGTTGAATACTGCGTTCCGCCAACTCGGACGCAGCAACGTACGAGCGTTTGGCAATGATGTGTGACTGTGCGGAAAAGCTGGCGACGTAGGAATTGTACGGATCAAGCTCAAGAGCTTGCCGCATCAATGCAACGCACTCTTCTTCGATCGTCTGTCGACAATCATAAGCACGCTCAGCGATCATGAACGTTCTTAAGTATGATCGCCAAGCCAGATAGATGCCCTTTGGCTCGCGCTCAAACGCTTGCTTGAAAAATTTATCAGCGCGCAGGAAATTGTCGCGCTGCAGCGTAAACACCTCCTGAATGCCTTGGTAACAAAGGCTCGACGCATCTAATTCAGGTTGATCGGGTTCAGTGGTTCGCAGGAGGGCCGACATGGCTGCTCCCGCGATCTGATTGACTTCAAGCAGAAGACGTTCGTCTTGGAGCGAATTGTTTGTTGGGATCGAATTGGTCCAGATCATTTTCCCTTCTGGAATTGATGTCAATGCCATGCGCAAAATTGGGGCTGACTGGTCTCCGCTTATGTCTGTTCGGAGATGGAATTCCTGTATGGCGGATGTCTCGGCCTGGCCATGTGCGACGATCATTGAGTCTGGGCGGCGGTCGACGACCTCGAAACCAACCATTTCCGAAAGTGATTTGGCGACAGCATCCTGTACTGAGCAGGCAAACAAGCCGTTCGAATAATTCTCGCGAGAGGAGAAGTGTGCTCGGCGCCAGAACGATGGTTGGACGTGGTCGCGCAGCTACCGGGTTGTGCAAATGCTGCGCGTGGCCCGCTCCATTAGATTGCGTCGTGGCAACATGGCCAAGGTCAGCGGATGCTACGCTTTTTTGAAGAAAGCTGCGCTGGTCCCGCAACCAGATTTTGAATTCTGGATCTCGAACATCCACGCCTTCAAGGAACTCGAAATCGATGCCCGGGACCAGGCCCGAAAAAGCTTGATTCTCGAGCTCAAAATGGAGTTCGAACCGGGAACGATCAAGCGAGACCATGGATAAATTGGCACGAATGAGATCCCGGTCGTCGCCCAGCATCCGGCGGAGGTGAGAAAGAGATTGGCGGAGGCTAGCCGCACCCTGAGTTTGTTCCCGATCGCTCCATAAAGTGTCCTGAAGCCATTGACGCGATCTTGTAAATCCGTTGGCAAGAGCCAGCATCGCCAAGATCGCACAAGCCTTTTTGCTACTTGGCGTGCAATTTCGCTTGTCGGAACCGATGACCTGGAATGGTCCGGCAATTTTGATCTGTACGCGATTGGGCGATACGGGGGACATGCCCTGAAATTACCTGTCATCAACAGCAAGTAGATCTTCCGCGAAAGCCACGGGCCAACAAGTTGCAATCTCAGTCATTGCCAGTTGTGAGTGACCCAGCGTGAAAAACGCGTGAATTCGCGTTAAATAAACCATGTTCCTGTTGACCTGTCCAGCTCTGCTGAAGTTGATTGCTGCCAATGGCAGGGTAACTCCTGCTTCGTTGTTATCCAACGAAAACAGGTGTCTAAGATGTCCAGTTTGGTTTTTTCTGGAGATCTTCGCAGGGGCTGGTTATCGCAATTGGGATCGCTGTCAGTCCATCTAGAAACGATGTGCAAGAAATCGAATTATTGACGCGGATTTTACGCGTCTTTGACTCGAAATTTTCGTCTCTATCACACGGGCCGTGTAGCCATTCCTTTAGTTTTAGCCATTGCTAGCAGAAGTGGGATGGATATGCGTCATACGAAGTCGAGCGAGATCCGAAACGATACACCGGATTACTTCCATATCTTTGAAGATCGGACCTCAGTTGCGCACCCAAGCCATTTCCCGTATCGGTCAGTCGGACATGTTGTCGTTGAACTGAGTAATGGCGAGAGGCTGGTAGGGCCGGGAACGATGCTGAGCGATTTTACCGTTCTGGCATCAGCGCATCTGGTGAAGAATACAGAAAATTTGTTTTTAGATATTGCGCGACTGTTTTTTGTTCCCGCCAAGCGCCACTTGACGCAACCTTATGGGATCTTCGACTGGACACATATCAGGGCATTTCGGGATGACCGTAATGACTGGGCTTTGATTTCGCTCGCCGAACCAGCGGGACGAGCCGTTGGCACATTCGGTGCGTACGCAAAGAGCTCAAGCGAAGACTGGCGCGATGAAAAAGGTCTCAGTTTTTTTCCGGCTTTTCAAGTGACATCGATAAGATGCAAATCGAGGAATTCCTCCAAGTTTGCGATATGGACAACAATGGGAATTTGATCGTCGACAGTGGCTACAAACTTGGCATCCGCGGCGAACCATTGGTTCGCAACTGGACAGATAACCACCCCCAAGTCGTCGGGACCTTTGGCTGGAAAAATGCTTCATCCCATCTTGTCTTTCATTGTGGTGGGGATGGCGATGATACGTGGCTAACTTGGCTTGGTAGGGAATTTGGCAATCGAAATGTCATGGACCGGTTTCAGGGTGTCAGAACAACACACAAGAAGAATGTCATCTGCGTTGAGAGTTTTGCTCTGCAACCAGAGTCCTCGCCCTTCTCCTATTTCAGCGACGATTGCGGTCCATCTGTTGGATATCGGACGACCAATTGTCATAGCTTGGAATTGCAAAGCATGGGCTTGAGATCGCGTACAGAAGAGCGCTGATGGAGCTTTATAAGATCGTGCCGCTTTTGCCTGCCGCCAATAGTCTGGGCTCTGGTACCGCAGGGCTCTGGCGATGGAGACTTCAAAGGCGTTTCTGGGCGTTTGCGTTTGTCGACCATGTGTCTCGCACACGGCGAATTTGATCCGATTGAATCAAGCCCGGTTATCCATCGCGAACTTTGACGTGCCATTGTCTATATTTTGGGAAGTTGAGAAATCGCGGATGAAACTGGTTCTGACGTGTTAATTTTCCGAAAGTCTTTAGCCCTGCGTGTTCGATAGTTTGTCCAAAACGTAAGGCATGACGCCGCCCGCCTCGTACCATGCGATTTCTCGCTGTGTATCAAGACGACAAATCAAATCAGTTTCCATGTGGCCGCCGTCCGGACGTGTGAAGCGCGCCTTCAGCTTTTGTGATGGAGTTGCGCTGCTGGCTAGGCCGGTAACGCAGACTGTTTCGGAACCGTTCAATCCGAGCGTTTTGCGCGTGACGCCGTTTTCAAACTGTAGCGGCAGCACGCCCATGCCGACCAGATTGCTGCGGTGAATACGCTCGAAGCTCTCAGCGATGATCGCCTTAACACCGAGAAGATGTGCGCCTTTCGCAGCCCAGTCCCGGGACGAACCGGTGCCGTATTCAGCCCCAGCTATCACGACCTGCGGACATTGCTCATTACGATATCGCAGAGCTGCGTCAAAGATGGTTAGAACTTCACCGGATGGTTGGTGGACTGTCCAGCCGCCGGATTGACCGGGCGTCATTTCATTCTGAAGCCTAGGGTTGTTGAAAGTTCCACGCATCATGACTTCGTGGTTCACGCGACGTTGAAGAAACCCACTAAATGCATTTGGCCTGACGCCCTGATCGGCCAAGTAATTTCCGGCTAGGCTATCGATCTCAATGCGCGATCCCGGTGAAATGTGATCCGTTGTGATGTTGTCGCCAAGAAGGGCCAGAACAGCAGCGTCGCCGATGTCTGTCATCGGCCGATTTGGCTGGAAGGTCTGAAGAAATGGCGGCTTGACAATGTATGTGCTCGTAGCATCCCAGGCAAAGGCATCGCCATCGCTGACTTCCATGTCATTCCACAAGTCGCTGCCACTCAAGATGTTGTCATAAGTTATGTCGAACACACTTTGATTGATGTGTTGTTGGGCAATTGCATTGATCTCACTCGAGCTTGGCCAAATGTCTTTCAAATAGACTGGAGCGCCATTCTCGTCATGCCCCAGTGGCTCTGTAGTGATGTCGCAAAGCGTCGTGCCGGCCAATGCGTAAGCAACGACCAATGGTGGTGACGCGAGATAGGCAAGTTTGACCTGCGGGTGAATCCGTCCCTCAAAATTTCGATTGCCTGACAGTACAGCTGCGACCGACGTTGCATTGGATTCTATGTCAGTTGCAATGCTGTCCGGCAGGGCGCCGGAACCACCGCAGCAAGTCATGCAGCCATAGCCCGTAACATGGAAACCTAACTGTTCCAGAGGTGCCATCAATCCCGAATTAGAAAGGTATTCGCCGACAACACGCGACCCGGGTGACAATGACGTCTTCACCCAAGCTTTCGTCGACAGTCCTTTTTCGCGTGCCTTCTTGGCTAATAGACCGGCTGCGAGCATCACGGTGGGATTGGATGTGTTTGTGCATGATGTGATCGCGGCGATGACGATATCACCATCGCACAGATCACCATTCGTGGCCGGTTGCGCAAGAGTGGCATCCAATGCCGCGCGCGCCGATAGATGCGCCTTTGACAATGGCACTTGGCCCTGGGGTAGTTTCGGCCCGGCAACGCATGCCTCCACAAGCCGGAGATCAATCTCCACGATG
Source organism: uncultured Hyphomicrobiaceae bacterium (assembly GCA_905480435.1). GTDB lineage: Bacteria > Pseudomonadota > Alphaproteobacteria > Rhizobiales > Hyphomicrobiaceae > CAJQQK01. The sequence continues at coordinate 15,939 of CAJQQK010000039.1, read as the reverse complement.
TCGGAATAGACGCGATCAACAGTATCGTCGCGCCACAGTCCTTGCGTCTTACAGTAGATCTCGACCAGGGCTGCTTGATCGCCGCGTCCGGTTAGTCTCAGATAGTTTAGTGTCTCCGTGTCGGTCGGAAAATAGCCGACGCTGGCCCTATATTCAGGGCACATATTTGATATCGTCGCTCGCTCGGGCAATGTCAGATGATCGAGGGCGGGGCCGAAAAATTCGACAAATTTTTGAACGACGCCATATTCGCGCAGCTGTCGTGTTACGGAGAGAACGAGATCGGTGGTTGTCGTTCCTTCGCGCAACGGGCCAACCAGGCGGACGCCGATGACATCAGGTATCACCATCGATACGGGCTCGCCGAGCGATGCAGATAGCGCCTCGATGGCGCCGACGCCCCAGCCAAGGACCGACAATGCATTGACCATGGGCGTATGGCTGTCGCCGCCAAGGAGGCTGTCCGGAAAGGCGATGCGGCCATATTCAGGATGATCTTCAGTCCATACAACTCGCGACAGAGCCTCTAGATTGATCTGATGACAAATGCCCTGACCCGGCGGCAGAACACGCATGTTCTGAAATGCCTTTTGCGCCCACTTGGCGACGCGGTATCGCTCTGCGTTGTTTGAAAACTCGTGGCGCATGTTGCGTGTCAACGCATCCGAGGTGCCAGAGAACTCGGCGGTGATCGAATGATCCATGATGAGGTCGAGCGGGCGAACCGGATTGACGGCATTGCCATCATGTCCCGTTTCGATCATGCGTTCGCGCATTGCTGCGAGATCAGCGATCAGCGGAATACCCGAGACATCATGCATCATGATGCGTGCCGGATAGAAGCAGGTTTCAGACGGATTTGTGCCATTTGTCATCCATGTCGAAAACGCCTCGATCATGTCGCGTGTGACGGTTTCGCCATCTTCGTGGCGCAACGTATTTTCAAGGAGAACTTTGAGGCAGTAGGGCAAGCGTGACACGCAGCCCAGACCGGCCTGTTCAGCCTTCGACAGCGAATAGTATGTGAACATGTCTCCGGTGACATGCAGCACGTCGCGCGCGTCGAAGCTATTACTGCTGCTCCCGGTTGTGTCCTTTCGCTTATGCGTCATCGCGTCATTCTTACCTCATCGAGTCCATCTTGGATCCCCATTCTTCATGCTCCAGGAGCCAAGTGTTCAAATCGGAATATGGACGTGACGCGTCATGAAATCCAATATATATCAAGGTCAATATCGATATTGTAAAAGTATGAGAAATGGATTTCGATACCGAGGCTCAACATTACAATTGAAGTTGAAGCACTACGTGTTATTGCGGCGATCTCGTCGATCCAGGTAGCGGTAGTATTCGCCGACAACCGGCAGAAACCACGGATGACCTCGGTACAACGGGACCGGCACCCCCGGAAAGTCGATCTTACCGTAGGCACAATCAGTTTGTCCGCCTTGTAGAATGCGGCGGGCGACCTGCCGACCAAGATACGGCATCATGGCGACACCGCTGCCGTTGCAGCCCGTGCAAAAGTGCAATCCATCGACTTCACCCATATGTGGCAGAGCATCCGTCGTCATGGCAACAAAGCCTGACCAGGAGTGGGTAATGCGGGTGCCTTTTAGTTGCGGCCAGCGGTCCGTCATCATGCGATATAGCAACGTCGCGCTGACGTCAGGTGGCACGTCGTGGAAGCGGGCACGACCGCCGTACATGACGCGGCGCTCGCCGGGCAACATGCGGTAGTAACTCGTGATCCGTGGCGTTTCGGAAATTGTCCGCCCGTTCGGGATCAGCTCGCGCGCAAGATCCTCTGGGAGCTCTTCAGTGACAATGATCTGACTCGAAATTGGAACGATACGGTTGCGCAATTTCGGAGTGAGGGCACCAGTGTAGCCGTTGGTTGCAATGATCACGTGTTCAGCGCGGCAGATACCTCGACTGGTTTCGATCTTGAAATTGTGATCGGCGCCGGTGATTGCTTCGACCTTGGTGTGGGCGCACAAGGTGACACCGGAGCGATTGCACGCATCAAGTAGGCCCTTGTGGAAGAGCGACGGATGTAACTTGCCGGCGCGCTTGATGACCATGCCGCCATGATAGAAGTCACTACCTATGTCGGAACGCTGCTCTTCGTATGGGATGACAGAAGCATCGAGGTCGATGTGCTGGTTTAGGAATTCGGCTTTTTTGGCTAGGCCTGGATAGTGAGCTTTTGAAAAGGCGCCGACAAAGCGACCATGGCGTTCGTAGTGGCATTCGATAGCTTCGCGCTCGATCAAAGTTTGAACGAATTCGAAGGCGGCCAGACTTTCGGACATCAGGCCGATTATCGTGTTTTGATGAGCATCGCTGAGCGTCTGTTGACCAGGTCCCCCTGACAGGCCCTTGCCAATGTTGATGCCGGCACTGACGCCACCGCCGCTGCGACTACTTGCACCTTCGCCGAAAGCCATGGCGTCGACCACGGTTGCTGTTCGGCCCTCGCGTGCGAGTTCGAGAGCGGCTGACAATCCCGCATAGCCGCTGCCGACAATCAAGACTTCCGTGCTAGTCGGCAGGTCTGTTGAATACTGGGTTCCGGGGCGGGCGGCCTCCCACCAATAAGGTTCGCGCTTGTATTCTGGGTGGAATATCGATTGGTCAATTTTCATGAGATGTCATCGGTTAAGTGTTTGGTGGCATGTTCCAAGGTAGTAGCTCTTCGAGTGCAGCTGACAGATCAATCAAGCGCTGTTCGGCGAACCAGGGAGCAACGGCCTGAACTCCGGTTGGTAGGCCATCCGGAGTTTGACCAGCCGGAATTGAGATCGCAGGATGGCCGGTCAGGTTAAATGGTGCCGGATAATTATACCAGTGCGCACGCATCGGACCGGCTACTTTACCATTGATTGAAATTGGTTCTGCTGCGGTATGGCCGATACGCGGTGGCGGTGCGCTCACGCATGGCGTTAACAGCAGATCGGCATGTTCAAATATATCTTCGGTTTGGCGATAGAGCGCGGCGCGCTGCATGGGTGTCTGTTGTAAGGCCCGCAAATCCAAGGTCTCGCTTTCGGCAATGGCGGTGCGTAACGTTGGGTCCATCGCGTCGCGCTGTTCGTCGGAAAAGTGGGCCATGCGCGCCGCCAAAGGGCCTCGGATCATGACGCGGGCCATCTCGTTGCCCCAGTCTTCGCGGCCGTCGCTTCGTGTGACAATGACACCCTTTCGTTGAAGAATGTCGAGGACGTTTTCCATGGCAACGGCGACACCATCATCGAGGTGTTCATTGCCTAGACGAGGTTTGTAATGAACCCGCAAGCCACGCAGCGTTGCAGATGGCGTCGATGGCACAACACAAGGTGGATAAGTGACTGATCGGGTCCATGGATCCCCCGGATGCTCACCACTCATGACATTGAGCATGGTGACCAGGTCGGCGGTTGTCCGCGTCATGGCGCCAACCAGACTGAACGTGCCAAATAAGTCAGCGCCGTCTTCGTTAGGGATACGACCCAACGTTGCTTTTAGACCCAGGACACCGCAGCAACTGGCAGGGATGCGAGACGAACCTGCACCGTCTGTTGTCACGGCCAATGGGCCAAGACCGGCGGCAACGGCGACCGCCGCACCGCCACTTGAACCGCCACACGAAAACTCAGTGTTCCAGGGATTGCGCGTTGGGCCATATCGGGGGCTGTCCGTAATTGCTTTGTGGGCAAATTCCGGCGTAGTGGTTTTACCGATCAGAATTGCGCCTGCTTCTTTTAAGCGGGCGACGGCGTGCGCATCATGATCAGAAATGTTCCCGGCCATGAGATGAGAACCAAAGGCCGTTTCCAGGTCTTTCGTGTGGATAAGATCTTTAACTGAGAAAGGTATGCCGTGCAGTGGTCCGAGATTGCTGCCGCGTGCCCGTGCTGCATCGGCATCGCAAGCTGCCTTGCGTGCGCCGACTTCGTCAATAAGCGCAAAAGCGTTTAACGATACTTGCGTTTCTGCGCATCGCGTCAACACCGCGTCCATGACCGTTTCGGCAGTTAGCGAACCGTTGCTCAATAGTGCTGCTAGGTCATGCGCTGAGAGGCGGCAGATTTCGTTGGTTGGCATGTCTGCATCTCCAATCGGGATGGATTGAGGTGGCTTTTGACTGTTGAGCTTCCGTGATCGGCGTATGACGATCGACACAGTTTAGCCCGAAGGCGGCTTAGTTGATCTGCTACCTGTTGTGGTTGCCAACCCTATTGGCCCGAAGCCATCGACTGATAGGAGTTATCGACTTGGCGGAAAAAAAAGGCGGGTCGTGAGGGCTGCTTTTTTATAAGGACAGTGCGCGATTTACGAAAAACTCACCTACTGCCTGATTACGGAGTAGATTTGAGCAATCAAAGCTTTCCCGCCCCGCGGTGCGTTTATCCCTTGGGTTTGCTGGCCTTCACTTTGTCGATGCACTCGCTCTTGGCCTCATCAAAAACCTTCGATTTGGCATTTGCGGCTTCCGCCATGGACTTGAGGCACCAGATTAGATCGCTGCTTTGAGATTTAGTGAAGCCGGCATCATGTGACCAGTGCGCGACGGTAATGGCGCGCTGGTGATGGGATAAACTGTACCAATCCTTGGCGTAACGGATTTGGCTTTCATAGCCCAAAAACGGATTTGGACGCGTGGGTTTTTCGACAAGCTTGCTGGCTGAGTCGTCACCACATCCTGCCAAAAGAAGTCCGGTTGCTGCCACTAGGATTGTTCGCATCATAAAACCATCATGTGAGCCAAGATCGGTGCATCCTAGCGGCGCAGTGTGAGGTTCGGCAACTGGCAACAGTATGGAGGCCGAAGCGGAAGCGCTCTGTAGTGCCAGAATTGTTCGCGATGTCATGGGAGCCGGCGCCATGCTCAGGCCGTGCTTAGCTCAAACTAACCTGAAGCATACAATGATGGACTATATCTTGTCGGTTTCAGCATTCGCTCCCAAGTTTCAGATCTCTATGTCGTTTAAGAGCGTCGAATATGAAGCGCCATGCATGTCGCGATCGGCCAAAGTGCCTTGAACGTAAGGGCGTGGCAGGCTGAATTTTATGACGTGCAGTTCCTCCAGCTCAAATCGCTTGATCATCTGCTGTTCGATCTTGAAAGCAGTAGCCACCATTCCTGTTGCCAGACCACTGCTCACTCGAGTAAACGCTTCCGCTGAACCGCAAAAAATATCGATGGTGAGCCAGAATGGCCCGGCATTCTTGGAGCGCACTTTGACGACGATTTCGACCAGTTTTGTCATCCGGCCATCTCCAGCGTCGTCAGTTGAAATGCCTCCATCGGATCCGCTAGCTCCAGCACATGATTTAAGCAGAACTCATAGATCTCACCTCTGTCCATCTCCGGTGGAGAGAACGGGAATGCGAATGTAGGCATCTCTTCCTGCTCGGTCAGCGGGTGGTGCAAGAGATATGGGTTGAGCAACTTCGCGATTTCGCGCGCAAGGGACTGACTCTGAGCGGTGACAACACCGAGAACACCGACCTCTGAGCTGCTGGCGATATGTGTCTCTAAATCGCCCAGCGTCGCATCGACGCCAATAAGGCGTAACTCAAGGGTGAAATCGGCAGCGGACAAGTCGAGCCGCTCGCGTACCTTCGCCGAGCACTTTGCTATGATGTCGTCACTCCATTGACGAACGTGAGCAACGTATCTTGGCTCTCGCACCAGGGCCAATGATACGGTTTGATAACCTGTACGACGTGCGGCTTCCAATTTTACTGTGTAACGGTGCGAAGGCACCCATTTACTGCCTGTTATACGTACACGTGTTTCATCGAGTGACACATATCGTGCACCTGCTACGTCGAGATGTCCGCCGGGTTCGATAAGGATGTAGGGATCACTGTTTTCGTAAAGCATATGCGCCGAGATTGTATGTGTGGTTGCCTGCGCGGTTTCGCCCATGGGTATGACAGTACACCCTTCGGAATCGAACTCGATCAGGATCGTGCCAGAGTTCGGACTGGTGGTCGCGAGTGCACCACATTCGCCGATCTTTGCGCCATGCCAAGCTGCACCCGCGTGACAGCCACGCGCCAAGGGGAGTGCCGATATGATCGCAGTATCGGTTGTTCGCCCGGCAATGATAATGTCGGCACCGGTGGCAAGCGCGGCCTGTATTTGCTCGGCGCCGGCTAGCGCAACGATGTTAGTACATCCCTTCAAGACTTCGGTTGACAATTCGGGAGCTGGATCCAATGGACTGATGCGACCTGCTTCAAGAGCAGCAGTCATGGCATCGAGGTCTTGGCCACTCTTGAGGACCGCCACTTTAATGTTGGCACCAGTTTCTGTTGCGATCTCTTGGGTGATCGCGACCAACCAATCGACGGCCGTATCAGCACCGCAGGTTCCTGCCGTGCCAATCACCAAAGGCACGTTTGCCTCGGCCCTGGCGGCCATCAATTCGCGCCACTCCGATTTCGTCGATTGTCGCGAATACTTCGATGTGCCGGATCCCAAATAATGTGGTCCGCTGTCAGTTGAACCGCCGTCGATAGCAATGATGTCAGGTTTGCATGCAACGCCGCGGGCCAACGCATCGCGATCATAGCCCAGCCCCAATGCGCCCGATGGGATCAAAACTCTTACCATCTCGCTCGATGCTCCTATGCATTTTCTACCAGATTCCGATAGCATATCAGGCAGCATAATGCTGCATTTGCATTCAGTCAGTTCTTGCCGCGAAGATTGTCAGGCCTGCTCGTTATCGGTATCTCGTTGCAGTGAAATAGATATCGGAGACTTGCTTTGCCGTCGTCGGAATTCGATTTCAGTTACATGGACACGCTCAGGCTGGAGTCGGTTGGGCGCGGGCGCATCTTTTTTGGGCAAGTGACTAAGTCAGATCCGGATCGCCCAATTTTACTCCTCATCCATGGCGGCCATCACGGCGCTTGGTGCTATGCGCACTACCTTCAATACTTCGATAACGTTGGAATTCCGGCTGCTGCGATGGATATGCGTGGGCATGGTGGCCTTCCGCAGGACGCAGATCTTGCCGAACAGGGCGCAAGGGAGTTGGCGGAGGACGTGATCGCATTTTGTCAAATGCTGGCCAGGCCGGTAATTCCAGTCTGTCACAGTGCGGGTGCACTCGTTGGCGCAGTTGCTGGCGAACAGATGCGGTTTTATGGTTTTGGCCTGCTCGCACCATCGCCGCCGGGGCAGCTTGAATGTCTGCATTCGCTGCCGTTGGTGCCAGCTGGAGGATTGATTCCGCCTCCCGATCAAGAAATATGCCGACACAAGTTTCTTGCGGGCGAGGCAGTTATCGACATCCGTCCGTTCATTCACAAATTGTGTCCAGAAAGTCCAAGACTGCTAAATGATCGGCGCTCCCTTGCCATCCACATCGATCAGACCCGGTTTGACATGCCTGCACTCTGTATTTCGGCCGGACGAGATCGAGGGGACTTGCACCCGGAGGGGCAAGATCTGGAGACAGCGCACTTCTTCGGTGCTGAGTACCATTGCCTGGAAGCCGCCCCGCATTGCATGATGGTGTCTGCTGAATGGCGCAAGGGCGCAGATCTGATCGCAGACTGGTATCGACGCATTACAAAACCATGAGGGAAGCTCTGACAGTTCCAATCACTATCTGGAACGCCCGACGGTTTGCGCGAATGTGTTGCAGCCTCTGTACTTAGCCTCAGGCTCAAAGGTGCGTCAGGACCGTGGTTGGTTGCTGAGCTGTAAACTAAGGGGCTAAATGTTATCGGGAAAATTGTTTTAAGCAGATTGAGAGTTCATGGCCAAACAAGAAAAATTCATGCGGCGTGCATTGGAGATCGCTCGCGAGAGCCTTGATATTCCGGGCGCGCTTCCATACGGCGCCGTTGTTGTTAGGGGGGACGACATCGTTGGCGAAGGCCTCAATAAGGCTGTCACGCTTCACGATCCAACGTCGCATGGCGAGGTTGAGGCCATTCGCGATGCGTGCCGCCGGCTCGCGACGACCGATCTTAGCGGCTGCGATCTTTACACGACGGCGGAACCTTGTTCGATGTGCGTCGCAACGATGCATGTCACGGGCATCGCGCGTCTTTACTTTGCGAGTGGTTCGTCGGAGTCTGCAGCATTTTTCGCCAAGCTCGCCGATGTCGATGCCAAATGGAAGCGCCGCATGAGCAACGATGATCTTCGACATCAAGTTGGTACGGAGCTCAAAGAACGCCAGATGCCGGCGGAGCAATTGCTGGCAAATGAAGCTCACGAAATATTCAATGATTATGCCAAACGCTTTGGTGATTGATCGCAGCCCCGTCTCCCCAGAACAACTAGGTGCAAGGAAGATAAAGATGACCAAGTAAAAAGATAAAGGCACGAACCTCGCTCAAACACTCGACAACCAGACGGGCTGTCGAGTTGCGCGACCCGATGAACATCCGGGGCAAATCGGCCGATTTGGCAACGAAACACGCATGGTAATGCATCCGACCGACGATGATCCAACGGCGCCGAACACGGGCACGATCCATTATCCGGCTGGCACTGGTTTCCCGCGCCATAGTCACGAGTTCGCGCAGGTCTGGTATATACTGGATGGCGAGTGTCAGCTGGGCGATCGCCGATTGCGCAAAGGCGACATCGTGTATCACGCAGACCCGCATGAAGAGCAGGAAATGTTTACAGAGCGCGGCTGCACGATGTTGTTTGTCCAGTATCCGGGTCCGACAACAGGCGCCAGACCAATTTACGAACGGCGGTTTGACGCCACTGCTGAGACCACTGAAGCGGACATGGATCTGGCGCGCTAAAGCACGCACCGCACCATGTGCTTGTCGAGGTTCAATTGGCGGCGCGAATAGGTTATTCTGCTGCTTTGTTATGCGAACGGAGAGTTTGGCAGCATGGCCCAGCAGCGTGATTGCAGCACGACGCCTTACACCCTCACCACATGGCGACTGGCGCCTAGGCGCACGGCATTGGTTGTGATTGACATGCAAAACGATTTTCTGAGCCGAGAAGGATGGTATTCTCGTTCCGGCGTTGATATCGAACATATGTGCAATGCGATTAAACCGACGCAGGCGCTGATCGAAGCGGCGCGGCAGCAAGAAGTGCCCGTTATCTGGACACAGCACGGCTTCCGCGACGCAACCGATGCAGGTGTGTTCGCTACGCTCCGGGACTTCCTAAAGGAAGGCGGTTTGCGCAAGGATACATGGGGCTACGAACTTCACGCCGAAATGGATGCGCGGCCCGACGATTGGTACGTGGAGAAGAGCCGTTTGAGTGGCTTTTTTGCGACGAACCTTGATATCATTTTACGAGGACTGAAGGCTGAAACCGTTCTCATTTGCGGTGTATTGACCAATCAGTGCGTGAAGGCGACAGCCGTCGACGCCAGCTTCCGAGATTACAAGCCAATTGTCGTTAAAGAAGCGACCGGAACAACACTGCCACACCTTCATGAACCGGCATTGGAAATGATATCGGTTGGGATTGGGGAGACCCGCAGTCTCGACCAAACGCTGACAGATCTGAAAGGCTTGTCTAACCGAATAAACGAAGATTGAGCGATCTCAATGAGAGCAGAGTCCAGCGGTGGGCAATGTCGCCTGTTGTTGGGGTGACTCGGAAAATCAGCTTGAGCAGATGATGCACGAAGTTGAGGTGCAACCGGAAGTCCGATGATGCATCTGTTCACAACGGTTTTTGACTGAATTGAGAGCAACTCAGATCGAGTAGATTAATTCTGATTGTTGGCGTGTCGCGACTGGATAGCCAGTCTCCAACGCATGTTTCTGAGCCTTGTTACTGGCCACTTCTGAGACGAATAGAGCCGGCAAACTGTCTGTCTGGTCCATTCCCACGGCGGCTTCGGTGATTGTCGGGCTCCGCGCTATTTAAGTGCGAGATCCTTTACTGATTGACTTTGAAGTCACCATCAATCGCACGCGTGAACGACAGCCCAAGCCCCGCGCCTACCGGAACGTCCATCATGCCATCTGTCGGTATCGGGGGATCATCAAAAAGGTCACGGACCCACGGCATGTACTCGACGATTTCGCCATTCGGAATGGCGGCGATTAAATGAATGTGCACTTCGGGGATCAAGTGACTGACGACCGGCACGTTGAACGCCTCTGCCATTCCGGCAACCTTCAACCATTGCGTGATGCCACCGACCCGCACAAGATCTATCATCGCAAAATCGACAGAGCGCGCTTCCAACATCTGCCGGAACGGTTCGATGCCCCATACATACTCGCCACCGGCAATTGGTGTTTTGAGTGCGGCTGTGACCCGAGCGAGGCCTTGATAGTCCTCGGCCTGTGTGACGTCTTCTAGCCAATGAAGATGAAAAGGTTCGATGCGCGAGCCAATGTCGATCGCTTGGTAAGTGTCCCATCCCTGGTTGATATCGCACATCAGTTGGATGTCCGGGCCAATTGCTTCACGCAGCACGCGGATACGATTCACCTCAATATCTGGTGTTGTGTGCCCCGGTAGTGCGAGCTGTGTCTTCATCGCCTTCCAACCACGTTCAACGAGCAGGCCGGCTGACTTCTCAACCTGCTCCAATGTGAAATGGCGCATCAGTGCGCCGCTTGCGTAAGCTGGGACGCGATCACGGTGCCCACCGAGAAGTCGTGACACGGAGACCGACAGCGACTTCGCCCGGATATCCCAAAGTGCCATATCGATCGCTGACAATGCCAATGTGAAGACGCCGCCAGGGCCTGACATGCCGCACGCCGCCCGCAGCTTCCCAACGATCCTCTCCGGTTGCGCTGGGTCTTCCCCGATGATCAATTCGCCGAGATCATCTGCCGCCTGCTTCAAAGCCTTTGTCATGCCGCCGCCGAAGAACGTCACGCCAATCCCTTCGACGTCGTCACTTGTCGCAATCTTGACGAGCACAAACAGCCGCGTCGCGCCGCTAATCATTGGGCCATCAGCAAGTGGTTCGTTCGCCGGTAGCTCGACGATCTGCGTCATGACGCGCTGAATTTTCATAACCTGCAATTCCTTCTTCATAGCGAAACATCAGTGGTGACGACGGTGTTAAACAGAGACGCCGCGGCTGCGTGCGATCGTCTCCGCTGCGATGAGGCCTTGAATGCCGGCTTTGGCAAGTCCGCCAATGTAGGCGACGTTGCCGCCGCCTTCTAGGCCGCCGGTGCTCGCACCAGCTGCATATAGTCCTTCAATGGCGCTTGCGTTTGACCGCAATACCCGTGAATTGCCATCAATGTGAATGCCGCCCATCGTGTAAGTAATCCCGGCGCAAACGGGGATTGCGTGGAACGGCGGGGAGGCAATTGGCATGGCAACGTGCTTTGGATCCGTTCTCTCCGGAGATAGTTTCGTAAGTGCATCAATTTCAAGCGCTCGATTGTATGACGCAACACTGGCGACGAGCCCTGATGGTGGCAACTCCGCTAGCAAGGCAAGTTCCTCGATACTGTCTGCGGTGAGCACTGTGCCGCCTGCATCTACCAGCGTTGGGTTCGCTGGAATGCGCGCTGACCGACCCGGACCATTCCATATCGCGGCGTCAAAAATAGCTGTTGCGCCGAGCGGATCATCGGATCGCGATAGGGCATTGGCCGCTGCGATACCGCCCAATCCCTCGTCTGTGAAACGGTACCCGTTACTGTCCACCAGAATACCGGCACAAGCCATTGCATCGACTTCGGGATAGGGCCAGACGTTGTCGTTGCCGAAGGCATCACGGCTTAGCAGGTGGCCATAAAACTTGTCGAGATCGGTGACACTGGCGCCAACAGCCTCAGCCATTGTCAGCCCGTCGCCAATGCCAGTGGCCGCGCCGCGCTGCTTGATGCTGTCCGATCGCGACGTGACGTGCTTGGCGAGCCGCTCCAGATTGCCTTGGAAACCACCATCAGCAAGCACGACGGCATTTGCCAGAAACGTGCGTTGCGCGCCGTTCACAGTTGCTTCCACGCCTGTACAGCGATCGCCCTTCATGACCAGCGATCGTCCGCGCGCACCGAGCACGACCTCGCCACCATTGCGCTTGATTGTAGCTGTCAACCGCGCCAACAGCTGGTCGGGTCCACGGTTCTCCCAATCGAGGCCGGCGCGCAGGTCACGCATTGGTTCAAGAATCAGTTGCTGCCAATCGACTTCGGTTCGCACGAAGGTAGAGCCCTGCCCACGCAGCCAATCGATAAAGCGGGCACCATTGGCTGAAACGGCATGGATTTGCGATGCTTCGGCCTTGCTGTGCGTATCACGCTGAATGGCACTGCGCAGGATCTCCGGCGACGACGTTATGTCAGTGTAGGCGATGTGAATGACACCGCCAGACCAACGCGTGTTGCAGGGATAGTTGTGATCCGTGCCGCGCTCAAGAACGGTAACGGCAAGGCCGAGCTCACTGGCTCGTGCGCCTGCCACCAAGCCAGCAAGGCCGCCACCAATAATGACAACATCTGAAACCGTATCATTCATGCATATGCTCCTCCTTGCGGAGGAACTTAGAGCGCTCACACTGTCAGCAGCAAGGCAAACTGAGACATTGGCGCCCAATGAGCACGTCGGTGAATTCTAGGTTTACCTGCACGCGGCTAGCCTTATGTCTGAACCCGCTCTGCAAAGCGTTCGCGCAACAATCGCAGCTTTGGATCGATGTAGCTTCGACAGAACGGACGGTCTGGATCCTTCAAATAGTAATCTTGAAACCGCTCATCGGAGCGTCGAAAAGCACAATGGGTCAAAACAAGTGTCACCAGCGGCTTCTCGAATGCCGGTTGCAGTGCCATGAGAGAATTCTCCGCCTGCAGCCTCTGCTCATCATTGAATGTATAGATTGCACTGCGATACTTGCCTCGCATCTTGTGATTGGACATGCTCGAATGTGTTCTCAGATGGATTTCCAACAACACCGCCAGTTCGATTGTGCTTGGATCAAACGTGACGACGACAGCTTCGGACCAGTCCTCGTGCGGTGGCTCGGAACGTACGTAGCCTTGTGCAACATTCGATACGCCATGCAGAGATTGGAATACGGCTTCCGTACACCAATGGCAGCCGCCACCGAGACCTACCCTCTCCGTGTAGTCAGTCCTCAATTAAAATCTCCTATATGACGTCTTCAATCACTACTTGGCGCTGGTTGATTTCACTCGATCGACCAACGACCTTGACGACCGTCTTTTCGCAGCACGCATTGCAACCAAATTGTTGGCGAACAGGCGCTTATAGCATGTCGCGTTTGACCGGATTCACAATGCGCCTTAAAACGCGACGTGCTTTAGCGGGTGTTGAACCGAAGGCAAACAATTCATCCTGGGCATGTTTGGCCGGCAATAGAAGATGTCGCGATAAACTCTTCGCGTCTGACTATCTGTCCACCGCTACTCACCCCAGACCAACGGTGATCGCTTACAGGGGGTGCCCTTTGGTTTGTTCTTTCAACTTCGGTATCAGTGCCCCCGCACGCAAGAATGGGTGCACCTCCAAAGCTCGCTCGATAGATGCGATCGCAGCCTTCCAGTTTTGACTGCGAATATGAATGAAACCTAGACCAGACAGAGCTCCGAAATGCCGGGGCTCCAGCCGCAGCGTTTTTTGTATGTCTGCGACTGATTCAGCATCGCGTCCCAGCATGAACAGTACCGTCGCGCGTTGGTTCCAGCCTTCGGCATAATTGGGCGCCAGTCGAACAATATTGTCGAGGAGCACGAGGGCATCCTGAAAGGCACCCGCCCTCCGCGCCAGCTGTGCCCGATCCATCAGTTGCCGCGCTTCTGCATTCTCCGTCTTGAACCAGTGTTGCCAAATCTGCTCTGTCACTGCCTCCGCCTCGGTCGGATTGCCAGCCTGCTTCAATTGGTCAAACAGTTTATTGAGTGCTGCCTGATCCTTGACAGCCGAAACTGCAGCATTGGCAAGTGTCACCCAGATAAATAAACTGAGGATCCAGCATAATGCTACTGACGCTGAACGCATGACACGGCTCCCTTCGCGACTGACAACCTCACACCCACCTTATGTCCACTTTGTATTTGAATGGCGGACATTTTTCTCGGATAGAGATTGAAACCCTAGCAACTTCCAACGCAATCATACGACAATGGCCGTCTCGCTTATGATCATCACTTTCCCGAAGAGGTGACCGACTGTGAGACGATAACGAAGGTTCACTGCAGCACTGATGTTGGAGATGTGGCGTTGTCAGCCGAGAAATCAATGACTTTTCGGTGACCCTCGAACCGGTTCGTTTCAATTTTCGTCTGAGCCGTGCAATGGCCGCACGAAAGGCGTTGCTGCCATAAGCATGGTACTCCGTCGCAAGCAGCTGATCGGCGCGAGTGGCCCTAAACAAGAACAAGGCGTTGGCGGAGTAATAGCCACGTCCGTCGCGTCGTCAGTCTTGTTGATAGTATTGCTTAGATGATGCCACTCGTCTGCAATTCGTCGAGCCGGTTTTCATCAAGCCCGAGCAAGTCTTTCAAGATTGCCCGGGTATGACTGCCCGTCAAAGCTGCTGATCCTTCGTATCCAGTATCGGCCGCACTGAATTTCAACGGAAACCCGGCAGCTTTCAAACCGGCGAGCGGACCGAGTGTCGGGTGCTCGACAACGGTAATCATGCCGCGGGCGTTAAGATGCGGCCAACGTAGCAAGTCTTCGATACTATGAACGGCGCTTGCCACGGCACCTGCTGCCGAGAACCGCTCGACCGCTTCACTGGTTTCAATCTCAATGCTCCAGGCACGGATTAGGTCGGAGACTTGATCATTGTTGGACACTCGCCACGACATCCGGCCCCAATCGGCATGCCGAGCCAGATCATCACGGCCGATCACGGTGCAGACGCCCCGCCACATTGCATCAGTACCGCAACCAAGGACGAACCACCCGTCACGCGTGGGAAAAGTGTCAAACGGAGAGAACCTCATGACACGGTTCCCTTGCTGGAAACTAAGTCCAAGGCTCTCATAGCAGTCCAATGGCTCATCAAAAATTAGAGAGAACAAGCCATCAACCATCGAGATGTCCACGAATTGACCGACCTTAGAAAACTCGCGGTGATAGAGCGCGCCAAGGATACCCGACAGAGCAAAAACCGCTGATATCGTATCGGCCAATGCCGAGCCGGCTTTTGTCGGTGCATCACCCGGCAAGCCCGTGATGCTCATCAGACCGGACATCGCCTGAGTCGTGACGTCATAGCCACGACGTGTCGAATCCGGACCAGTTGCGCCATATCCCGTGATCGAGCAGTAAATCAAACGAGGGTTGATCGATTGCAGCGATGGCCAGTCAATCTTCAGACGTTCGGTGACACCTACCGAAAAATTCTCAACGACAATATCGGACTGCCGAACAAGGTCGACGAAAAGCTCGCGACCCTCCTCTGACTTCAGATCAATTGTAATCGACTTCTTAGCCCGAAGGCGTTTCAAATAAGCGATGCCGAGGTCCGTATCATCGCGCTTTTCGAAAGACGCTCCTTGCGCGCCATAGTAGAGCGGTGCGTCAGCCATGACATTGCCGCTCTTGGGGTTGTCAATGCGGATCACTTCGGGGCCAAGACCGGCCAGAAGTAGCGTTGCATGGGGACCGGCCAGAAATTGGGAAAGATCAAGCACACGAATGCCGTCGAGAATGCGGGCTATGACAATGCTCCTTTGGCCAACGGCCAATTTCTGAATGAACAGGCTGCGGGATGCCCCAGCATGTTCACAACAGAACAATGGGGAACCGGGCAACTCGTCAGTAAAGGATTCTGAGCGATGATATCAGACCCATTGGTTGAATGAGCCCACACGCTCTCAGTCAAGTGCTGAGCTTACATGTCAATTGTGATTTATTGGCTCCTCGACGAATTGAGTGGGTGGGTCAGGTGTTTTTGGGTGGTCGGTTTGCTGCTTAATCCTGTTGGCAGAGCATTCCCCGTCGATGTGACGGGCGGCGGTCAAGGACGCGCTCTATAGCGCGCCCGC